>CALIGI010000213.1 GCA_938021205.1 uncultured Pseudanabaenaceae cyanobacterium
GAAGGGGCTGGATTGCGGCGGGTGGAGTGGGGGGTGAGGCAGCGATCGCGACGCTTTGGTTTGCCCTATGGGGATCAGGGGTTGTTTATGGCGCGATCGCAGTTTGAGGCGTTGGGTGGCTTTGCGGAGTTGCCGATTATGGAGGATTTTGAGTTGGTGCAGCGGTTGAAGAAAAAGGGGAAAGTGGCGATCGCTCCCGCTGCGGTCATTACATCTGGTCGGCGTTGGCAAAGTTTAGGGGTTGGGCGGACGACGTTGGTAAATCAGGGAATGATTTTGGGATATTTTTTGGGATTTTCGCCAGAGATTTTGGCGCGGTGGTATCGGGGGAAAAGGTAGGGATGGCGCGTTGAGACGTAGGGACATTGGCACTGCCATGTCCGTAGTCGTGTTGGATGCCTAATGATGGAATTGAAGCCCCGTTGCAAGAGGCAAGTCCCGCAGCCCAAAGAGGCAAATCCCGCAGCCAAAAGAGGCAAGCCCCACAGCCAAAAGAGGCAAATGCACAGCCATGAGGGCCAGCCCTCAAACTCCCACCCAGGGGACGAAGGTCGCCCCTACGGGTACCCCCCAAGCTTGGGTGAGCGGGTGAATGTTTATGGTGGAGCGGCCTTTTAGATTCACTATGGGCGGCGTACTTTGGGATTAGTTGGACTATGGAGCAGCTGCTTCGCAGTCGAGCTTTGGTTGTTGGGGCGAAGTGGTATGGAGATGTGCGCTTAGCCCAGAAACCAACGCTTCAATTGAAATTTCATTGGTTTTCACAAGCCATACTTCGACTGCGCCAGCAGCAACCCATCAGACCAACAAGCCCAGACTGACACTGCAAATCCCCAAACCAAAAGGCCGCCCCACAAAGTATTTCCATACTTTGACACCGCTGTAGGAGGGGTGATCCATAGGGGACGCTTCGTCCCATCTGGCAGGAGTTTGAGGGCTGGCCCTCATGGCTGTCGACTTGCCTCATGGCTGTCGACTTGCCTCATGGCTGTCGACTTGCCTCATGGCTGTTTGACTTGCCCGCTTGCCTCATAAAAAGCCAAGCTCAACAGCTCCCCCAAAAAGCTACTTCAACAAATGCATCAACGCCAACACACACTGCTGCTGCCCCCCACGCAACGGCAACACCTCCAAATGACACCGCCGCTCAGCACCACCCACCATCACCCCCTCCGTCCCAGTAAGCGGCTGGCCTAACTGCGGCGCGATCGCCACCACCGACCCCGGCCCCGCCACCTGCTCTTGCCCTAACCGCCCCACAGACCACCCCCCACTAAACGCCTGCCAACCCGGCCTCAACAGCGGCGGCTCACTTCCCTTCGCCTTCTCAGCCGCCGTTGCCCAACCCAAGCGCCACATCACCAAGGCATGGGCACCACCACTGAGTTGCACCATCCGCAGCAGCGTTGCTACCAGGGAAGTCTGGTAATCCTTCGCCAAAGCTCGCCCCGTCTGCAACGACATGCTGAGCATTTGCAAGCGCGCCCGGAAGGACTGTTCCGGCATGAGTAATGCGGCAGCTCCGCGATCGCACAATCGTTCCTTATAGGCCCCCTCAGGATTGAATCCCCCCCGCTGGGGCGCGGTCGACCGGAGCAACCCTTCCTGCTGATAATGCGCGTCAAACAACAACTCCATCAGCTCATGGCCCTCCGTAAAGCGCCGCCGCACGAGGGGGTCATCTTCCTTAATCAAAATCAAGCCGCTGTCGCCATCCACCAAAATGCCCTGCTGATCTTGAAGGGGGGCCTGGCGGGGAATGGGAATGCCGAAGCAGGTGTAAATACGCTCTAGGGAAACCGGAGGGCGATCGTCGTCGAGCTGGGCCGACTGACGCAAAAAATTGCCATAGACTTCCACATCCGCCTCGCCACTGAGGGGACCGTGATGCTCAAGGAAGGCATAGCCGGGATGGCGATAGGGCATGGAAACAGAAGCAGCCCGGATCGGCAATTGGAAAAGGCTTAAGTATCAACGGTCATTTTAATGACGTTGTAAAGCAGTTCCCACTTATCGGGCGTCGTCGGCTGTTTGCCACGGTACTTTAGCCCCGCCAGCATCAGCACATCGTCCTGGGGCAGCTGGGCTTTCTCGGCAAAGGCTGCCAGTCCTTCCGGCAGGGATGTCGCTGTGGTACTCGCGGGAGAGCTAGTGGCAGCGATGCCCAGCAGGTCCACCAGGGATTGACGCACCTGCCAAGACAGATTCGTCGCTTTGCCCCGTTCTATCTGGGAGAGGTAATTGCGGGAAATGCCCACCTGTTCAGCAAGGGCCGCTTGGCTGAGCCCTTCCTGACGGCGGCGATCGCGCACCTGTTTAGCAAAGCCTAAATCGGCTACGCCTCCCTCAGCGCTTATTTTTTGACAACTATGGTTGTCATTTTTTGCTGTTTTGGGTTGCAAATTGCTCGCGTAATGGATATATTAGTATTCAAGAAAGCAAACTACAGTTTTCAATCTATTAACACTATAGCAATCTAAAACCCGCATCGCCAGAAAGTCGCTCGCTCGTGATCTTCACCGGCTTTCCGCTCCCAGTGGGCTTACTGCTAACTCCCTTACAGCCCCTTACAGCTTTTCCTCCATGGCAAGTGTTTTTCGGTCGTTCCTTAGGAGCGGCCACCGTTTCCCCTGCCGTTATTCCGATTTCCGCGCCCAGGGTGCCTTTCTCAGCCCTCGCTCTACTCTCCCAGGTCGCCCCCAAGGTCGTTTCAGGAGCCATGGCAAACGCCCAGAGCGCCATGGCAAACGTCTCACTGCCCCCAAGCCCATGCCATCCCGTTCCTTGGCCCCAGCCCACCTCGCTCGCGGTTCCGGCCGTCGGGGGGCTCAACATCACCCTGGCTCCAAAGCCTCCGCCTCGGTCATCCAACAGGCTGGGCAGCGCGGCTTCTTGGGCCACAAACATCGCTAATGCCTCATCTGAGACCCAATCCGAATTGCTGTACTTCCTAATCCTTGGCGGGCGAACCGCTGTTCGCCCCTACAGAGCAACGATTGGGAATCGGGTTTCACTGAATTCTCCTGACACGACTTTCCCGTCACCATCGCGAACGTTATTTATGACAACTTCCACGGTTTTGTCGTTGACCGCCTGCCAGCAACAGTCCCTGCCGCTCTATCGCCAGGGAGCCCTATCATTGCTCCATTCCACCCAGCCCGTGAACTTTGCCCAGACCTGTGCTGCCATTCGAGAGACCTATCAACTCATGGGTCTGGCTGCCCCCCTCGTCGTTTGGGGAGAAAGTCCCGTTTCCATGGATTTTGCAGCGGTTCCTTTGGAACGTTGGGGCACATTTTTGGGAAATCGCCTCGAAGTAGAACGCGATCGCTTCACCCAATCCATCAAGGCCCAGATCAGTTGGCCCGTGCAAATGGCCCTGGAAGAATCCCTCCGCAATCCCTTATTAGAAGTCCCCTATACCGCTCAGCTCCTCGAACAACTGGAGCGCAACCATCCCGGCCAAGCCAAGCTGTGGCAAGCCGCTGTAAAGCCAGAGCTGTGGCTGGAATCTCTAGCAGTGGAGGCGTTTGCCCTGGAGGTCTTAGGTTGTGATTACAACCATCAAGCCTGGAAAGCCTTGAGTGCAGTGGCTCAGCATTGCGGCTGGCTGTTGCCCTACGAAGGCATTTGCTTTGTGAGTGATCGCCCCCGCCAGCTTCGTCTCAACAGCCAAGGCCAACTCCATGGCGAAGGCGAAGTGGGCCTTGCCTTCAGTGATGGCTTCTCCCTCTACGCCAATGCTGGAGTCCGTCTGCCGGAGCATTACGGTCGCCTCCATCCCCGCCAATGGCAGGCCCGCTGGATCGCTGAGGAGCCAGATCTACTCTTGAAGCAGGTCTTGATGGAAGGCGTGGGCTATGGCCGATTGGTCCAGGAGCTGGAAGGTGAGGTTCTCGATGACTGGAACCATAGCAGTTTGATTCAGCTAGAGATTACCGGTTGGGAGGAGCCGATTTTGCTGCTCAAGCGCTGCTGCTCCCAGACCCGCGTGATGGATGTGTTGAGAGTGCCGCCCTATTTGCGATCGGCCCAATCTGCAGCTTGCTGGGTCCATTGGAATTTGCAAGTTGTGAAGATCTAATTGAATGTGAGTTCGACCATGTTTGTGGCCCCAGTCTCTCAGCCTTTGCCCCCCAATTCAGGGAGAAGGGGAGCCGAACACAAAACCGTGGTGTGGGATGTTTCCCCCCGCTCCCACACTTGGGGGGAAGGAGGATTGGGGGCTATCGAACTCAAGTTAGGAGGCAGAAATAATCTGACTCTCCTAGATTTGCGCCCCACCTCAACCAAAGCTGTGCGGCACTGCCAGCCCCAAAGCCCTCGCCAAATCCCGCATTGGCTTAGACCAACGACTCACCGATCGCAACTGAAGCACCTCAAACAACCGCTCCTGCAAAGGCTCCACATTCAACACCAGCCCTAGCTGTTGCTGACTCAACAATAACAGCCTCACAAATGGCTGCAAATGCACCTCAGCCGCGAAAGACTCATCGTCATCGCCACTCCAAGCCTTCACCATCGGATCCATCAACAGCGCCAACAACTCCGCCACCATCACCGGTAAATCGGGTGCCGTCAGCTCACAGCCCAACTGCGCCACCGTTGATGCCGTCCCTTCCAGATTTGCGAGCTGGCTAAGGCCCACCGGAGATAGCTGCGATCGCGCCTGCCAATCCCTCACCATCGCCCGCACCCCATTGCGCACCTGCTGAGTCAAGGCCACCTGCGCCGCCACAATCAACTCCAGCGGAGCATCATTGCCATCCCGCCGGAATGCCATCAACAACGCCGCATTATCGCGATACACCTGCCCATACAACTGATCCAACTGCCGCGACGTCTGCCGGGACAAACTCGCCATAATCCGCTGACGCTCCTCGCCAAACAGATCCGAGAGATCAAACGCCTCTCCCTTGTCCAAAGCCTGAGCCAGCGTCAACACCAACTGGGACAAATTGCCCAAATCCACCGCCAACAGTTGCTGCTTCAAATGTTGGTACTTCGCCTCATAGGGCAAGCCATCCCCCCAAGGCATCACCCGGCAATAGAAATCCAGACCGCCCGTGTGGAGTACCGCGAAGACATAGCGACCGGATTCTTGGGTGAGCTGTGATCGCACCTTCAACTGCCCCACTGCCAACCTGGTCGAGCCCAACCACTGGCGCTGCTCATCCAAGGTCTCAATGTCATAGCAATAGCGCTGCTGGGTGCTATTGGACAGGGAAGACAAAGCCCCCGGCACTTGATTTGCCATGCTAGGCCAGCGATTATTCATCCCATCCATGGCATGGTGAGCCACAATTTGGGCCATGGACACTCGGCTGGGCTGGACCTTCTTGCGGTACAGGTCAGCCCCATTCTCATATTCCGCCAGATTGCTGGGAGCCTGGGCCAAGCGGGCCATAAACTCGGGCTCCAGATCAGAACCGCTCACCCCGTGGGCCAACTCCATCGCTCGCGCCGCATAACGCAGAATTTGGATGCCCTCAGGGCGCGATATTTCCTCAAAGAACCAACCGCAGCTGGTGTACATCAGCAACGCATGGCGCTGCATTTCCAGCAGACAAAGCACCCGGCTCCGCTCCGTAGAAGAGAGTGGGTGGCGACCCACCTGATCTAAGAATGGGTTCACTTGACTGCGATCGTGAATCACATCCACATAGGCATCGCGAGCCGCCCAGGGCGAACTCAACAAAATACCAGCTTCCTCTTCGTAGAGCTTGCCAAGCTGATCCCGCAGCCAATCCAGGCTATTGCGCAGGGGCTCCCGCCATTGCTGGTTGTATCCCGGTGACTGAGCACAACCGCAATCGCTCTTCCAACGACCCACACCATGGGCACAGCTCCAAGCCGTCACAGGCTTAAGCCGCACCTCCCAGGTTGGGGGATTGATCTGGAGGTAGTGGGCATAGTTCGTCACCGTCCAATCCCGCCGGGGGAATTCCTGGACAAACGCATAGGCCAGACATTTCTCCGTGCCTTTCTTGTGGTGGCCGAAGGTTTCGCCATCGGTCGCCACAGAAATCAACTGGGCGGGCGGCAGGCCTCCCAATTCCTCACCCTGGTCTTCACCGAGATCAACGGCTTGTCCTAGCCGATGGGCCAAGGCACCGGAGCTCGCCAGCACATCATCAAATCCCATGGAGCTTGAAATGGGGCCATCGTAGAAAAAGATATCCAAATGGCCATGGGTACCCCGGCAACGATAGGGGCGACGGGGATCGATCTGGCTCTCGCCCACATCCTGCCAGTCAGCTTGTCCATCAGCTCCATCCGCCATGGGTCGACAAGCCTTGGCTTGGGAAGGTGCCAGGATAATGAAGCGAATGCCTTCATCAATTAGCGCCTCCACTGTGGACAGATCCACAGCGGTCTCCGCAAGCCACATGCCCTCAGGGTCGCGGCCAAAGTGGCGGCGGAAGTCGGCCTTGCCCCAACGGATTTGAGTGCGCTTATCCCGCTCATTGGCTAGGGGCAAAATGATGTGGTTGTAGACCTGGGCGATCGCATTCCCCTTCCCCAGCCGCGACTCACTGGCTCGATCCCCAGCCCGGATGCGTTCATAAACTGCGGGATCATGCTCCCGCAACCAGTTCAGCAGCGTGGGGCCAATGTTGAAACTGAAATACTCGAAATTATTGACGATTTCTACGATGTCACCGCGATCGTCACAGACCCGAGCAAAGGCATTGGGTCGATAGCTTTCCGCATTGATGCGAGCATTCCAGTTATGGAACGGTGCCGCCCCCGGCTGCCGCTCAATCTTCTCCAGGTAAGGATTCTCTCTGGGAGGCTGATAAAAATGTCCATGGACCGTGATGTAGACCCCCTGAGCTGAATCCAAACGAGAGACATGGGAACTGTCAGAAGTGGACTGTTCAGCGGTTAGGCGGCGGGAGGTCGTCATGGAGGAGTTGCCCAGGAATAGCCTGGGGAGAATGATCTTGGGGATCAGAAGGCAAGCATGACGTTGCTTAAGCACCTTGAATTTCCCGTTCGGACTCACATCCGCTAAATGCGGTAGAGCCTAGGGAAAACGTGATCCCAGACCTGGTTCAAGATGGGTAGAAGGATGGCACCGCAGCTCCCAAGACTGGGAGAAAGCATTGGTTGCTAGGCCAGGGGAGAATAAAGGTGGCGAAACCTAGGCATGATATAGAAATGCAAAATATTCAGTAACAGCCTGGAGACGAAGGGGGAGACAGCCTTCGCGCTGGATGACTCAAATTGGGAATAATTGGAGAGCTGGGGACCTATCCAACTAAGCAACCTCTAGTTGAATTAGAGCGAATTGGGACTAAATAGCCACATCGCTCCCAGGCTAGAAATTAGCGACTGCCGATGCAACAATGCCAAAAGCCCAATTAACATGCCGCAGGAGAAAAACTGCTGAGGCCTGTGTTTTTGGCTTGCATTTAAGCAGCAATGCCAGTCAATCCCACGCTAAATTTCGCACATCTTTCCAGCTCTGGCATCTACTGCTTAATAATTCTGAGCAGTTTTGGTCTGCCATTATTACAGAGTCGAAATAGTTCGATTCAAAAGTTGCTCTAACCCTAGCCTAGCGCTGCTTTGGTCCTTTCGCTGGGGATCGCATCCTGTCCCGTCCACCTTCCCATCGTCAAGCCCGTGAAAAACCCGTTTCTGCTTGCTTTACTGCTCTTTATTCCAGTCTCCATCGCTGCGGAAGTGATGGGCTGGGGAGAGAGCATCGTCTTTATCACAGCGGGCTTGGCCATCATTCCCTTGGCGGGCTGGATGGGCATGGCTACAGAAGAAATTGCCGTGGTCGTGGGTCCCTCCCTGGGAGGTCTGATGAATGCAACGTTTGGTAACGCAACGGAGCTGATCATCGCCATCATTGCCCTGCGAGCGGGCTTGATTGATGTGGTCAAGGCCAGTATTACCGGCTCCATCATCGGCAACTTGCTCCTCGTGACCGGCCTGGCCATGCTTTTAGGGGGTCTGCGCTTTAAGGAGCAATCCTTCAAACCCACCGCTGCCCGCCTCAATGCCTCCGCCATGAACCTGGCGGTAATTGCCATATTGATCCCCACGGCGGTGCAATACACTTCCACGGGCATTGGCGAAGACACCTTACAAATCCTGTCCGTGGCAGTCGCTGCGGTGCTGATTGGAGTCTATGGCCTCACTCTGCTGTTCTCCATGAAGACCCACAGCTATCTCTATGAAGTGGGTACGGCAGAGTTGGAAGGAGGCCATGGGGGTGAGGCTGACCGCGAGAACCATGGCGAATCAGAAGAACATCACGAGAAGCCCAATATTTACCTCTGGGGCGGCATTTTATTGGCAGCGACGGTGCTGGTGGCAATCATGTCTGAGCTGCTGGTGGGCTCCCTCGAAGCTGCGACGGAAAGCCTAGGTCTCACGCCTCTGTTTACCGGTGTAATTTTGCTACCCATTATCGGCAATGCAGCGGAACATGCCACGGCTGTGACCGTAGCAATGAAGGACAAGATGGACCTATCTCTGGCGGTGGCGGTGGGCTCCAGCATGCAGATTGCGCTTTTTGTGGCTCCCGTCTTAGTCATCATCGGCTGGTTGATTGGCCAGCCCATGGACTTGGATTTCAACCCGTTTGAGCTGGTGGCAGTCGTGGTGGCCGTGCTGATTACGAACTCGATTAGCAGCGATGGCAAATCCAACTGGCTGGAGGGAACGCTGCTACTGGCGACCTATGCCATTCTCGGCCTAGCTTTCTTCTTTCATCCCGTGCTGGAATTGCCTCAGGTCTTGGGATAGTCACCAGAGCAGCACAATCTCAAAGGGGCGAAGCATTTCGCTAATTTTATTGAATCTCAAGCGGTGGGCGAAGTCACAATGCTTTACCCACCGCTTGCGTTTAAACCGTCTTAGAGGCGGGCCAACAAACCTTCAAGTAAACGGAGAGAGTGGGATTCGAACCCACGGTACCTTTCGGTACACTCGATTTCAAGTCGAGCGCATTCGACCACTCTGCCATCTCTCCAGATGTTTGCTCAGTAGTCCAGAGCCATAACAATATATCGCTAGCTAGCACTAATTGGGTAGACCCTCGTCAGCTCTGCCTATAACGACCCAGCTCAACGTGGCACTGGCTACTGCAATACCGCGTAGGAACGAGGATTGATTAATCCCGTGATTTGACTCGCTCCCCATTGCTAAGGAGGCTGGGGGGATGTAGCTGCGGCAAGCCAAACAGCCGATCCCCCTCAAAGAGCCCTTACAGAAGAGGGAAGGTTTAATTTTCTACTTTTCCTTACTCAGCATCCTTCAACATCGTGTAGAGCTGAACAAAAATAGGTAACATCTTCTCCTCAGTCAAATCCATCCCTTTGACTTCCTGCTTAATCCAATCCACTGCCGCCTGACCCACCAGGCCTTTAGCCCGAGACTGCTCCAGCAAATCGAGCCCAGCCTTCCAATGGCCCAGCTCCGTCTCCGTCGCCCGCAAATCAATGAACCCCTCCACGCCCATAGAGCTTTCGGGCTGAATCGCAGACTTGAAATTCACCGCCACGCCATTGCGCAGATGTTCGCGAATGCGGTGCAGCACACCTTCGATCGCAGCGGGATCACCATCTACAGAAATGGTTAACTTCATCAATTTCTCTGGTTGCTCATCCGGCGAACGGGAAAATCCACCGGCCCTCAGCCTATCAAAAGGCCTCGCCCTAAAGATTTACCGAGGAACTTTATCCAGGAACTTCCCCCCTGGCTCCTCCTTGGCAAACGATGTCTTTGGGTAAATCCCTGGGTAGCCTGAGCTGGGCTCTAGAGCAGTCTTTCTCTAGGACAGCTAACTAATATCTAGAGAAATCTCACAGATTGTTGCAGACGAACGGCAAGGACGTCGGCGAGAACTAATCCTCTAGATAGAATCTATCGATTCTCATAAATGTCTATATTCGCCCTATCCCTAGTCATCACTGGGATAGGCTGGTATAGATGTAGTTCCATCCCTGAAAGCAGTTATTGCCCAGCTACAGTCTTTCCGTAGCAGGCGATGATGGAACAGCCCACTTCCTAAACTCGGTTAGGAGCCCCCGCTTCCTATCCCTCGGTTAGGACTGCCCGCTTCCGAACCATTGGTGAGGAACGGGTTGAACACAACCCAAATGAAAAAACGCACCAGGCATTCCTGGTCTTTGGCTCTCCATTGCAGGACTTTAGAAACCCCATGAATGCAGCTGCGCTCTGGCAACGCTATCAAGACTGGCTCTACTACCACGAGGGCCTCGGGCTCTACCTCGACGTCAGCC
>CALIGI010000214.1 GCA_938021205.1 uncultured Pseudanabaenaceae cyanobacterium
CCCAAGCTTGGCAACTCTTGTTACCCGAAACCCAGTCTCTGAAGATTGTTTCGATAGCTACTTTACTAGGGGAAAGCCACCAAAAATTAGGCCAATATCAAGTGGGGCAAGAATGGTTTCAACGTGCATCTGTCAGCAAGAGGACTGATCTAGAGCAGCCTTTCTCTTAAAGCGACTGACTGTTCGACGGGTCTATGGACGAATCTTCTCGCCCAAGCGCAGCAGCGGCAGGCTTCTGTTGTCTCTCTCAATATTTTGCTTGCGATCGGGCTAGCCTGTTGAATCAGTACTTGGCTGCTGTGAACATGATGAAAATAGCTAGTTTATGCAGTTCCTAGAGAGCCATTTAAAACCTTAAAGTCTAGTCTAATAATCCTCGTTCCTCAGCGATCGCCAGCGGCTCTAACTGAAGCAACGCGACGAGACTCCCCATGAGCTGATCCAGTGGATTCAAATCAACCTCATTCAAATCCAGCGTCACATGGTGCTTTTTGAGCTTTAAGAAGCGCCATGCTGAGCTTGTCGTCACTACCCCGTAAATGGCTGGCTAGCTCCACAACACCATGGGCCTGGTTAAACTGCTGGGCTGCCACCATGGCTGCGGAGTACTGGGGAATGGCTGCGTTCAAATCTTCGCGTTTGGCTTCAAAGATAATCGCTACGGGAGCCTTAATGTTGAGCTGGTCGCGGGAAATCAGAAAATCGCAGTACCCATTGAGTCCCTGAGAGGCATCTACATTGAATTCTGTACCAGAAAAGAAGCTGATGCTGGGGAATAGGGTTTTCAGTTCAACGAGAACTGGCGCAATCAGTAGTTCAGAGCGAGTTGTTTCGGTGTTAATTGCCGTAGCCAGGGGCAGGTTACGCTACATCGTTTGTTGCAGATCGTCGCTGGTGGCGATCGCCTCCACTCCTGCAATCAAGCTGGAGGTCTGGGAAAAACGCAGGCTGAAATTAGCTTCAAGCTTGGCTTGGGTGCAGTCGCCGTAAGCCATTGGAGTGGCTCCAGAGCATTGGATTCATTGTGATGTTAGCTTTCCTGAATCAGCTTCAGCAGATCGTTTGTGGACATCTTACTGCTGGACTCCGTTCCTTCTAGAAGGCTATCGGCCAAGTCGCGCTTTTGCTGATGCAACTCCACAATCTTCTCTTCAATTGTTCCTTGGGTCACCAGGCGATAAATCGTCACCGGACGCTTTTGCCCCATGCGG
Source organism: uncultured Pseudanabaenaceae cyanobacterium (assembly GCA_938021205.1). Lineage (GTDB taxonomy): Bacteria > Cyanobacteriota > Cyanobacteriia > PCC-9006 > JAAUQQ01 > JAAUQQ01. Next base: position 1,212 of record CALIGI010000214.1, read on the forward strand.
TGAGACCGGTCCGAGGCCTGGTCTTCCACGGCGGGGTTCCACCAGGGGTCCATGTGGATGACGTAGTCGGCGGCGGTGAGGTTGAGGCCGGTGCCCCCTGCTTTTAGGCTGATCAAGAATACGTCACCCTCACCCGCTTGGAAGGCATCGACCCGTTTTTTTCGCTGCTTCTGGGGGGTGCTGCCGTCCAGGTATTGATAAGCAATGCCTTGCTCCTCCAGGTGCTCCCGCAGGATGGCAAGGTGATCGACGAACTGGCTGAAGACTAGGGCCTTGTGTTTGTTTTCCAATAGCTCAGCTAGGACCTCGCGGAAGGCATCTAGCTTGGCGCTGCCGAAGGTCGTGTCGGGCATGACCAGGCGAGGGTTGCAGCACAGCCGCCGCAGCTTCATGATTTCGGCCAGCACTTGCAGGCTCTGCTGTCCCGGCGGGCCGTCTTTTTCGGAGAGGCGACTAAGGGCTTCTCGACGCATGGCCTCATAGAGGGTCATTTCGGCCTTGCTTAGCTCCACGTTGAGCACGATTTCCGTGCGGGAAGGTAGCTCGGAGAGGACTTGGGTTTTGGTGCGGCGGAGGATGAAGGGCTGGATCAGCTTTTTGAGACGTTTTCTCGCATCCTGGTCCTGGTAGCGCTCGATGGGGGCGGCGAAGCGCTGGTTGAATTTGTCTAGGGAGCCGAGTAGACCGGGGTTGATAAAGCGGAACAGGTTCCACAGTTCTCCTAGGTGGTTTTCGATGGGGGTGCCTGTTGTGAGGATTTTGAAGCCTGCCTGGAGCTGCATGGCGGCTTTGGAGCGCTTGGTGTTGGCGTTTTTAATGGCTTGGGCTTCGTCGAGGACGATGGTTTGCCATGGCACTTCGGCGAGCTGCTCTGACACAGAAGGTTGTTGCAGCAACCCGTAGGTGCAGATGAGCAGATCAAAAGGCTTGAGCCCCTGGATGATTTTCTTGCGGTTGCCGCTGCCTAGGGCAATAGGGGTTAGCGTTGGGGCAAACTTCTGAGCTTCGGCAATCCAGTTGAACCCCACGGAAGTTGGGGCAACAACTAGGGTTGGCCCTTGGGGGGCCCGCGTCAGAATCAAGGCCAGGGATTGCAGGGTCTTGCCCAGGCCCATGTCATCGGCAAGGCAGGCCCCCACGCCCCAGTGGGCCAGGCGCGCGAGCCATTGGAAGCCGTCGATCTGGTAGTCTCGCAGCTCGGCTTGGAGCGTGGAGGGCACTTCGGGCTGAATGTCGTCTAGCTCTCGGATGCGCTTGAGGTTTTCATGCCATTCTTGGTCAGCCTGGAGGTCGCCGATATCGTCAATCCAGTCCTCCATGGCGCTACTGGCCAGGGGATTAACCCGCAGGCCCTTTTTGCTCATTTCTGAGAAGGCGCAAAGCTCTTCCAGACGTTGGCGGAAGGTCTCGCTTAGGGCGAGGAATTGGCCATCGTCTAGCTCCACGAAGCGTCCCTGGGACTGGCTTAGCAGGGCAAGCACCCGCTGCATATCGATGACTTGGTCGTTTTCGAGCTGGATTTCACCGCTGGCTTCAAACCAGTCGCCTTTGCTTTGCAGGCGCATGTTGAGGCTGTTGAGTTCGGCCTGACGGGTGACGCGCAGCTTTTCGCCCTGGGGCCATTCCACGGTGACTTGTTCACTCAGCTCCTGTAGTTCGCTCAGCAACTCTAGGCATTGAACAGGCTCGTCGAGAACCCATTCGTTGTCGTTGTCGTTGTCGGGCTCATGGGCGAGGGGAGGGCAGGCTGTGATCACGGCATCGGCTTGCTTGGTCTCTTCTTGCAAAAGCCGCTGAGTTCTTACCCGTCGCCCTTCAATTTCCGTAATGACTGTTTCACCACCCTGGCCAGGCCGATAGTAAGGGCCTTCTTCGCCAAAGGGACGGCAGAGCATCGAAACCTTGAGGCCATCCCCGGCAGGCAGTAGGTGCAGATGGGGCTTTGAACTGGTGGTCACGATCTCCGCTGTTTCATCGCCGCCGCCAATGTCTGACTGGATATTGATTTTCTTGGCCATGCCGCGAATGGCAGTGAGCACCTGTTCCTCGGCGGCGGCGGGGACGCGAACGCAGTTGCCCAGGATTTCGGCAATGCGGCGGTGCTCTTCGTCGATTTGGTAGATGCGGAGGCGGGTGGGACTTTCCTTGTAGAGGATGACGTCGCCGGAGCCTTCGATGGGAGGGAAGAATTCGATGGTGAGGTGTTCTTCGCCCTGGCGCAGGACTCGCACTTCGGGTTCACCAGCCAGGACTTCCACCTTGATATCCGGTGTGGCTTCCCAGAACACTAAGGGGTGGTCGATCAGCTCCACCATGACCTGTTTGTTAAAGTCGTAGGGGCTGCTGCTGTAGCCGTAGTAATCCACCTCGATGGTGTCGCAGATGCGGTGGTCCTGGGGGGTGAGGTAGTCGAATTCCTCGCGATTTTTTGCTAGGCGCTTGAGGGCAACGGCACGACCCTTGCTCCAGGTGCCCTTTGCGCCAATCTTCTGCTCACGGGGCTGGAGGACGTAGCCCATGTCGTAGACCGTCAGCCACCAAGCCAGGCGTTGGGTGGCGCTGCTGGTTACGGTTTCTGCGTTGCCGCTGGGTTGATAGAGCTGGGTCAGGGCTCCGAGCTGGATTTCCCAGGGGGCCTTGATTTGAACTAGATCGATGAGAGGCTGGACGGGGCAGTCTTCCCGCAGAATCTCAGCCTGGAGGGGATAGCTGCTGTCGGGCTCGATGCGAGCCAGGAGTTCGACAGTTTCTAGGGCAAGCCAGCTGTAGCCGCCGTTGCTGAATTGTTGGTAGGTCTGAATCAGGTCATCCACGAGGACATCTTGCTCGGGGTCGAGCCAGTAGATGGCGAGGGCATGGATGAGGGGCTCGATGCAGTGGCCCCCTTCGCGATCGCGTAAATTCTGCTTCTGTTCAAAGCTACTGAGAATATTATTCTTTTGCTTCAAGTCACCCTGCTGGAACTGAATGAAGCTCGTTAGAATCAGGTAGGTGGAATAGAACGGATGACCCAGCTCTCCCAGGACAATCTGGAGGTAGTCCAGCGCCTGTTTGAGTCTGGCGGGGGCACCGGTTTGAATCAGCAGCAGGATGAAGAAAATGCCATCCACGTCGTCAAAGAAAACCTTGCGCTTGCCCGTTTCCTTCTTCAATGCCTTGAGGGCGGTTTCGTAATGGGCGATCGCTCCCTCGTACTCCCCTCGCAGCAAAGCCACCCAGCCATGGAACAGCGGGAACCGTGCCATGGGCTTGCTGCCCCGTCGGCTCTTTACGTCTGGCTCTGTAGCTGCTGCCCAGCGCTCTAGAGAGGCCAGGCTGGTTTCTGCCCCGACGAGATTTCCCTGCCAGAGGCGCTGGCTGGTGAGTTCTGCCAGGATGGAGCAGGCATGGTATGGGTTTTGCTCTGAGTTGTCGCTAGGGCCACTGGGGGGGATGTTGTTGCTCAGGCTTTCCAGCCAATCCAGGGCATCTAGGGCCGGTCTACCTTGGCGGACTGCTTCATCAAGGAGTTCTGTGAGGGCTAGGACCTGGAAATTTGGATCGAGGGTGGTGAACCAGTCGGGATCGAAAGGATTATTGATGACTTGTTCAAAAATGCCCGCTGGGGTGAGCTGACCGGAGCGCTGGAAGTAGCGCTCATAGTCATCGCACAGCTCATTGAACTCGCCCAGGCTGCCGCGATAGAGGCTGATGCGGGTGCCTCGGAGAAATTCATCTTCGCTGTTGTAGTGGCGAGGACCATTGGGCCAGCGAGTGCGAGGGGGGAATTCCAGGAGGACCGCATCGACCATAGCAGCGAAATGGTTCTCGGCGATCGCTTCCCTGGTGACGATTTCCACAATCAGCCGATTGCAATGGGTGCCTTGGCTCTGCCCTCCCAGATTCTTCGTTTCCCGGTGATCTGAGCGACTCCCTTGGCGACCATTCAGCTTGCCATCGTCGATTAATTCGTTGGAGCGGCTGAGTAGCTCCTCTGCTTCGAGATGGTCTAAGTCTTGACCTAGGGCTTTGCGATCGACTGGGCTACTGCCCTCTAGCCGCAGCCGTCGAAAACAAGCCGTTATCCGGCTCCGCCCCGCAGCGGTATAGATAACGGAATAGAGCTGGAGTAATTCTTGCTGGCGAGGCGTGCAAGCCCAGTAGGCATCGATTAAGCCTGCCCGTTGCACTTCTTGTTCAGCGTAATTGGAAGCCGTAGCGTAACCGTGAACCATAGCGCAGGCAGCAAAAATGGATAGGAATGACAGTCGTGAATATCTTTATCATGCAGTGGTTTGGCGTCATTGCCTGGGTTGTTCCGCCTTCATTTGGGGCAGATGCGGCTTCAACCTGGGTGACCCTTCGAGTTGCAAGGTAAACAATCACACTAGAACAGATTGGGTCCTGTAAACGCCTCCTCCTGGAGTTTGGCTTCAAGATATGGAGTGAGCGCTTGTACTATCTTAATCGAGCCTTTGGACCTGTGCATCATGCTCTATTCCTCGGGTGGGAATGGCAAAGTTCTTCGCTGGAGAGCGAAGATGCTCGGTCCTTGCCGTGGGATAATAGATGTAACTGAACTTATGCCGATAGAGCTTTTCGCTATGTTGCAACGTCTTGCTGACCTTAAGCGCACATTTAAGGGCCTTGCCATTGCCCTAGTTTGTATTGTGAGCCTGGGTCTATCCGGTTGCGTGTCTTCCGGTGGCGGTGGTTTACAGAGCTATGTCGACAGCATTGACGGCTATAAGTTCTCTTACCCCATTGGCTGGGTCCAGGTGCAGATGACTCAAGAAGACGGCCCCGATGTGGTTTTCCGCGACCTGATTAATAGCACTGAAAACGTTAGCGTTGTCATCAGCGAAATTCCTCAAGATAAGACTCTTGAAGAGCTGGGCTCTCCTACCGAAGTTGGATATCTGTTGCAGAAGAGTGCTTTGGCTCCTGAAGGCTCGGGCCGCACCGCTGAGTTGGTGGATGCTGAGCAATTTTTAGTGGGTGACAAGACCTTTTATCTGTTGGAATATTTGGTGAATTTGCCTGACCAAGTGCGTCATGATTTGGCGACGGTTGTGGTTCACCGGGGACAGCTTTATACCCTTAACGCTTCCACGATTGAGAGTCGCTGGAAGAGCGTTAAAGGCATGATGCGTGAGATGGTGACCTCGTTTGCTGTTAGCTAGGTCGATTTGAATTGGGTTTGATATTTCGGAAGGGACGTGGCATATGCCATGTCCCTTCCGTGGTTTAAGCCCTCTCATCTGTTGTTTTTTGCGTTTTGACATCGCTTTTTAGACATGGCTTTTCCAGAATTTGTCCTTGCTTCTGCTTCTCCTGCTAGGCTTCAGCTCCTCCGGGGGATTGGGATTGAGCCGAAGGTTCAGCCCAGTAACTTTGATGAGTCTTCAATTGAGGTGAGTGATCCGGGAGAGCTGGTGCAGCAGTTGGCGTCGGCTAAGGCGATGACGGTGGCTCAGGATTGGCAGGCAGGGGGCAAGCCGACGGTGGTGTTGGGCTGTGATTCTGTTCTCGTTGTGCGGGGGGAGGTCCATGGGAAACCCCGGAGCGTGGATGAGGCGATCGCCCGCTGGCAGTCCATGCGAGGCCATTATGGTGACTTGCTTTCAGGCCATGCTCTCGTCAATCTGACTGGCTCGAATGAGAAGCCTCTACTGGTTAAATTCCAGTCCACCCGAGTCCATTTTGCCGATGCCAGTGATGAAGAAATTCGAGCCTACATTGCGACCGGGGAGCCGATGCAGTGTGCGGGTTGCTTCACGCTTGAAGGCAAGGGCGGAGCCTTAATTGAGAAAATTGAAGGCTGCTATAGCAATGTGATTGGGCTGAGCTTGCCCCTGTTAAGAGAGATGCTGACAGAGCAGGGCTATGGTTTAGCCGATGCTTGGTAACTAGCCAACCTTGCATTAAATTTTTTTGAAAGAAAATGAGCGATGGTCTGGCTTGATCAGCCAGCTTCTGAGAACACTTTCAAGAAACCATAGTCAAAGTGAGCGAATTAAGGGCGAGATGGTCAAACTAAGAAAGAGACGACCCGGTCTCTTACCGCTTTAGTCTGTGCATTACCAGTCTTCAACCCCGGCACCGCCATGCCAAATCTTGCCGCCATGCCAGACTTCGACTCGACTTCGAAAATCGTTATTTCGGCTATTATTTGCACCCACAACCGCGATCCCTATCTAGCGGCAGCGATTGATAGCCTCCTGGAGCAGGATCTGACGGCCCAGGGATTGGGCGACTTCGAAGTGATTGTGGTGGATAACGCTTCCACAGACACCACAAAAGCCATTGTCGAAGCTCGCTTAGATAACCCGCGCCTTAAGTACGTTCATGAGTCCAAGCTTGGGCTGTCCCATGCTCGCAATCGCGGTGTGGTGGAGTCTACGGGGGAGATTGTTGCCTATTTGGATGACGATGCGGTGGCGGAGGCTTACTGGCTACGGATGTTGGTTGAGGCCTACCGGGCCGATGAGAAACTGGCGATCGCTGGGGGCCGTGTCACCTTACTCTGGCCGGAGAAAACCATTCCCCCCACCTGGCTGTCCGATGCCATGTTGTCTTGCCTAGGCCATTACGATCTCGGCAAAGAAACAGTCAATATCGAGAACCCTAGCCTGACGCCCCGAGGGTTGAACTATTCCCTGCGGCGCTCTTTTTTGGAGAGCGTGGGGGGGTTTGACCCCCAGCTAGGTCGTATGGGCAAGAAGCTCCTGTCCAATGAGGAGCTTTATATGACTGAAGCTGCGCTGAAGCAAGGGCTACGCGTGGCTTATCTACCTGGTGCCCTGGTGGCCCACAATGTTGCGCCCGAACGCATTAGCCGTAACTGGTTCCTGCGGCGCAGTTGGTGGCAGGGGGTGAGTGAATGTTACCGCGATCAGCTAGAAGGTCGTGGCCTCTTGGGACAGCTTAAGATAGCCGGTGAGCGGCTGGTGCGGGGCATGTTTAAGGCGGTGAAGTTTGTCACCCAGCCTGCGGTTTGCTTCGACAACTTGACCTATGCCTATGGCCAGGTCGGCTATTTGAGTACGGCCTTTCAAAATGCCATGGCTCCGAAGGTGTGACTTTTGCTTTGCCTGTTTGGGGTCAATCCTGAGGGCCGTTGCTGGCCAGCAACGCTGAACTGGGAAAGCCTCAAGAGCTCTCCCCCCTGTTAGAGCTTTGGACTGGTTTGGTTTGAGTCTGTTTCTATCTGTCCTTGTTGCTGAACTTTTCTTCCGTTATCCCTGTGTCTAACCCGCCCCTGTCTAAGTACCCGTTAACAAATGTCTCCGCCGAGTTGAGTGAACCTATTCAGCCCTCTCTCTCGGTGGTGATTCCCATCTATAACGGCGAAGCAGATGTGGAACCGTTGATGAATTGTCTACGAGCTCAGACCTATCCTCGCGATCGCGTAGAGTTCTTGCTGGTGGATAACAATAGCAACGACAACACGGCAAATCTACTGCGAGAGAAGATTACCGAGGCCAATGGTGAGGGCTCTCAGTTCCGCTATTGCTTTGAGGCGGAAATCCAGAGCGCCTATGCAGCTCGCAATAATGGCATTCGAGCAGCCCACCACCCCATCATTGTCTTTACGGATGCGGACTGTCGACCTCGGCCCGATTGGCTGATGTCGCTGGTGCAGCCCTTGGCGGATGAAACCGTTGGTTTAGTGGTCGGTGAAGTTGTCGGAGCTCAGGGGGATAGCTGGTTGGAGGATTACGCCAGTTATATGGATGTGCTGTCCCAGGCCCATACTTTGGCCCATGATTTTGCACCCTATGGCCAAACCGCAAATTTGGCGGTGCGGTTGGAAGCGTTTGTGGAGGTGGGGGTGTTCCGGCCTTTTTTGACCACGGGTGGGGATGCGGATATGTGTTGGCGTATTCAGCAGGGGGGGGATTGGCGGTTGGCCTTTGCGGCGGCGGCGGTGGTGGAGCATTGCCATCGGAGGACTCTGGAGGATTTGCGCAGTCAATGGAAGCGGTATGGTCGTTCCAATTGCTATCTCCATGAGTTACATGGGATTCCGCTGATGGGGGAGATGACGGTTCACAATCTGTCTCGTGGTTTTACCCATTGGTTGGTGAAGGATTTTCCTCGGGCGTTGTGGCGTTGGTTGCGGGGGCGGAGCCCTGCGATCGCGATTATCGCGCCTTTGATTACGCTGTATTGCGGTTGGTATCGCTATCAAGGGCAGGCGGCGGCGCAGTTGCCCCAGGAGGCGCGGGCGATTGAATGGATGGGGGTACCGATGGATCAGAAAATGGCGATCGAACAGGTGGCAGCGCAGGTGCAGGCTCAGTCTTTGCCGCAGCAGATGGGTTCTAGCGCAGTGGCCTGAGTTACTGAAAACGGGGGCAATCCAGATTGATACTTCGTGCTGACATGGCACTGCCATGTCAGCCATAGAGATTAGACGCCCAATCGTTGAATTGAGCTGTCATGCCTAGCCCCTTCTACAACTCAATCCGTTCAACCCGTTGTCCCGTAGAAGATGTCAGCTCTTGCTCAAATACCTCGGCATTCCCCACCACCAACGTCACCAAATCATCAGGCCGCAAATACTCTTGGGCCACTCGTCTCACATCGGCGATGCTTGTGGCCTCAATGCCCTTCTGATAGTCAAAAATGAAATCGGCTGGATAACCCACATACTCGTAGCGCATCAAACGAGATAGCATCTGGCGAGGATTCTGGAAGTTAAAGACGAAGGAATTCAAGGCCGATTCTTTGGCGTAGTGCAGCTCGGCGGGGCTGATGTCGCTGGTGCGGAGCTTCTCAAATTCTTCGCGCAATGCCTGAATCAGGGGCACAGTAGCTTCGGTGCGGGTTTTGGCCCCTGTTAAGAAGGTGCCGGGGTAGTCATAGCTGGGACTCCAATAGCCATAGACGCTGTAGGCTAAGCCGCGACGCGATCGCACTTCATTCATGAGCCTCCCGCCAAAGCCATTCATCACCCCGTTCATCACACTCAGAGCTGGATAGTCCGGGTTATCAGCGAGCCCGCTGAGATGACCCAGCTGAACATTGCTCTGGTTGAGCTGGGGTTGGTCCACCACAAAGGTGCTGTTCTGTTGGGCTTGGGCAACTGCTGGTAGTTCTGGCAGCGGCTTGTCCGTAGGTTGCCAATCGCTGAACAGATCGGTGATCAGCTTCAATGTGGCACGGCTATCAAAGTCGCCATAGATCCCCAAGATCATGCGGTTGGGAAAGAAGTTCTCCTGGTAAAAATCAATGATGTCCTGGCGGTTGATGTTAGCTAGGGTCTCGGTCTCTAAGGTGCGGCCATAGGGGCTCGTCTCGCCGTAGAGCAGCTTCGCGAATTCCCGACTGGCGATCCTGTCGGGATCGTCGTTGCGGCGAGCGAGACCGCCTTCAGTCTGGGCCTGGAGCAAGGCAAATTGACTTTCGTCAAAGGCGGGTTGGCGCAGGACTTGGGCAAAGCTTTGTAGAACGGGACCCAGGTCTTCGCTTAGGGCATTGAAGCTGGCGCTACCGCTGCTGGTGCCAATGCGGGTCTCGATGGAGGCGGCACGATCTTCGAGGAATTGATTGAGTTCAGCGGGGGGCTGAGTTTGGGTGCCGCCCGACCGGAGGAGGCTGCCGGTGAGTTTTGCGAGACCCACTTGGTCGCCGGGCTCAAAGCGACTGCCGGTGCGGATGCTCATCTGCCCACTGACTAGGGGCAGCTCGTGGTTCTCCATCAGGTAGAGCACTAGGCCGTTGTTCAAGGTGAGTCGCTGGTAGTCTGGTAGCTCAATTTCTGGCAGCGGCGGGTAGCTCAGCTCCTGATAAGGCTTGGCGGCGGCCATGGAACTGGCGGCGCTGAGGCTAAATTGCAGCGTCAAAAAGACCGTGGCCATTACCAATCCGGTGATGAAACGGCGCAGGCGACGGGGGCAGCGGCTCAGAAACGTCATGGCAAAAACAGGAGAAAGCATCGCAGAGTGGGATTGCAAGGAAAGGGCGACGGTTGCTGTAGGGGGCGGGTTCATCCCGTCCAGCAAATTGTGAGCCAAGTTTTCTACAGGGCACGGACAGGTTCAGGGGCTGGCGGTGGCGCGGGCGGCGCTGAGATCGTTGGAGCTGATTTTGGGGTTGGTGTTTGGGCTGGTGTTTCCGTTGGCGCTGTTTCGATCTGACTAGCCTCGGATGGGTCAGCAGAGAGGAGGCGACCCACGGTGCGATTGTCACTGCGGAAGGCGGTTTGGGCAGCTTTCTGAATATCTCTTGGGGTGAGGTTGCCGATCGCCTCTAAATCCCGAAATAGCGTTTGCCACTGACCAGTTTTGGCTTTGTATTCCGCTAGGACTTGTCCCATCCCTTGGTTAGACGTGAGCGATCGCAACACCGATGCTTTCAGCCGGGTCTTCACCCGAGCCAGCTCAGCTTCCGTCACTGGTGTCTTCTTCAAGCGTTTCAACTGTTCATGGAGTGAAGCCTGCACCTCATCAATGCTGTGGCCCGGAGCCACTAAAGCGTAGAACACCATCAGGTTGGGATACTTATCACCGGGGTAGCCCGTAAAACCTTGGGCACCCAGCGCCACTTGCTGGGATTCAACTAAGGTTTGATAGAGGCGCGAGGTTCTGCCACTGCTGAGGATATCGCCCAGGATTGAGTAAGGAATTGCCTTGGGGTCGCCACTGCCGGGAATGTGGTAGGCCTCCATGTACCAGGGCTGGGTTTGGCGAGTTAGCTCCACAGCTTTTTCACCCCGCTGGATCGGCTCTTTTTGAATCTTGTCTCGGCTGCGCTTGGCACTAGACCAGCCTTCACGGCCAAAGTAAGTCTGGGCCAAACTTTGGACTTCCGCTGGGTCCACATCTCCCACCACGGCACAAATGAGATTCTCAGGACCGTAGTAGGCATCGAAAAAGGTTTGCACATCTTGGCGAGTGAGCCCAGCGATATCTTCGGTTTTTCCGATCAGGGGCTGGCCGTAGGGATGGGCTTCAAAGGCTTCGGATTTCAACGCTTCAAAGAGCTGACTGACAGGGTCATTTTCTAGGCGCATGCGGCGCTCTTCGAGGATAACGTTCTTTTCCTCGTGGAATTCGCGAAAGACTGGGTTGAGGAAGCGCTCAGATTCTAGGGACATCCATAGCTCCAGCTTGTTGCTGGGGAGACTGTAGAAATAAGTCGTTGAATCTGCCGAGGTCGCAGCGTTGAGACCCACTCCGCCTTCTCGCTCGATCACCTGACCCAGTTCGTTTTGGCGAACGTATTGATTAGCTTCGGTTTGAACCTTCTCAAACTCCGTTTTGAGCTGGGTTGCTTTGGCTTGGTTGCCTGACTGCTCCGCAGCTTTGATTTGATCGAAGATGCCATCTAGCTGATCGAGCAAGACGGCTTCCTTGGCATAGTCCGTTGAGCCAATCTCTGGAGTTCCCTTGAAAGCAAGATGTTCGAGGAAGTGGGCTACACCGGTTTTTCCCTCGGGCTCATCGACGCCACCCACGTTGGCATAGGTCACAAAGGAAACTACTGGGGCTTCGTGGCGCTCAAGCACGATGAAGGTCATGCCGTTGTCGAGCTGAAATTCGGTGACTTGCCCTCGTAATTGCTCTAAATAGGGCTCTAATGAGGCTAATGAGTTCGCCTGGCTTGGTGAAATGGAGCCGACAAATAGAATCGCAGTTAGTAGCAGTGAGACGCATAGCTGTCTCAGTCTGCTCTGAACGCGATGACTCGCAGCGGGGTGAATCATAGAATCGGAATCGAAGAGCTTGACCTAATTAATCTGACTGGACCTTTGAAAAGGGAGTCCTAGCAAGAGCAATCGTTTCCTATTCTAGTAGGGGAATTCCGCGATAGCAGAGGTAACTTCTAATACTGTATCGTAGGGCACAATTGAGTTTCGTCAGGCTCCATTCAAGCGTCAGACAATGTTGCGGGGACAGTGACCTTTAAAGACTTTCTAGGTAGGCCAGCAGGTCACCCATAATTTCTGGGCTGGGTTGGAATTTGGGCATTGGGGGGGTCTTGCCGCTGATCACCTGTTTAATTAGCCCAACCTGGGATTTTCGGTGAGAAACCTTTTCAAGACTAGGTCCCACTAGGCCTATGCCACCCACCCCATGGCAGGCTGCGCAGTTGAGGTTGAAAATTTCTTGCCCCTGGCTGATTTCACCTTGCTGGGCTAGCACTTGACTGATGTAGGGGTCTGAGGCTTGGAAGCGATAGAAGCCGAAAGCGCTGAGACAAATGGCTAAAGCAATGGCTGCCATTGCGATCACGATGCGGGAGAAGCTGATGCTGTTGTCTTCAGAGCTGGGCGAAATATTAGCCAAGGAACCTCTCGGTGGGATAGAGCGCTGTTCATATCCCAACTGAATTACATAACTTTACCTTTATGTTCGCGGATAGATCTCTGTTGTGCAAGTTCTGAAACTCAGGTTTAAGGATTTACTCACAATTAGATGCCCTGGGCGGGTTGTCGCCATTGCGGGAGGGAAGGGCTGAAGTGAAGTGAGCGATCGCTTCTGGGGTAATCACGGGCCTAAAAATGGCTCTGACTTGATCGGATTGTTTCAGTCGAGGAGCAATGTATTGTTTTGCTAAGCGTTGCGACGCTAAACTAGTACCTACGCAAATCGTCTTGGTTGGAGCGCTAGTAAAGACACCATGGTTGAACCTCTCTTGAGCGGCATTGTTCTGGGCCTGATTCCTATCACGCTGGCTGGTTTGTTTGTCGCTGCTTACCTCCAATACCGTCGCGGTAACCAGTTGGGCATGTAAAAGTCTGGCTGAGCTTCTGATTGAGGCTTTCGTCTTGTCAGTCGCAATAGAGTTTTGAGAACGTTTATAAGAAAGGGCAGTGGATCAATTTCCGCTGTCCTTTCTTGTTTTTTTAGGGTCGCTCTTCAGTTTTGCGGTAGCAGAAGCTTACGGCTGTGCTTCCGTAGGTTTTGCAGCGGCGCAGGGTTAAGCCCGGCGGCAGTTGAAGCTTGTCACGAGCGCCATGTTCCACGGCGATTTCCCCATCGTTAGCCAGTAGCTGGTGGCTAACGATGAGGGCTAAGACCTTGGTGTAGAGGTTGCTTGCGTAGGGGGGGTCGAAGTAGATGAGGTCAAATTGCTCCCCAGCGAGTTGAGGAAGGCGTGTGATGACATTGCCCCTAAGGATGCGGGTCTCTTGGTGTTCTTGCCCCACCTTGGTCCAGTTTTGTTCGATCACGGCGATCGCCTTAGGTGTTTGCTCAATCCCAGTCACACTGGCTGCCCCATGACACAGTGCTTCTGCCCCCATGGAGCCACTACCCGCACAGAGATCTAGCCAACGACAGTCCTCGACTTCCATTTGCCAAATATTGAAGACTGCCTCCCGCACCCGACTCAGAGTGGGGCGAGAGACATCGCCCTTGGGCGTTTGCAAGAGGCGATTGCCAGAAATTCTCAGGGGCATGGCGGTGAATCTTGAATCTGGAAAATATCGTGTGGTCCCGGGACATGGCATCGCCATGTCCTTGCCATGTCTAAGCGGCCACAGCCTGCTGAGATTTCACGTAGCTGACGAAATTCGCCAAAATCTTCAGTCCTGCATCGGAGGACTTCTCGGGGTGGAACTGAGTGGCTAAGACATTGCCCTTGCCCACGGCGGCAGTGACGGTCTGGCTACCGTGGGTCACGGTGGCAGCCACAACAGCTTTGTCACGGGGAGCGACATAGAAGGAATGCACGAAGTACATCCAGGCATGGGCGGGGAGATCTCGCCACAGAGGGCAATCGGGCTGGGTTAGCTCTAGCTGGTTCCAGCCCATGTGAGGGATGGTTAAGCCTGGCTCAGAGTCGAAGCGGCGCACTTGACCCGAGAGGATGCCCAGGCCTGGCTCGCTGCCCTCGCTGCTGCTGTCGAACATAATCTGCATGCCCAGGCAAATGCCGAAGAAGGGCTTGTTGCTAGCGGCGATCGCTTTCAAGGGCTCGATCAGATTGCGATCGCGCAGGTGCTGAATCGCCGGGTCAAAAGCCCCCACCCCCGGTAGAACGACCCCATCGGCCTGGGCCATGATCTCTGGGTCGCCTGTTATTTGGGTCTCAGCTCCGGCCATGGCCAGTCCTTTGCAGGCTGAGTGCATGTTGCCCATGTCGTAGTCCACAACGGCAATAATGGGAGCAGAAGCCATGGCACGGTTCCTCGGTAGCTAGAACGGAAGTGGAGAGATTTCGGTCGGTCAGCGCTGAAGTTTCACCGGGGCGAGACTCATGAAGGCACTCGCCTATGGCGAAGGTCGCCATAGATACCTGCGTCGCCAGGACCGCGTAGCCATGAGCTGATCGCTCTTGGCGCAGATAAAACTTTTTTAGCTGGGAATAATCATGACAGATTGCCCTGGGACTCGCGTCCTGATTACCACGTTTGACACCTGGCTCCCCCACCAGAAGTCTAACGCCTCTGATGACCTGGTTTTGGCCCTAGAGGCGGTTGCTGCTTTTCCAGAGGATTGCGAAGTGCTTCATGCCTTGCCTGTGGATGTGGATAGGGCATTTGGGCTCATTCAAGCCGCAGTTCAGGAGCATTCCCCGGACTACATTTTTTGCTGTGGCCTGGCAGAATCGCGATCGCGGCTCAATTTTGAACTCCAGGCGGTCTGTGGTGAACAGGTGCGGCGTAGTCCAATTCCGCAAGCCTATTGGGATTCTCTACGGACCCATTGGCGTTGTGCTGAATTAAGTGAAGATGCTGGACGGTTTGTCTGTAACGGTCTTTACTTTCGGCTCCTGGATGAGCGGGCCCAGCTGGGGAATCCCCAGGTGCTATTTGTCCATGTTCCTTGGGTGACGGAGGCCAATCGTGCTGACTTAATGGCTGATTTTCAGCTATTGCTCCAGCGCTTGTTGGCTTGGCCGGGGGGAGGGGGCGATCGCAAGTCTCTGAGTTAAAGCATTGCCCATCTCCCCATCTTTGGGCTGAACTTCACGGCAGCGCCAGCATCCTGTGGAACGCTTTGCCTGGAAGGGACGTTCTTCTTCTCTTCTGCGCCCGTCCCTGTTTGTCCCCGCTGTTTGTCTCCCCTGTTTGTCTCCCCTGTTGTGTTCTCTGTAAGGTCCCTCGTGCTTCTCCATTCAGGTCTTTGGAAACGCTGTTCATTGCTTTCAGGATTGGCTGTAACGCTTTCCATCTTTGGTGCAATGCCAGTCCTCGCTCAAGCCCAGGCTGTCCAAGCCATTCGTCCCGCTGGGGCGGTAACTGAGCTTGAGACCCCTACTGTTGCGCCCGCACTGCCACCTCTGGCCCAGCCCCAGGCCCGCGCCAACGGCGAAGTCCTGATTCCCCAAACGGTGCGTCCGCTTCCGGGCTCCCTTGATGCGGTGCCGGTGTTTAACAGCAATAACCCAGAAATCGTTAAGGCCGATGGCATTTTGCTATCCACTTTCCCGAGCCAAGGCAAACGCTTTCCTGGGGCTCACCTCAACTATCCTTTTAACGGGCGTTTTGACGTTTTTACCCACCATATCTCCAAGGGCAAAAATGCTTCCGAGACTCGCAGCCTCTTCCAGGGGGTTTTGCTTCACAATCCCACCAGCCAGACCATTCGAGTCGAAGTGCTCCAAGCTTCAACCTACCTCACTCGACCTGACGCGTTGTTTATTCCGCTGGAGTCCTACATTGAAGACCCCATTGGTCAGGTTTACTCCGGGCCGGGGAGCCGCATTACCAGTGATGTCTTGCGGGGACGCCGCCAAGGTCTTTGGCCAACGGCGATCGTGATTCCCCCGAGGGAGAGTCGGATGCTGATGAATTTACCGATTCCTGTGGGAAAGGTAACGCCTTCTTCCAATGGCCGATCTACCCTGGCGCGCCTCTGGAGTAGTGGTCCGGTTTATGCCGCAAACCTCGCTATGTTTGCCCCCCGCGATGGTGCTGGACGGGAGCAGATTCCGACGGTGCGGGATTGGGAGTCAATGATTGTCAATGACGATCTCGTGCGCCCTAGGGATCATGCAGCTAGTCCACCGGGTACACCGCCGAGCAAAATTATTTTTGGGCGAGTTTCCGGTGTGGCCAAGGGCTCCCGCTGGCGGGCTCGGATTACCGATGCGCCCCAGGTGGACTATCTGACGGTGCCTGCTGAAGGGCGATCGCTTTCCTATGGCATCAACATGCTGCCCAAGGGCACCCTGGGCACCGGCCAAATCCAAAGTGCTCCCATGCTGGCCCGCTATAAGGACTCTGCCTTTCTGGGCCATGGCAACTACGGCGTGGAATACAACCTGCTCATGCCCTTAGGCAATAGCAGTCGCCAAACCCAAACCGTCGCCCTCTCCCTACAAACTCCCATCAAGAGCGATGAAGGTCGTGATGGATTGCGTTTCTTTGCCCGTCCCCCTGATAAGATTTTCTTCCGAGGCACCGTGCGTTTGCGCTATGTGAACGACAAAAATGACCTGCAAACCCGATATGTCCACGTGGTCCAGCGCCGAGGTGAACAGGGGCAGCCCTTAATTCAGCTCAATCTCAAGCCCGGTGAGCGGCGGGTGGTTCGGGTGGACTTTCTCTATCCCCCCGATGCCACACCGCCCCATGTGCTGACCTTGACGACCTTGGACCGAGCCACGGCTCAGCGACAAAAGCCGGTGCTCAGTGAGTTACCGTAAATTCAGTCGTTGCTCCCCTGTTCCCAGCGGTTAATTTGTTGAACTGTTTTACGCAGTCATGGCATCCGCCCATCGTCGCTTTAAGATGAAAGTTGGTCCTTTGCTTGCCACTGCAATGGTCCTTTGCTTGCTACCGCAAGTGGTTGCCAACATCCTGCTGACATCTGGGTTATTCCATGACGACTTCGCGCCGTTCCCTCCCGTCCGCGCTGATTGCGGGATTGCTGGTTCTGCTCCTTTCCGGTGCAGGTGGTTTGCTATGGCTCTTTGGCAATGGTCCCCTAGGTCTTCTGGCTGGGGGAGCCACTGAGCCCCAGGCTGCCATGTTTGTGCCCAAGAAGGCACCGTTAATGATGTCTCTGGTGGTAAACCCAGACCGCCTCACGGGGGTGAAATCGCTTTTGGCACCAGCGGGTAAGCGAGGCAGTAGCCGAAAAGAGCTTAAGCAGCTCCAGAATGGATTGCTGGCTCCGGTGAACTTGGACTACGGCAAGGATGTGAAGCCCTGGTTGGGGGATGAAGCGACCCTCGCGGTGACGGATCTAGACCTAGATCACGATGCAGATAATGGTGAGCAGCCCGGCTACCTCATTGCTCTGGCGACGAAAAAGCCCCAGCGGGCAAGGGAATTTTTACAGCTTTACTGGCAACGTCGGGCGGCGGATGGCACGCGCCTACGCTACGAGCAATTCAATGGTGTCCAGGTTATTTATGGTGAGCCCGTTCTGCGGGGAGAGACCGGTAAGACGGTGGCCAGTGCCTTAGTCGGTGACCATTACGTGCTCTTTGCGAATGAGCCGAAGGTGCTGCGCAATGCCATTAATAATGTCCAGGTGCCGGAGTTGAACTTGCTCAATAGCCCTCGCTATCGGCGGGCTTTGGCTGCCCTGGACGGCCCTCGCTTGGCTGTGGTGTTTGCCAATTCCGGTTCCCTGGGAGGGTGGGTTGCCAATCAAGGGCTGACGGTCAATACCGTCAGCCAACTGACGGGTGGAACTGGGGCCTCCTCTGAAGGAGCGATCGCGGAGGCTTCAACCCAGCCTCAACCCCAAGGTTTATATGATGGTTTGGCGGTGAGCTTTGGGCTTAACCGGCATGGCTTGTTGGCAGATACGGCATTGCTGTTGGCAGAAGAGACGGATGCGGTTGAACCTGAGTCGGATTCGGCTAACGCGATCGCTTCTGAGGCTTCGACCTTGCAAAGCCCAGAAGAGGCGCTGAAATATTTGCCCAGCAATACGGCAGTCGCGATCGCCAGTGCTCACCTAGATGAATTTTGGCAGGGAACCCAATCTGTCCTGGAGACCTATCCGGCGATCGCCACGGTCGTCAATCGCGGTCTGGGTCAGCTAGAAGATCAGTGGGATGTGGACTTCACCCAGGAGATCTTCCCTTGGGTTAAAGGCGAGTATGCCATCGGCCAGTTGGAGCGGCCCAAGGGGCCATCGGATTGGGTCTTTGTTGTGGGCCGTGATCGCCCCGAAGCCCGCGCTGGGGTCACCCATCTAGATGACTTGGCTAAGGAGCAGGGGTACAGCATTGGTAATCTCACCTTGGCTGAGCGTGAGGTGACGGCCTGGACCAAGCTCAAGCCTGAAGGAGCCCAGGATTCTGCCGACAAGGCTCTGCGGGCCTTGGTGCGCGGTGTTCATGCCACTCTGGGAACGGAGGATGGCCATCCCTATGAGGTCTTTGCGACCTCCCTAGAAGCGATGGAATCGGTACTGCAATCCGTCAATCGAGCGGAAGGGCAGCAGGCCCTAGCCTCTAGTAAAGGCTTTACCCAGGCGATCGCGCCCCTGCCCCAAACCAACCAGGGCTATCTCCACCTCAACTGGTTGGATAGTGAAGCGACTCTGACGGAAGATTTCCCCATCTTGCGGGTGCTGAAACTCACGGCTCAGCCTATCTTTCGTAATCTCCAATCCGTCACCCTGAGCGGTTATCAGCGGAGTGAGGCAATTCAACGAGCGGCGGTATTCCTACGGTTGGGGCGTTAGAACCTGAGCCTAAATTCTGGATGGCGTAAGCCTTTTGTCCGGGGATCACAATGGCCTAATGCGGCTTCAACGACGCTCCTGGGAACCTTAAACAAGAGTCCTGGGACCAACTTCTCTCCATCGTGCTGTTCCAGATCTCAGGCGATGTATGTTCCGCTGGGCTTAGACTCTCGAGCAGGGGATGTTCTTGGGTGAGGTGCGCCTCATTACCATCTGTCGCTAAGATTAATCGCCTAACGGATTGACCAGGATTCTCCATGGCCACGGCTAACCCCCTTCCCACGCTTGATGTTGCTGAACCTCGGTTTATGCCGGAATCCAAGGCTGAGCAGCTTCATCAGACCTTGGAGCGCCACAGAGGCGATCGCCTCCTCGTCATCCTCCAGGACTTCCCCGACCCCGATGCCCTCTCCTCAGCCTGGGCCTTCAAACTGATTGCCCAGACCTACCGCATTGACTGCGACTTGGCCTATGCGGGCACCCTCAGCCACCAGGAGAACATCGCCCTGGTGAAGCTGACTAATTTGCCCGCCCAGCGCTGGACCCCCCAAAGCTTAAAAGAGCGGGATTGGTCCCTTTATAAGGGCTGTGTTTTTGTCGATACCCAGGGAGACACTAGCCAGTTAACCAATCTGGTCGTTGAGGCTGAAATTCCTGTGGTAGCTATCTTTGATCACCATAATGGCGAGACAGATCTCGCGGTGGAATTCCTCGATTTGCGCCCTCAGGTACGGGCAACAGCGACGATCTTGACCCAGTATCTCCAGGCCGGGCTGCTTGTTTTTGATGCTGATAGTCATGCCCATGTGAAATGCGCCACGGCCCTCATGCATGGCCTGCGCTCCGATACTCAGAATCTTCAGCTTGCTCGAGAGGATGATTTTCAAGCGGCAGCTTATCTCAGCCGCTTTTACGATGCCCAGTTGCTGGGGGCTATCCTTCAATCCTCTCGCTCTAAGCGAGTTATGGATGTGATCGAGCGTTCCCTGCGTAACCGCGCTGTGCAGAACAACTTTTGTGTCGCAGGGGTGGGCTACCTACGCTACGAAGACCGCGATGCCATTCCCCAGGCGGCGGATTTTTTGGTGACCGAGGAGAATGTCCATACGGCGCTAGTTTACGGCATTGTCCATGATGAGGATGAGCAGATTGAGCTGGTAGTGGGTTCTCTGCGCACGAGTAAGTTGACCCTGGACCCCGATGAGTTTTTGAAAGAGGCCTTTGGTCAGGACTCTCGCGGTCGCTTCTTTGGAGGCGGGCGAGCCCAGGCGGGGGGCTTTGAGATTCCGGTGGGCTTCCTGTCGGGCAATAATGATCAGTCTGATTTTGCTCGGCTCAAGTGGGAGACGTTTGATACGCGGATTAAGCAAAAGCTCCAGGATTTGGTGAATCCGTCGAGTCCTTTGCAGTCTTAGATGGCTCTATGGCTTGTCTTGGGCTGATGCTTGGGGCTGAATTCGCCCTTATCGCTGGGAGGTTAGTCTTTGGAACTTTATTTGATTCGTCATGGCATTGCGGTGGAGCGGGGGATTTATGCCCAGGATTGCGATCGCCCGCTTACGGAAAAAGGGCGCGATCGCACCCATCGGGTTGCCCAGCGCTTGGCACAACTAGGACTCCACCTCGACCTAATTCTCACCAGCCCGTTTCTCCGGGCTCACCAAACTGCTGAAATTCTCTATGACACAGGCCTAGGCGAAACCCTGGAAGTCTCTGAGCTGCTGGAGCCTGATTCGTCGCTTGTCCCCTGGCTACGATGGCTCGACAACTGGCCTTTGAGACCAGGCGGTTGCCTGGCTTTGGTGGGGCATGAGCCTAACTGGAGTGATTGGACGGAGCAATTGATATTTGGCGAGCCTTCGGGACATTTGCGCGTCAAGAAGGCTGGGGTTGTGGGCTTGTCCCTACCGGAACAAGTTTCTCCCCTGAATAATAGCGAGCTGTTTTGGTTGGCTCCGCCTCGACTGTTGCTGTGAGAGCCGCCCCTCTAGACTCCTGGAGGATGAACTTAACAGAGGTGAGGATTGCCCAGTTAGATCTCAAGTTTAGATCTTAATATTCTATTGCAGGGGCTGTCAGGCGATCGCTTCGTCAGTTAACCTTAAGGAAATCGAAAGTTCTAGAGAGACCTATGCCAGTTGGGGATGCCACCACGATCCAAAACAATCAACAAGATGCCTGTTTTCGGCCCGGCTTAGAAGGTATTCCTGCTGTTCAATCTAATATTGGTCATGTAGATGGCCAGAACGGTCGCCTAGAGTATCGCGGCATTCCCATTGAGGAATTAGCTGGCAAAAGTACCTTCTTAGAAACTTGCTACCTCTTGATTTGGGGCACATTACCCACCCAGTCTGAACTGGATGCCTTCAAATTCGAGGTCAATAATCATCGTCGCCTCAAGTACCGCATCCGCGACATGATGAAGTGCTTCCCCGAGAGCGGCCATCCCATGGATGCCCTTCAGTCCTGTGCGGCTGCATTGGGACTTTTTTACTCCCGTCGTGCCCTGGATGACCCTGAGTACATCCGTGCTGCGGTGGTGCGCCTGTTGGCGAAAATGCCCACCATGGTCGCCACCTTTAACCTCATGCGCAAGGGCCATGACTGGGTCATGCCTCGGGATGACCTGAGCTATGCAGCTAACTTCCTCTACATGCTCAACGAGGAAGAACCCAGTTCTGAGGCGGCTCGGATCTTTGATGTTTGCTTGATTCTTCATGCAGAGCACACCATCAATGCTTCAACTTTTTCAGCACGGGTAACCGCTTCGACTTTGACCGACCCCTATGGCGTGATTGCTTCTGCTGTAGGCACATTGGCCGGACCACTCCATGGGGGTGCCAACGAAGAAGTACTGGAAATGCTAGAACACATCGGTACCGCAGATCGGGTAGAGGCCTATGTGGATGACTGCATTACCCATCACAAGAAGATCATGGGCTTTGGTCACCGGGTCTATAAGGTGAAAGATCCTAGGGCTGTCATCTTGCAAAAGCTGGCCAAGGATATGTTTGAGAAGCAGGGAGGCACACCCTACTATGAGCTTGCGATCAAGCTGGAGGCTGCTGTGGCAGATCGTTTGGGCCATAAAGGTATTTATCCCAACGTGGACTTTTACTCTGGTTTGGTCTATCAGCACCTGGGGATTCCCAGTGATTTGTTTACGCCGATCTTTGCCATGGCGCGAGTGGCGGGTTGGTTGGCTCATTGGAAAGAGCAACTGGGGGAAAATCGAATTTTCCGACCGACTCAGATCTATACCGGCGAACACAACTTGTCCTACGAAGAAATCACCCAACGTTAGGTATGGGATTTGTCTAATACCAAACTCATTTTCATAGCTGTGCCAGTAATGGTTTCGTTGGTGAGGCCATTGCGTTCACATCACCACCTGCTGTACCTAGCTTTGAAAGCTGACAAATGGTCTAAGTGGCGTGACCGTCGTTATAGAACTCAATCGTTACCCAGTTAAAATACCTCTGCTTCTGGGGCAAAAATCCCGTTCTCCCTAGCCTGACAGCGATATACTGGCGTATAGACTTATGTAAAATTCAGTTTGGAATAGGACCGCATTGGCCCTGTAGGTTCCGACTGTGACCTCCACCCCCTTCTCCACGACCCTATGAATTCTGGAATTGACCTTCAGGGGACATTTATAAACTCCTTGCAGGATCTAGGCTTGCCACCAGGGATATCCAAACTCTTATGGATGCCCTTGCCCATGATCCTGATGGTCATTGGTGCCACGGTGGGCCTGCTGGTTCTAGTGTGGCTGGAACGCAAGATTTCTGCAGCAGCCCAGCAGCGGGTGGGGCCAGAATATGCGGGACCCCAGGGCAGCCTCCAGGCAGCAGTAGATGGCCTCAAGCTGATCTTTAAAGAAGACATTATTCCGGCAAAGGCAGACTCCGCCCTGTTCACCATTGGTCCAATCTTGGTGATTCTGCCGGTCTTTATTTCATATCTGGTCGTGCCTTTTGGCCAGAACCTAATCATCTCCGACGTGGGCTTGGGGATTTTTCTTTGGATTGCCCTGTCCAGCGTCCAGCCCATTGGTCTGTTGATGTCGGGCTATGCCTCCAACAATAAGTACTCCCTTCTGGGGGGGCTGCGTGCGGCGGCCCAGTCCATTAGCTATGAAATTCCCCTAGCACTCGCAGTGCTGGCCGTGGTGATGATGTCCAACTCCATGAGCACCATCGATATTGTTCAGCAGCAGTCTGGCTACGGCATTCTTGGCTGGAACATTTGGCGTCAGCCCGTGGGCTTCGTCATCTTCTGGATTGCGGCCTTGGCAGAATGTGAACGTTTGCCCTTTGACCTCCCAGAAGCAGAGGAAGAGTTGGTTGCGGGCTATCAAACGGAATACTCCGGGATGAAGTTTGCGCTGTTTTATATCGCTTCCTATGTCAACCTGTTGCTTTCGGCAATCATGGTGACTGTCCTGTATCTGGGGGGCTGGGAGTCTCCCATTCCCTTGGACCGGTTGGCCGGTTGGCTAGGACAGCCAGAGACGAATCCCATTCTTCAAGTGATTACGGCTTCTGCCGGTATCTTGATGACTCTGTTCAAGACTTACCTCCTGGTCTTCCTGGCGATTCTCATGCGCTGGACGCTTCCCCGCGTGCGCATTGACCAGTTGTTGGATTTGGGCTGGAAGTTCCTCCTGCCCGTTGCCTTGGTTAACCTGTTGGTGACCGCAGCACTTAAAATTAGCCTGCCCTTCGCCTTTGGTGGCTAGGCTGCATTGGTTCCGATCGCTCTTCTAGATTTTTCGTCGACTTCCCGACCTGGTACAGACCCATGATGAAATTCCTCAAGCAAGTCGGCGATTACGCCAAGGAAACTGTTCAGGCAGCTAAGTACATCGGCCAAGGCCTGTCGGTCACCTTTGACCATATGCAGCGGCGCTCCGTTTCGGTGCAATATCCCTATGAAAAGCTGATTCCTTCAGAGCGTTATCGCGGTCGGATTCACTATGAATTTGATAAGTGCATTGCCTGCGAGGTCTGTGTGCGGGTTTGCCCCATCAATTTGCCGGTTGTGGATTGGGAATTTAATAAGGCAATGAAAAAGAAGGTTCTGAAGAACTACAGCATTGACTTCGGCGTTTGTATCTTTTGTGGCAACTGTGTGGAGTATTGCCCGACTAACTGCCTGTCCATGACTGAAGAATATGAGCTTTCAGCCTACGATCGCCACAATCTCAACTATGACAACGTTGCCTTGGGCCGTTTGCCCTATAAGCTCACCAACGATCCCATGGTGACGCCATTGCGAGAGTTTGCTTATCTGCCCAAGGGCGTTATGGATCCCCATGATTTGCCCAAAGGAGCCCAGCGTCCAGGACGTCGCCCTGAGGAGATCGCTGAGGAGCTTAAGGCTGAAACCAAGGCTAAGGAAGCCACGACCTCCAAGCCTAAGGATTAAGGTAAGGGGTTGAGCATCGGAACTGGGGCATTACGATCAGCGATCTATTTTCGACCCGTTTCTTTCAATACCATCGATTCCTTTGAAATCTTGCGAAACAATCGCGTAATCTAATGGGGGCAGTGCTGCGTTGACCCCACCCCGTCATTCTTGAGGAATTTCCTGTGAATCTGGCCGAAGGCGTCCAACTCGTATCTTTCATCATCTTGACGGTGATGATGCTCGGTGCTGCCCTGGCGGTGGTGCTGACTCCCAATATTGTCTACTCAGCCTTTTTGCTAGGTGCCGTTTTCTCTGCCATGGCCGGGCTTTACCTATTGCTCAATGCCAGTTTTGTGGCGGCGGCGCAGATTCTGGTTTATGTCGGTGCGATTAACGTCCTGATTCTGTTTGCCATCATGCTGGTAAACAAGCGAGAGGATTTTGCCCCGGTTAAGTATGCCTGGACTCGCAAGATTGTGACTGCTGGTGTTTGTGGCGGTCTGTTTTTGCTTCTGGGTACCACGATTATCACGACGCCTTGGGGGATTAACAACACTGCGGCTGCAGGAGATGAAGCAATTTATATTCTGGGTGAGCATTTCTTTACGGACTTCTTGCTGCCCTTTGAACTGGTGTCGGTGTTGTTGCTGATGGCCTTGATTGGGGCGATCGTCCTAGCCCGTCGCGACATTATTCCCGACTTGATCGATGTGGCCACAGGAGAAGACCTCAAGCTACCCGAGCGCCCTCGGGAGCTCATTCCAGCAGGCTCGGTCGATGCTGACGAAGTAACCTAAGCCGTTGCTCAATGGTGTTGATTACTTTCCCTGATTTGTTTTTGCCAAACGCTACCTTCGGACAACATGCAACTTCAGTACTTCCTCTTAGCCGCTGCTGCCCTTTTCTGCATTGGCGTTTATGGCCTGGTTACGAGCCGCAATGCTGTTCGAGTGCTGATGTCCATTGAGCTGATGCTGAATGGCGTGAATCTCAACTTGATGGCTTTCTCGAATTATTTGGACCCTGCGGTCATTCGAGGTCAGGTGTTTACAGTCTTTGTGATTTCCATTGCTGCGGCTGAGGCAGCCGTGGGCTTGGCGATTTTACTGTCCATCTATCGCAATCGTAATACGGTTGATATGGAGCAGTTCAATCTACTCAAGTGGTAATGGACTCAGGGGGGAGAGGGATTGGATTTCTCCTTCAGTTGTTGTTTCGGGTTTGAACATATCCTGGGAGACCTGCCGTTGTGCAGCTGCGCCATGTAATCTTGGCCTATAAGGCCAATGACGATACGAGTAAGTCCTACGCCGATCTCTGTGCGCGTGAATTAGAGGCTCTGGGCTGTAGGGTTATGATGGGGCCGACAGGCGCAAAGAATAACCCCTACCCGGTGTTCTTAGCTTCGGTGACTGAGGCGATCGATTTAGCCATTGTCCTGGGTGGAGATGGCTCTGCATTGGGTGCGGCACGGCATCTGGCTCCAGAAAATATTCCTATTTTGGCCGTGAAGGTTGGGGGCCACTTGGGCTTTTTGACCGAGCCCTTGGACCTGTTTCAAGATACCCAAGCAGTGTGGCGTCGGTTGTTGGAGGATCGCTATGCGGTGCAGCAGCGGATGATGCTTCAGGCAGCCCTCAAGCCGTTGCCCGATGCACCTGGTAATTCGATGTTGCCAGAGGGAAGTGATAGTACCCACTACGCTCTAAATGAATTTGCAATTAAGCCAGGCTCTGCGGATCGTATGGCGACCTCAGTTTTGGAAGTGGAGGTGGATGGTGAAAAGATTGACCAATACCACGGTGATGGACTGTTGGTCTCCAGCCCTACCGGTTCCACCGGCTACACCGTTTCTGCCAATGGACCCATTGTTCATCCCGGTATGGAAGCCCTGGTGATGACTCCCATTTGCCCCCTTAGCCTGTCCAGTCGACCCTTGGTCATGCCCTGCGGTTCAACGGTGCGTGTGCGACCGCTAATGGATCCAGACTTAAGTACGAAGCTCTGGATGGATGGAGTCTTGGCAACCCCCATTTGGCCTGGCTATCGCGTGGATATCCGTCGAGCTGACTTTAAGGCTAAATTCATTGTTCTGCGGGAGACCAATTCTTTCTATCAGACCCTGCGAGAGAAGTTGCAGTGGGCGGGGGCGAGGTTTCGTTATCAGGAAAAAGACTAAGCCAACTAGCAAATCATAGGTGCCGCAAAACAGAATTTTGCTGGATTGGGTTGTGTGTTTCAATCTCCGAATCGAAACCTGAAAATTTTGTATAAAACAGAACCTCGGTTGATTTCCTGTTCCTTTGCCCCACTCTATCTCTGAAGATTTGAACTTTACTTGGGGGCTATTCTTTCTGCTTGCTCAAAGGATAGGTCGTGAGATTATCTTAGGTTTTCTGATGTGCCACCTTTGTTTGTGGACTAGCCGTAAATTGATTTTTGGGCTGGGGTAGGTGAGGTGTTATTCCGCCGCTTATCTTCTTCCTTTCTCATCCTACTCTGTCTTAAGAGTTGCTGTAATTTATGCTGTCAGGGGATTTTGTTTTTTATTGCTCTTGCTCTGGATTGCAGAACTATCACTCTCTTGCTTCTAAGAAACCCTGAAAATCCGTCGTCTATGCAACCTTGTTCCCAAGGGATATGGCGACGAAACATGTATAATCCTGCTAACTTTTGACGCGAAAGAACCAGGGATATGAAGATCATTATTTTGGGTGGTGACGGTTTTTGCGGTTGGCCCACTGCTCTGCACCTTTCAAATGCAGGTCATGACGTTTTAATCGTTGATAATCTTTCCCGTCGCAACATTGACAATGAATTGGAGGTGTCTTCCCTGACTCCAATTCAGCCCATGTCTGTGCGTCTTCAGGCTTGGAAGGAGACTTCTGGGAAGACAATTGAATTCGCCAATATCGACATTGCTGAAGAGTACGATCGCCTCCTCAATCTCTTCAATGATTATCACCCTGACGCGGTTGTTCACTTCGCTGAACAGCGCGCTGCGCCCTATTCTATGAAGTCGGGTAAGCACAAGCGTTACACCGTCTCTAATAACCTCAACGGCACCAATAACGTGCTGTGCGCCATTGTTGAGTCCGGCCAAGACATCCATGTGGTGCACCTGGGTACCATGGGCGTCTACGGCTATGGCACCGCTGGCATGAAGATTCCCGAGGGCTACCTGGATATTCAGGTGGTCACTGAGGAGGGCAAGGTGATTGAGAAGCAGATTCTGCATCCGGCGAATCCCGGCAGCATCTACCACATGACCAAGACTCAGGATCAGCTATTCTTCGCTTATTACAACAAGAACGATGAGGTGCGCGTCACCGACCTGCACCAGGGTATTGTTTGGGGTACGAATACTCGCGAGACCAGCATGGATGCTCGCTTGGTTAATCGATTTGACTATGACGGTGACTATGGCACGGTGCTGAATCGCTTCCTGATGCAGGCTGCGGTGGGTCACCCGCTGACGGTGCATGGTACGGGGGGGCAGACTCGCGCCTTTATCCATATTCAGGACACGGTGCGGTGCGTTGAGCTAGCGATTGATAACCCGCCTGAGAAGGGTGAGCGGGTGAAGATTCTCAACCAGATGACTGAGACTCATCGGGTTAAGGCTCTGGCGGAGATGATTGTGGGCATGACTGATGCTGAGATCAAGTACATCAAGAATCCCCGCAATGAAGCGGTGGAGAATGAGCTGTATGTTGAGAATCAGTGTTTCCTGGACCTGGGTCTGGACCCCATTAAGTTGAGCAAGGGCTTGATGATGGAGGTGACGGAGATTGCCAAGAAGTATGTGGACCGATGCGATCGCTCTAAGATCCCTTGTGTCTCTTTGTGGAATAAGGATATGCCTGAGGATGCCGGTGTGGCGGAAGCCGAGCCTGCGCGTGAGACGGTTGCGGTTCAATAGAATTGCAGCTTCGTGATAGCTGAAAAAGCCCCTGGTCTTCTTGACTGGGGGCTTTATGTTTGTTGGATTGTTTTTGCGACTACGCCGCTTTGGGGAGTTCGTCCATGTTCAAAACGGCTTCGTAGTAGCTTACGAGATGCTTCGTTGCCGAAGCCCAGTTCCAGCGCTCCGCTTCGGTGCGGGCGGCGGTTTGGAATTGCTGACGCTGGTCTGGGTTGGCCAGGAGTTGCTGGGTCGCCGCAATCATGGCGTTGTCGTCCGCTGCGTCATCACCGGTGACATCGAAGAGGAAGCCGTTCTCACTATCGGTGACGATGTCGGGGATGCCGCCTGCGTTGGCTGCGATGACGGGGCAGCCTGCGGCCATGGCTTCTAGGAGCACCAGGCCCAGGGTTTCGGTGCGCGAGGGGAAGATGAAGGCGTCAGCGGAGGCGTAGGCGGAGGCTAGTTCATCGCCCTCCAGATAGCCGACGAAGTTGGTGTTGGTGCCTACGAAGTGCTCTTCTAGTTCCTCTCGGTGGGGGCCGTTGCCGACGAGGGCTAGACGAGCGCCGGGGATGGAGGCTAGGACGGGTTTGATGCGGTCAATTTCCTTTTCGGCGGAGAGGCGACCGATGTAGAGCAGGAGCGGGGCTTCAGGGTTGCCCTGGGAGAGGAGATCGCGCATCTCCGCACTCGCCAGCTCTGGCCGGAACAGCTCTGTGTCTACTCCCCGCTGCCACAGATCAGTGCGTTCAATACCATGCTCATCCAGTTCCTTTACCATGGCAGTGGAAGTGCAGAGGTTGAGCAAGGCCTGGTTGTGAGCCGCCTTGAGTAGCTCCCACAGCACGGGCTCCAGAACGCCTAGGCCATAGTGCTCCAGGTACTTGGGCAGATGGGTGTGGTAAGAAGCGACGAGGGGAATGTCGAGCTTCTTAGCGTAATAGATGCCACCCAGGCCGAGGATGGCGGGATTGACGACATGGACGAGGTCCGGCTTAAACAGCTCCAAAGACTTGCCTACAGAGGGTCGGGGAAAGGCCATCTTCAGCTCAGGGTAGAGCGGCATGGGCGAGCCCTTCACGCCGTAGATTTGAGCGCCACGATATTCCTTTAGGCCACCTTCTGGACAATAGACAATGACCTGATTGCCTTGGCGTTGAAGGTGTTCGACGGTGTACTTGAGGCGGGTGACGATGCCGTCGATCTTGGGCAGGAAGGTTTCAGTGAATAGTGCGATTCTCATGGGCTCGAGTCTATCGTCTTAGGGAAATGAGCGCTGGCCACCCCAATGGTTAACCCAAGGGGCTCTTGCGTATAACTGCTGATATTCAAGCAGAATTTGGGGCCATTCACTTTAAGAGGCTATTAAAGCCTGTCCGATAGTGGCAGTTTGAGTCAGGCTTAACCTGCTTTTCGAAGTTTACCGAAAGAGACGCTTATTGGTCTGCATGGGATTGCAGCTAGATCGTAAAAGGCCGCGCTGGATTGCTCCGGCACGGCCTTTGGGTCGATTTAAGTTTGGCTCTGGGGCTTAGGCACCGGCTCCGAGGAGTTCGGCGATCGCCTGTCGCTCCACGGAAGGACCACCAGGGGTCTGGCGGGTATCCGTAATCAACCAATCCAAGGCCGCTGCCTGAACGTCAATGGAAGCTCCGGTCTTATCGACGCAATAGCGACCAAATACCAGCTTGTCCACGAGGCGGACACCGGGGCCCAGGCGGGAATATTCGAAGATGACGCTGTTATCCACCACAGCATCGGCGCAGACATGGCAGTTGGGACCAATCATGGTGGGGCCAACAATTTTGGCACCATCTTCGATGTGGGTCATG
>CALIGI010000215.1 GCA_938021205.1 uncultured Pseudanabaenaceae cyanobacterium
CTCCCCTAGCCCCTCTCCTAAAGGAGCGGGGAACCAAGCGAAGCTGAAAGCCTCGATTTTGTGTTCGGTTCCCTTGCTCCTTTAGGAGTAAGGGCTAGGGAAAGAGGTCGGCTGTTTGGCTGTCGAACTCAGGTTAGCTTACGCTTGCGAAGCGTTGCGATGCCCATGCCCAGGAGGCCGGGCAGGAGGGCGGGCGTTGGCACAGCGGTCGTATCTCTCACGATCGCGAAAGTGGCCGAGACATCTTGGAAATCTGTACTTTGACCAACTGACGCGGGCAAAAAAGGGAGAGGCGGTTGGGAGAAGACCTGAGACTCCACGACCGGTTGACTCTCTTGAATTGCAAACGCAAACAGAGGACCAAAACCGTTTACACGGGTTCCAACCGCACTGTTGAATTCCGTCGCGAAAAGCGCAGCAAGTCCACTGTCACCCCAAAACGGGGTAGCTGTGACCTGGTCTTCTAAATCAAGAAAAGTCCCGGTTACCAATTCCACCTCAAAATCAGTCCCATCCACAGTGACAAGACTGGCAGCCTGGGCTGGAGTCGCAGAGAAGGAAATAACAGTACTGGCAGTCGCAAGAGCCGCCGCTGCAGCAATTGTCGTTTTTAACATTCGCCGATGTATTGTTTTTTTATTTAGCGGTAGCAAACCCAGGAGACTCTATGCCAATAGTTGTGCAAGTGATTATTTATACGCAATATTCAAAGGTAGTCTTTACGCAAAAAATAAATTGATATGAATTAAATCAACGAGATCTCGGAAAGGTGTTGCGAGTCAAACTACCTTCTCCAGACTCAGCGAACCATCCAAGCTTGCCAATCGTTGAGGCGATTTGGGTTTGATTAATAAACGGGGGCGTCTATGGGCGTCCCCATTTTGTCGTTCGGCGTAGGGTGCGCGTCTCCCAAAATGCTGGACGCTCTGCAAACCATGTTGATAATGCGCACCGTTGCTTTGGCGATCGCCGGGCCTGGTGCGCATTATTTAATTTTGGGTTGGGGTTGGGGCGTTTGGGGAGATACGCACCCGACGGTATTGGGGGTCGGCGGCAAAATTGGCGATCGCTAATACAATGGTTCTACCTTCGCCGGACCTGAACAATGGTCAAAATCCTCCACCTCTCCGATATCCACATGGGCAGTGGTTTTGCCCATGGGCAGATCAATCCTGATACAGGGTTAAATACTCGACTAGAGGATTTTGCCGCTGCCTTGGGTCGCTGCATTGATGCGGCGATTGAGCGCGAGGCGGATTTGGTGCTGTTTGGCGGGGATGCTTTCCCCGATGCTACCCCTGCTCCTTATATTCAGCAGGCTTTTTCGCGGGAGTTTCAGCGCCTGGTGGATGCCCAGATTCCGGTGGTGATGTTGGTGGGCAATCATGATCAGCACTCCCAGGGGGAAGGCGGGGCAAGCCTTTGTATTTATCGGACGTTGGGCGTGCCAGGGGTGGTGGTGGGCGATCGCCTCGAAACCCATCGAATTCAAACCCAGGCTGGCCCAGTCCAAATCATCACCCTGCCCTGGTTAACTCGCTCCACGCTAATGACTCGGCCAGAAACTGAAGGTCTATCCCTCTGCGCAGTGAATGAGCAATTGCTGGCCCGGCTACGCATCGCCCTGGAGGGTGAGATCCGTCAGCTAGACCTGGCATTGCCGACAGTTTTACTCGGTCACACCATGGTGGATACGGCGATGGTTGGGGCTGAGCGCTTTTTGGCGGTGGGGAAAGGCTTTACCTTGCCGCTGTCACTGATTGCGCGGGATTGCTTTGACTATGTGGCCCTGGGCCATGTCCATCGCCATCAGGTGCTGTGTGAGAAGCCCCCCGTGGTTTATCCCGGCAGTATTGAGCGGGTGGATTTCAGTGAGGAAAAGGAAGACAAAGGATTTGTGTGGATCAAGCTAGAGAAGGGGCAGGCTGAGTTTGAGTTTCAACCTTTGTCGGTCAGGCCTTTTGTCACGATTAAGCGAGATGTTTCTGGGAAGTCCGATCCCCAGGGGGCCTTGGAGAAGGCGATCGCCCAGCAATCTCTCAACGGAGCGATCGCCCGCCTCATCTATCAAATTGCACCGGAGCAACTGCCAGATATTGATGATCGTGCCCTGCACCTCGCTCTCCAGGACTGCCACAGCTATACCATTCAGCCCGAGCTGGTCAGCCAGCTCATGCGTCCTCGTATGCCCCAGCTAGGCGCGGATCAGCATTTGAATCCCCTGGAGGCCTTAGGGGCCTACTTGGCCCATCGAGAGGACTTGGCTCCCTTGACTTCAGATCTGATGGGGGCTGCTGAAGCCTTATTGCAAGGGGAGGCTTGGGTGTTGGAGGCAGAGCGATTTACGGGAGGTTCTCCAGGGGTGAGTGAGGCGATCGCCGCCTATGAGATTGAATCGAATGAGCAGACTCAGTTGCGGTTGCTATAGCCAGCAGCTCTACTGATGGGAGCCTTGATGGGACCCTCTCATGGACCGTCTTAGGTCGATTCGCGAAAGCGCACAAATCCTCTGACTGAGGTGATCCCAGAACCTTAAGAACACCTTAAAAAGTGTCGAAGTTTTGAGGAAATCCGCTAGTTTAGTAGCCATAAGATACCTCCTAACTGCGTCTTCGTCCCACAGGCAATACTGCCTCGTGGGGCTTTTTTTGTGAAAGCTGGCCTTAGGACTGAAACGATCGCGGCTTCCCAGCGATGACATACTAAAAACGGCCTAGGGTTGACCTGGCCTTAGCTCAGCCATGTTGAGCAAAGCTGGCGAACAAAGCAAAGCATGGGGGATCAGAAATGGGCTGGATCATGATGGTGATGCTGAGCTTGCTGCTATGGATGGCTCCCCCAACCTGGGCGGATACCGTTGCATCTGTCGGCTTCGAGAAGGCTCCGATCGCCTACGAGAGCCTGGGCTACGCCAGTGATGATGGCATTGGTAAGCGCTACCTGGGCCGGGAAATTGCCAATGTCATTGGCCATCGCGGAGCCTATTGGCTGGAGCGCTCTAGCCGTGCCCTGGAGGAACGGCCCGATCTACTGATTAAGGCATTGGACTTGAAGCCCGAGATGGTCGTTGGGGATATTGGAGCGGGCACGGGCTATTTCTCAGCTCCCATGGCTCGCCGCCTGGACGAGGGCAGGGTGTATGCGGTGGATATTCAGCCTGAGATGCTAGCGCTGATGGAACGCTACAAGGCTGAGTCTGGCATTGAGAACGTGGAGCTGGTGTTGAGCACTGAGTCCGATCCCAAGCTGCCAGAGTCCGTTCTAGACCTGGCGCTGATGGTGGATGCCTACCACGAGTTTGAATATCCCTACGAGATGATGCAGGGCATTGTGACGGCGCTCAAGCCCGGTGGACTGGCTGTATTAGCCGAATATCGGGGGGAGGATCGTTTAAGTACGATCAAGCCCCACCACAAGATGAGCCAGCGTCAGGCGAAGAAAGAAATGGCGGCCGTGGGTCTGGACTGGGTAAAGACGAATGAGTCTCTGCCTGAACAGCATCTGATGTTTTTCCAGAAGCCTTAACATCTTCCCCAAGCGACAATATTGAATAGATTTTCGGATGTTCATCGCTTTGGGAAATGTGATGGCCTGAAGAGGCCCTTTTTCTCTTGGAATCTGACTTCGGCTTTGCTGGAAAGATTGCGCTACGCTTTTAGCTGATGCATTGTCCCCGTAGCAATGCCCGACTGACATGTCCTTTCTATTTGCTCGATAGAGGTATTCCACTGTGAGCCCAGAGACCATGACTGCAACTTCATTTAACGCCGCTGCTTTTGATGAAAGCGTTATGTACACCTATGGACGCTTTCCTCTGGCGCTGGAGCGAGGTCAGGGCTGCATTGTCTGGGATACCGAGGGGTTGGCCTATTTGGATTTTGTCGCGGGGATTGCAACCTGCACCCTAGGCCACTCTCACCCTGCACTAGTGGAGGCCGTGACGGATCAAGTCACGAAGCTTCAGCATGTCTCAAATCTCTATTACATTCCCCTCCAGGGGGAGCTGGCGAGTTGGCTAACGGCCAACTCCTGCGCCGATCGCGTATTCTTCTGCAATTCCGGTGCAGAGGCCAATGAGGGAGCGATTAAGTTGGCCCGCAAGTATGGCCACACCAAGCTGGGCATTGAGGGGATGCCAATGATCCTCACGGCCCAGGCGAGTTTCCATGGCCGCACCTTGGCGACGGTGACGGCTACGGGTCAGCCCAAGTACCACAAGGGATTTACGCCTATGGTGCAGGGCTTTGACTATGTACCTTACAACGACATTGAAGCGCTAAGAGCGACTGTGGCGAGTTTCAATTCTGAGGGTCCTCAGGTAGCAGCCATTCTGCTAGAGCCGCTTCAGGGTGAGGGTGGCGTCAATCCCGGTGACGTTGAGTATTTTAAGCAGGTGCGCCAGCTCTGTGATGAAACGGGCATTTTGCTGATGATGGATGAGGTTCAGGTGGGCATGGGGCGATCGGGCAAGCTCTGGGGTCACCAGCAACTTGGCATTGAACCGGATGTGTTTACCCTGGCAAAGGGGTTGGGTGGTGGCTTTCCCATCGGAGCAATGCTGTGTAATGAAAAGGCAAATGTGTTTCAGCCGGGTGACCATGCGAGTACGTTTGGTGGCAATCCCTTTGTTTGTCGTGTGGGCATGACCATTGCGAAGACGATTGAGCAGGAGAATCTACTCGAAAACGTCCAGGTGCGGGGTGAGCAATTGCGCGCTGGCCTGGAGAAGCTAGTGGCCCAATACCCGAAGCATTTAGCTGGCGTGCGGGGCTGGGGCTTGATTAATGGGTTGGTGTTGCAACCTGATGGGGAGAAGGCCGCGATTGATATTGTGAAAGCGGCTTTGGATGAGGGGCTGCTGTTGGTGCCTGCGGGGCCGACGGTGGTTCGTTTTGTGCCGCCGCTGGTGGTGAGCGAGAGAGAGGTGGAGGATGCGATCGCCATCACCACCAAGGCCTTGGCCAAGGTGTTTGATTAGGGTGAAAGAAACCCAATGATTTGCGTAGGGTGTGTTGTCCCGAAGGGCAACGCACCATTTCAACAGCAACCAAACCATCCGTGATCATTGCCCAACGTCGCGGAACAAAATGGTTGGGGAACAGAATCGATATGCCAATTTGTTTAATCGGTGCGTTTTGCTGCGCAGAAACGCACCCTCCGTTACGTTGTGGGCGATCGCGCTCGTTAATTGAAATTGAATAAAACCATGGATGTAGGTTGGGTTGAAGCATGAAACCCAACAGGCTTGAACGTTTGGCTTGTTGGGTTTCGGAAGCCCTCGACCCAACCTACAACTCAATTCCATTCTCATCCAGGTAGGCTTGAATGCCCTGCTCAAGATCCTGGAGGGCTTCATCCATGCTGGGGTAGCTGGGTTTCCCTTCGTAGACGGTTCCACCCTGGTCGTAGGCGCGGACGAAGGCGGAGATGACTTCGTGGTCGCCGATTTCGATACAGCCTTGTACCTCGGTGAAACGGCTGATGGTGGGATATTGTTCTTCAAAGATTTTGGCTTTTGGCATGGGTTTTCTTGTTAATTGAAACTCAATAACACTAGGGAGAATGTAGATTAGATTTAGGGCTAATACTGTATTGCTTGGGAGACAGCGAAGAGATAAAAGAAGCGTTAGGCAAAATTATGGCTCGCTCTCCCAGGCAAATTTCTGAAAACTATTGTTATCACATCACAGTTCGCTGCAATAATCGCGAGTTCCGACTAACCAGCTTTGAGTGTCGAGAGGTTTTGCTGTTTGCAATTCAGCGATGCCAAGAGAAATTTGGCTTTAAGCTGTATGGCATTTGTATTATGAGCAACCATATTCACTACTTGCTGGAGCCGTCAATTCCCGAAGATTTATCGAGAATTATGCATTGGCTGAATTGGTTTACGGCCATGTGTTTTAACCGGATGCTGAATCGAACAGGACATTTCTGGGAAAAGCGTTTCCATAGCTCTGGTTTTCCCAATACCGACCATCGGCGGGTGCTGAATACGCTGCGCTATATCCATGCCAATCCGAAGGCGGCCAAGATGCAGCGTGGCCTCTTTTATGATTTCAACCTGAGTTCGACAGCCAAACAGCCAACCTCTTTCCCTAGCCCTTACTCCTAAAGGAGCAAGGGAACCGAACGCAAAATCGAGGCTTTCAGCTTCGCTTGGTTCCCCGCTCCTTTAGGAGAGGGGCTAGGGGAGAGGATG
>CALIGI010000216.1 GCA_938021205.1 uncultured Pseudanabaenaceae cyanobacterium
GTTTCACGGTCTACGGGCAGGCTGACGCGCTGAATGTCGCCATACTCACCAAATACTTCACGAACGTCTTCATCAGATGCCTGAAAAGACAGATTTCCTACGTAAATTGTCACGTTTCTCACCAAACCGAACTACTTATTCCAAATCTTTAAAAAAACTAAAGTTATTGTTTGAAAAACAATAATTGACTTCTCGTTTTTTATTAATTCTTTAGAACGCTGCCATCATAACGGAAATCTATAGAGCGAATGGTAAAACAGATGGCAGTTGCCCCTGAATTTAAGGTTTTCTTAAGAAAGATGGTATCTGTCTTCCTTTACATCGTTTTGCCACGATCCTTGTTAGCTACGGCGTCGCTGGGCAAATTGGCTTTCTGGAAGAACTGAGCCTTTGCCCCTAGCTATGCTGAACTTTTGTTGACTAGCTGATACAAAAGTTCAAAGAGTCTTGACTTAGCATTTCATGAAGAAGATTTGTTGCCCGAACTCTGTGGAACTTTGGCTTGTAATTGAATGCAGCAAATTGAGTTGGACCCCGTCATGGGTTCAATTACTCAACAGAAAGATTGATTTTGACTGACTGCAAAATCGTAAAAAGGCTGTTTATCCCTGGGTTTCCAGAGCGGCTCCCATGTACTCGCTCCACAGGTAGGCTGCATTACCGCTGCTGCCGCTGGTCGGGCTGTTGTCGTCATTGCCTAGCCAAATACCAGTGACCAGTTGCTGGTTGGGCAGATAGCCCACAAACCAAAGATCAACTGCGTCATTGGTGGTGCCGGTTTTGCCCGCGACGCCTTGGCCCGGTAGGGATGCGCCTCGACCCGTACCACTAGCCACAGCCTGTTGGAGCATTTGGGTCATGGTATTGGCTACCTCGGGGCGGATGACTTGGCGACGCTGGCCTGGGGTTTGGCTAAAATCGTAGACCAGGCGGCAGGTTTTGTAATTGTTAGGGTCGTCGCATTGATTGCTATCAAAAATTCGGGTGATGGCATGGGGCTTGCTGTAGCTGCCGCCATTGGCCAGGACTGAGTAAGCCCCCACCATTTCCAGAGGACGGACTTCGCTTTGACCCAAAACTAAGCCTGGCACGGGGTCTAAATCTGCTGTGATTCCCATTTTTTGCGCAGTGGAGACAACGACTTCTAAGCCTGCTGCCTGCGCGATGCGTAGGGCTACGGCATTTTCAGATTGGGCTAGGCCTCGGAACATGTCGATATTTCCACCGCTGCGTTCACAGCCGCTATAGCCCTGACCACCCCAGTTGAGAGGTGCACAGGAAAAGGTCCGTCTTGCAGAAATACCTTTCTCCAGGGCAGCAGCGTAAGCAAACGCTTTGAAGGTGGAGCCGGGTTGACGCAGGGCTTGGATGGCCCGGTTGAACTGACTTTCGGAGTAGTCCACGCCGCCGACGAGGGCGACGATCGCCCCATTACTCGCATCCATGGTCACCACTGCGCCCTGGGAAAAGCCATAGCGTGACCCTTCTTCCAGCACAGCCTTACGCAGACTGGATTCTGCCAAGTCTTGGAGGGCGAGGTTTAGCTCCGTTTCAATAATAAAATTCCCCTCCCGCGCCGTCTGCCTCCCCAACAACGTCTCTAGCTCATCCAGAATTTGTCCGTAGAAATAGGGCGACAGGGTGTTGTTGGCCACCTGACAGACATCTGTATCAATGACGATGGGCGATCGCCGTCCCGCGCTGGCTTCTTCTGGACTAATCATGTCCAGTTCCACCATGCGATTAATCACCCGATTACGCAGATTCCGAGCGGTCTCTATATCGCTGCAAGGGCTGAAGCCATTGGGTGAGGGGAGAATGCCCACCAGAGTGGCTGATTCGGATAGGGTGAGTTCCGCCGCTGGTTTATTGAAATACTTTTGGGCTGCATCTTCAAAGCCATAGCCCACGCCCAAGTACACCCGGTTCATGTAGGTCTTAAGCAAAAAATCCTTGCTGTAGAAAGTTTCCAGCTTCATGGCCACGAGAATCTCTTTGATTTTCCGACTGGCGGAATCATCTCGGCCAACATAGTCGGGGTAGAGGCTGCGGGCAATCTGTTGGGTGACAGTACTGGCCCCTTCTCGAATGCTGCCGCTCTTGAGATTGATCAGCATGGCAGAGGCGACACGCACCGGGTCAAAGCCCACATGCCAGTAGTAGCGAGAATCCTCTGAAGCGACGATCGCCTGGGGTAAGTAGGGCGAAAAGTCCGAGATTTTATCCAATTCCCGGTGGGAGTCACTGCGCAGAGTTTGCAGCGGCGTGCCATCTCCGGCATAGGCGGCGATGGGGCCTTGCACCGTACCCAGTTGTTTGACCGAAAAGTTGCGCCATTCCAGAGCCACTAGTCCCGCTCCTAGAAACACAAATCCCACTGTGCCGTAGATGCAGCCCTTGAATAGTCGCTGATACCAGGCGGGCGGGTCGATGTAGCGTAGCTGGACGCCGTTAGCCAGCTCCGGTGGCCCCAGGCTAATGATGTCTTTGTGCTTTAGCTCTAGACGGTTATAGCGTTTCTTTTTCCAGTAAAAGCCGTTGGTGGAGCCCTCGTCCTTAATCATGAAGCCGGTGCCCTTGCGGCGGCTGCGATTGAGGGAGACGTGGACCTGGCTGACGATGGGGTTACTGACGGTGATGTCGCAGGCGCTGGAGCTGCGGCCAATTAAGTAGCGATCGCCCACCAGGGGAAAGCTGCGTTGGCCTTCTTTTTGCTCTCCATCCTCGATGCGCACCTCTGGAACCCGCGCATTGCGTCGCAGTTCCACTTTCGAGAACGCCATTTGGGTTCGCGCCTGCTGCACCAATTGGGTAATGGAACCCAGTAATGTTTTCGGTTTGCGAGGGGGAGGCGTTTGGCTCATCGGGGCAGAGGGAGATGCGGGGGCAGGCCGGTTTATTTTAGTCCCTAGCGCTTAAAACCGTCGGTGGTGTCGCCAAGTGTCAAGTGGATTCACGGGGATGTCGCAGTATTTCGGGAAAACCTCGTTTGCATGTAATGAACTGGGTTCGATAGCTACAAAATAACCTCATCCCCTAACCCCTTCTCCTAAGGGAGAAGGGGAACCGAACGTAAAACAGGCTTTTCAGAACTCTGGATTTCCCCTCTCCCTGGGGAGAGGGGCTAGGGCTGTCTTAGCTTTGTCGAATTTAGGCTTCAACTAGGAACTCTAAACGCGAGATGCGCTGCCCATGGACAGCGCATCTCGCGTTTGTACGTTGCAGGATATTGCTGGGTTTACCTAGCCTGGGCTAAGCCCTTCCCATTGGCGGTCGTCGGTTCGTTGGCTAAGAGAATCTCCCGCACAAACCGAGCTGCGGCCTTTTGGGCCAAACTGCCCGCTACCTTCTGTCCCATGGTCTGTAACTCAGGCTTAGCCAATAGCTTAGGGACAAGCGGCAGCACCTTCATGGGGTCGAAGCCCTGGCTGTCTCGCAGAATGGCTAAAATCCGCTGAATGCGCTCTAGGCTCTCGGTTTCTTCGCTTTGGACAACGGCATGGGGCTTCTTCAATGTATCGGTTTTGGGTTTGCCAAAGCCCAGCTGATTGAAGCGGTCTTGCCAGCTCTGGGTGAACTGACTGACGGTGTTGCGGCCCAGGGTATCGATGCTGTTGACCAGCTCGTCTACGAGGCGATCGCGAATAAAGGCTCCCCGCTCGGAATCCAAAAACTCCAAGGTTTGATCCACGACCAATTCCATGTCGTAGGCTTCGCCGCCGCTGCGGGCATTGCTCAGCAGATTCTCCAGGCGATTCCAGCGGAACTCGCCATCCTTAAACAGCAAGTCTTGCAAAGAAGCTCGCAATTGAGGAGCGGGATCGGTCAGCAAGCGCTTGGAGATATAGGGATAGGCCTTACTCAACACCTTGAATTCAGGATCTACATTGATGGCAATACCTTCAAGGGTCACCAGAGAACGAATGATCAGGGCGTAGTAGGCGGGCACCCGGAAGGGATATTCGTACATCAAAGCTGAGAGCTGATCGGTCATGCTCTTGAAGTTCAGTTCCGCAACGCTGCTGCCCAGGGCGTTGTTGAAGACTTCTGCTAGGGCCGGAATGATCGGCGTTAGGTCTGTCTCTGGGGTGAGGAAATCTAGCTTGATGTAGTCCTGGCCCAGGCCCTCAAAGTCGCGATTCACGAGGTGAACGACCGCTTCAATCAGACCATAGCGTTGGTAGGGCAGGATTTCGCTCATCATGCCGAAGTCCAGGTAGGCCAAGCGGCCATCGGGCATGGCAAGCAGGTTGCCGGGGTGAGGGTCCGCATGGAAAAATCCATGCTCCAGCAGCTGACGCAGGGAGCATTGCACGCCAATCTCGATCAGGTGGGTGGGATCCATGCCCCGAGATTTAATCGTCTCAATCTCGGTCAGCTTGTAGCCCGTGATCCATTCCATGGTCAGCACGCGACGACCGGTGTAGTCCCAGTAGATGCTGGGTACATAAATATCGGGCAGGTAGCTGTACAGCTCGTTGAAGCGCTCGGCGTTGCGGCCTTCCTGGCTGTAGTCCATTTCGTCGAAGATGCGCTCACCAAACTCGTCGGCGATCGCCACTAAGTCACTCTTGAGCTTGTCTCCCCGGGTATTCATCAGCCAGGTGGCAATGCCA
This sequence comes from uncultured Pseudanabaenaceae cyanobacterium, assembly GCA_938021205.1. Lineage (GTDB taxonomy): Bacteria > Cyanobacteriota > Cyanobacteriia > PCC-9006 > JAAUQQ01 > JAAUQQ01. The sequence goes on from CALIGI010000216.1 coordinate 4,617, forward strand.
TGGAGGATGTAGAGATCTAAGGTGATGCCTTCAGCCAATCCGGGGCGCTGAACTTTCACCGCCACATCTTCGCCGGTTTTGAGCTTGCCCTTGTAAACCTGGCCCAGGGAAGCCGCAGAGACGGGCTCGGGTGTTAGCTCGGCATAGATATCTCGGGGGTGAGCTCCTAGCTCTTCTTCGATGAAGCGGAAGGCAATCTCATTGGGGAAGGCGGGCAGTTGATCCTGGAGCCGGGTCATCTCTTCTAGATAGACCGGGGGCAACAGGTCAGGACGGGTTGACAAGGCCTGGCCAATCTTAATGAAAGCAGGGCCGAGATTGGTCAAAACCTCCCGCATGCGCACTGCTCGCTTGCGTTCATTGCGTTTGACACTGCCGGTTTGGCGGTCCCACAGCAGTGCGAGGCTCAGGGTTGCAATGGGCCAAACGACGCCAACGCAGCGCCCAATGACCTGTAGAAATTTATTTTTGTAAAAGCTGGCAATAATCGCCGGGTCGTAATGACCCAGGAGATCCTCAACCCCATTGATGTCCCGAATCTCAGGACGAGGACGCGGTGGGGGAGCTGGGGTCCGTACTGAGCGAGGGGCAGAACCGGAAGGAGTCGGTAGCGTTGGGATAGGAGTCTGAGTTGTCTCCTCCCGAGCATTGGCTATCGATGAAATGGGTCTTGTTTCGATGACCATGTTGGGGAGGAATGCAGAAAAGAAAGCGAAGGTGATGCCCTTCTTCAAACAGTGTAACAATTTGCATTGAATTCGCTCAATTTTAGCTCTCGTCTCCTTCTATGGGTAGAAATGACAATACAAGAGTATTATTTTGGTGGTTGTAGTAGATCGCTTGAACTGGTCGTTACGCATCAGCGAAGGGCCCGCGATCGCTTCCTTGCCCTAAATTCCTTGCGGATGAGATTCCCTTGCCACCCATGCTGCAACATCTTTGTATTGAGAATTTCGCCCTGGTAGACCACCTTGAACTGGACCTAGGGGCTGGACTTCACGTACTGACGGGTGAAACCGGAGCGGGTAAGTCAATTATTTTGGATGCGATTGATGCGGTCCTGGGGGGACGGGTGCCAGGCCGAGTCATCCGCACGGGGGAAACAAGGGCAAGGCTAGAGGCTTCGTTTCGACCGGGAGTCAGCGTCAAAGCTTGGTTGGAGCGCTTTGAAATTGACCCGTTAGATGATGGCTTAGTGGTGTGCAGCCGGGAGATTGTCTCCAATGGCACCGGCAGCCGCAGCCGCAGCCGGGTGAATGGCGTTTTGGTCAATCGCCAGCAGATGGAGAGCTTGCGGGAGCATTTGGTGGAAATCACCGCCCAGGGCCAAACGGTGCAGCTCTGCCAGGCGGCCCGCCAGCGGGATTGGCTCGATGCCTTTGGGGATGCAGCCCTGGATAAGCAACGAGGCCTGGTTGCCAAGGCCTTTAGCGATTACCAGAAGGCTAAGCAGGCCCTGGAGCATCGTCACCAGGCCGAAGGCCAGCGGCTTCAACTGCTAGATATGTATGAGTTCCAGGCTAAGGAGCTAGAGGCAGCTGAACTCAATAACCCCGATGAACTGGAGCAGGCCCAGCTGGACCATCAGCGCCTGGGCCATGCCGTGGAATTGCAGCAGCAGAGCTTCGAGGTCTATGAGTTGCTTTACCAGAATGATAAGGCTGGCAATGCCTGTGCGGACCTCTTGGGAGATGCGGAGCAGGTTCTCCAGGAGATGATGCGCTTTGACCCTAGCCTCCAAGGTGTGGTGGACTTGGTCAATGAGGCGATGACTCAAGTGCAGGAGGCGGGCAATCAAATCAATAGCTACGGGGCGGATTTGGAGACGGACCCGGAAACCCTGGCTGAGCTGGAAACCCGCATTCATGAGCTGAAGCAGGTCTGTCGCAAGTACGGGCCGACCTTGGCGGATGCGATCGCCTACCAGGCCAAAATCAGCACCGAGCTAGCCGCCTTCTCCGACGACAACCAATCCCTCGAAGCCCTCGAAGCGAGTCTGGAGGCTGCCGAGGCCAAACTGATGCAGCTTTGTGCCAAGCTCACTCAGCTCCGCAGTAAAGCGGCGACTAAGCTGGAAGCAAGGCTCTTGGCCGAACTTAAGCCGTTGGCCATGGAAAAGGTGAAATTCCAGGTGCAGATTAGCCCTGTTCTGCCTACTAGCCATGGCGCTGATGCCATTTGCTTTCTGTTTAGCCCCAACCCCGGTGAACCGCTCCAGCCTCTGAGTGAAACGGCTTCTGGTGGTGAGATGAGCCGATTCTTGCTGGCCCTCAAGGCTTGCTTTTCCCAGGTGGATCCCGTGGGAACCTTGGTGTTTGATGAGATTGATACGGGGGTCTCGGGGCGGGTGTCCCAGGCGATCGCCGATAAGCTCAGTCAGTTGGGCGAAAACCAGCAGGTTCTTTGTGTGACGCACCAACCTCTGATTGCAGCCCGAGCGGATTGTCACTATCGGGTGCAAAAAGAGGTACTGGCCGATGAAGGCCGGACTGTTGTGCGGGTGATGGCTTTGGGCGATCGCGACAGCCGTCGCCAGGAATTGGCAGAGCTGGCGGGTGGTAAATCTGCCCAGGAAGCCATTGCCTTTGCTGAGTCCCTGCTATCCCAAGCTGAAGCGCAAAAGCTGGGCCAGCCCAGCTTTGTGGCGGTGCTCCCTGAGGCTCAGCCTCGCAAGACTACAGCTGTAGTCAAGACGGCTAAGACAGCGGTGCGCCGGACACGCAAGCAAAAGGTGTCTGTCACGTAAATACTGCTTTGCCCTCAAAATCAGACCTGCTACCACCGTAGTGACATGGCATGCGATGTCAGCCTTAGCGTTTGAAACCCAACGGTCTAATTTCAGCCTCGCCCCTAAGCCTCTGTGCTGGGCACATCACCCTGAATCACCAAGACGGAGCAATTTGCTCGGTGCAAAACATAGCTACTAACGCTACCTAACATCAGTTCTGTTAAGCCAGAGCGTCCACGGCGACCCAGCAGAATTAACTCCGCTCCCCAAGCCTGCGCATTCTTGCAAATCAATGCACCTGGCCCGCCCGCATCGTAGGCAATACTGGCTTTTACATTGGATTCCTGCGCCCGTTCTTGGAACTGCTGAAGCCGCTCCTTCGTTCTGTTGAGATTGATTTGGGTCATTTCCAGATCCAGGCTGGAAAAGTCATGCTCCGGCATGGTGCCCAGACTACTCGCTGCCTCCGTATAAAGGCTAGGAGCCCACTCTACACAGCTAAAGAGCATCAGTTCGCTCTCTTCACGATGGGCCAGATCAATGGCCTGACTGAAAATACTTTCTGCATTGTCGTTGTTGTCGAGGGCGACGAGGATCTTATGGAATGCCATGGCGATGAACGGGTAAAGGTGGCTTGGAATTGATTGCGGAGTAGAAGACCCTAATGAGTCAGGCCAACAGTACTTGGTCTAGTCATCCAATGGGGTTAAGTCGTTAGGACGGTTGCTTAGATGCTTTCCGCTTCCCTCGGTAGAGTCTCTCTTCGTGTCTTTATTTTCTAAGGGGAATGTGAGCTTGGGTGGATATTGTGACTGAATCGTTACTCAGCTCATGACTGTGTAATTTCACTGGATAGCGCTGGGACTGACTGAAAAATATAGCTTTTGGAGATTTAAGGTCATTTTTTTTTTGATGGTTGCGGAGGGTTTCGCTTGTTTGCTAGGTATAAAAACTTGCTGATGCGAGCGATTTCTCTCGGAATTTTAGAGATTGTACGGTTCTCATTCGTAAAGCTCGTATCAATCTTTAAGCCTGCTATACGGATTAGAGAGAAGTCATAAGCTTCGCTATTCGTTTCAATGAGTTGTGAGCATTGCCCCGGCGGTGATGCGAGGCAGAGCTTTTTCATGAAGTAACTGTGTGATTGCAACGGGGAGTTTAGCCCATGGTGTCCATTGGACTGTCTGCCACTGATAGGTCGTCTGTTGAACCGGCATTGATGTCGCTGTTGGTGGAGCCTTGCGCTGCTGATGCTTCGTTGGGAACAACGGTTAATTGGTTATCTATTCCTGCAATGCAGATTGGCTCTGTGGGCGCTTTGGTGGTACTGGGGGTATTGGGGACTGCTGCTGGAGCCCAGGCCACGGTGCGCCGTGGGGCTCAATGTGAGGCGGTGGATCAGCTACAAGTGGCTTTGGGCGATCGCGGCTATGACGTAGGGGGCGTGGATGGCAAGTTTGGAGGACGCACCGAAGCCGCTGTGCGTCGTTTCCAGCAGCAACAAAATCTTTTGGCTGATGGCATCGTTGGCCCGGCGACGGCTCGATCCATGGGCCTGCCGCCGGAATTTAGCTGTTCCTTTGTGGCTGCGCAGGCCTTGCAGAAACCGGTGACCTGGCCCCAACAGGGTGAGTTCGCTGTGGCGACTAATGGGGGGGCGTTGCGTTTGCGGCAAGCCCCGGCGGGATCGGTCGTGGGCGTTCTGAAGAATGGTGACCGCGTCACGGTGATTGAAACGGCTGATGGCTGGGCCAAGCTGAACTCGGGGGCCTGGGTTTCACGGGCTTGGTTGCAGGTTGGACGAGGTGCTGCCAATGGGGCTGTTTCCCAACAGCAATCTGTGGCCCAGTCTGCTCCTGTGGCTAGGCTCTCTCATCGAGAGACGACCCTGGCCAATGCGATTCCCGGCCAGATCATTCAGTTGCCCTCGGCACAATCATCCGCCCAGGAGCGTTCCCAGGCGAGTGCAGAGCCCAAGGTCGTTGCGGCTCTGCTAAAGACTGGCAATATCTCCGTGAGCTTGCCCCCGGCTCAACCATCTGTTCCCTTGACTGTGGAGCCATGGGGGGAGGCTCAAATCGTTGTGGAAGAAACGGCGGTGATTCAAGCTGTGATTGATCCTGCTGCCGTCGTTTCGATGTCTCCTGCGCCTGTGCCGGTTGCTGTGAACTCGTCTGCTTCTAGCTTGGCCTCTGTCAGTCCAATCAGTCCAATAACAGCAGCTCGTTTGGACCTGGATCCTGATCAGCTTAATTCTCGTGCGTTGCTGGTGGCTGCGGCATCGAATGCGATCGCGCTGCCCAGTGCAACTGCCCCAGAATCCACCCCTCTCAAGGCAGTGGAAGCCTCCCGTGTTGTAGAGGTAGAGCCCGTGACGACGGCATTGCTGCCCCGTGAGGCAGTGGCTATTGTTGTTGAGCCTGCCGTTGATGAGCCGACCTTGGCAGAGCCCGTGATTGCTGCTGTATCGCGATCCCAGCTCGAAGCACCGCTGCTGGTGGAAGAACCTGTGGTGCTGGCGGTGCGGTCTTCTAGCCAGTTTATGGAAGTGACGACCTATGGCGATCGCCTCCTCATCCGTGACAGCCCTGGTGGCCAGGTCATCGGTTCCATTCCCAATGGTCTCCAAATCAGCACCATTGGCGAGCAAGACGGCTGGTATGAGCTAGAGACTGGTGGGTGGGTGATGGCTCGTTGGTTGCGGAGCTAGTTCAGGGTGCTGGGGAGGCCTAGGGGCGGTGTCTTAATTCCCCAGCAATGCCCGCTGCACTGCTATGGCATCCATGCCAGGGTGAATTTCTGGGCGATACAGCATCTTGAGGAGTTGCTGATCTTGAAGGCTGTAAGCCTGGGTTTGGCTCCAGCCCTGGAAAAAGATGCTGTTGGCATCGGTGAGGGAGTCCTGCATTAGGCCCAAGGATTGGGTTAGCTCTTCGCGGATGAGGTGGGAGCGCTCGGTTTGATTGATATCAGTGGTGGATATGAGAATCCGTCCCCGCTGAATTTTTCCCTGGGCAGCTTCGTTCCAAAAGAAGCCATGGTTAACGGGCTGGTAGCTGGCTTCGTATTGGCTAAAGTTGCGCTCAGCGACAAAAAAGATTTCTAGGTTGGGCTCGCTCTCGACAAATCCCAGTTCTACTTCACCGAGTAGGACATTGATTTCGGCCACGACCAGTTCTAGGGTCGCAATGTCAGTGGGAGTAGGCTGTCCGTGGACTTGGATGCGTAGGTCTTGGGTCCATTTGCGAATGTGGGGTATGCCCGTGGTTTGACCGTTGGGAGAGAATTCTGTACCCAGGGCGATCGCGATGAAGTTGGCAACTTCACTGGGGCTATAGCGTTGTGCTAAGGGCAGGGTTGATATTGCCTGTTGCTGCTGGCGCAAATCCGGAGCAAGAGACCAGTTGAGAGATGGAAAGGGGGGCGCTGAGTTTGCAGTGCTTGAGATCGGCGTGATCTGGTGCGAGGCTTGCACAGCAATCGCCTCGTCCAGTCGTTGATGCAATTGCTGACTGAGCTTTGTAATCTCGGGGGCGATCGCCCGTCGCTGCCTGCGTCTCAGGGAAATCTGTCTGGGAGTCTCAGAGCGGGTTGAGAAACTCGCGAGTTCGACGCCTTGTTTGACCAGACTGGCGACCCCTTGGTCTCGCCAGTTCTGCAGATTTTGCCCTGTCCATTTTGTCACCTGGGCCAGACTGGTGCCGGAGAAGCGAGTGCCAATATTGTGAGCCAGTTCATCTGTCCAGCCTGCTTTGGGCAGACCCTGGCGATTGGCTCGTTCTAGGCTCGCTGAGCCCAGGATGAAGGAGCAGCCGAGGGGAAACATGCACAGTACCAGGCCAAGTCCTTGCCAATGGTGTAGCTGTTTCCAAGGTGGAATGGGTCGTTTTGCGTTTAACCGTGAGTTCAACTTTGCCATGGTTGTCCCGCTCTCCATCCCTTGGGCTTTGATTTGCCCAAGGTAGGTTGCCTGTTCAGGTGCTCCCAGGGGCATAGATGCCACAATCTGTGCAGGTCTTGGCCCCATGGCTAAAGGGGGGAGCGTTGGCCCAAAACATAAATCCCCGGTGAGCAGGAAATGGCCTCACCGGGGATTTGTGTCATTTTGGCAGTGCCGGGGTAAAGGCTTAGCTTTGGAGCTGAGCTTTGGAGCGGGAGATCGCCGTCCTCACTTGCTCAAAGCCCGTGCCGCCGTAGCTATTGCGTCTTTCCACGACTTGTTTAGGCGTAATGGCTTCGTAGATATCCTGTTCAAACTTAGGATGGAGCGCCTGCCATTCTTCCAGGGTCAAATCCTTGAGCAATTTATTCTGAGCCAGGCTGGTGCGGACCACTTTGCCCACCAGGTTGTAAGCCTCGCGGAAGGGAACGCCTTTACCCGCCAGATAATCTGCCACATCTGTCGCATTGGAGAAGTCCGAAGCGACGGCATCGGCCAAGCGCTGGGGCTGAAACTCAATGCCTTCCCGCAGCAAAATTGTCATGGCTTCGAGACAGCCGGAGACCGTCTTGACCGTATCAAATAGACCCTCTTTGTCTTCCTGGAGGTCCTTGTTGTAGGCCAGGGGCAGCCCCTTGAGAATCACCAACATGGCTTGGAGGTGACCAAAGACCCGACCCGTTTTTCCCCGCACTAGCTCAGGAATATCGGGGTTCTTCTTCTGGGGCATGATGCTGGAGCCCGTGGAGCAGTTATCCTTCAGGCGAATGAAGCGAAATTCCTCCGAAGCCCAGAGAATCATCTCCTCGGACATGCGGCTGAGGTGGACCAGGATGAGGCTGGAGGCGGCTAGGAACTCCACGGCAAAATCGCGATCGCTCACGGCATCTAAGCTATTGCCATAAACCCGCTCAAAGCCTAATAGCTCTGCACTCAGCTGACGGTCAATGGGAAAGGTGGTGCCCGCTAAAGCACCCGCCCCCAAGGGAGAGCAATTCATTCGTTTAAGCGCATCACCCAAGCGCTCATGGTCCCGCTCCGCCATGTCGAAATAGGCCAGCAGATGGTGAGCTAAGCTCACGGGCTGGGCTCGCTGCAAGTGCGTATAGCCTGGAATTAAGGTCTCAACGTTCTCTTCCGCCAGGCCCACAAGCACAGCCTGAAAGTCTCGCAACTGCTGACGAATGCGCCCCACATGGTCCCGCAGGTAAAGGCGAATATCCGTCCCTACTTGATCGTTGCGGGAGCGGGCAGTGTGTAACTTCTTGCCGGTATCGCCCAGCAGCTCCGTCAGGCGATGCTCCACTGTGAAATGGACATCCTCATCGTCCACCGTGGGATTAAGCTTACCTTCGCGGTATTCCTGGCGAATTTGCTCTAGCCCTTCAACAAGCTGTTGGGCTTCCGTGTCAGAAATGATGCCAGTACTGCCCAGCATCTTGGCATGGGCTTGGGAGCCGGTGATGTCGTACTCAATCAGCTCAATGTCGAAGCCAATACTGGCATTGAAGCGAGCGATCGCTGGATGTAGGGAAGATTCAAACCGCTGGCTCCAGGTTTTCTGGGAGCCAGCGGTGTTCTCTGGGGGGATGGATTGGGGCATTAACCGTAGGACGTCAGACTCTTAAAGATATAGCCAATCACAAAACCGATCAGCATGGCCCAAAGTTGACCGGAATCGACAAAGCGGCCCCAGGCTCCAGTCATGTCTCCCAGGATGTCTTGGTCAAACTGCTGCGCCAGGATTGTGGCATGAGTCGCAGTTTGGCTCAGAGCTTCAAGGGCAGTGCTGCCATCATTGAGCACGATGAGGGAAAGGTCTAGATTCTCAATCATTCAGGGATTCTCCCCCTAGCGCTTCTAGGGATAGGCTAAACGCTGCGATTGTACTATGCGTTTTGGAAATTCAAGCTGGGTCAAAGGAAAACGATAGAAGGAGCCCAGCCTGAGTTAGCGAGGTAAGTTGGCTTTTAATACCACCAGTGTCATGTCATCGTCGTTGCGCTTCTTTGGAGCAATGAATTGTTGTACCCGGTCAAATAGGGTGTCGAGGATACGCTGGGGGTCGTCGTAGCGCTGGCAGGCCCATTGGATGGTGCGGATCAGGTTGTCCTCGTCGAAGCGATCGCCATCGATGGTTGCAGCATCGGTGAAGCCATCGGTGTAAAAAACGACTACATCCCCCGGTTCCAGCTTGACCTGCCCTCCCTCATAGTGGCTGTTGTGTTCCAAGCCAACCAGCATCCCTAAACTATCTAGGCGATGGAGGCTCTTGGTGGCAAAGCGCCACAGCAGGGGCGGATTGTGGGCGGCATTGCTGTACTGGAGAATGCGTGTTCTAGGGTCATAGACCGAGTAGAACAGCGTGACAAAACGATTGGAATTCTCCAAATCCGAATACATTACTCGGTTAAGGTGCTGCAAAATTCTGGCAGGGGGATGGCCATTGAGAACCTCTGCCCGGAGCATGCCCCGTAGCATGGTCATGATCAGGCCAGCCGGGACGCCCTTACCCATCACATCGCCAATGGCAATGCCCCAGGGGTCACTCGCCTGGGCTTTACGTTGGCTGAGGCGAACGTCGTTGCGAGTGGGAATAAAGTCGTAGTAATCACCACCCACCCGATTGGCCGTTTCGCATCGAGCTGCCAGGGTTAGACCTTCCACTTTGGGACAGGTGCGGGGCAGCAGTTGGCGCTGGATCTCGGCACCGATCTCTAGCTCGCGATCCAAGCGTTGCTTTTGGCGCAGCTCTCCCGCAAGCTCATCTTGCTCTAGGGCTACGGCAGTTTGGTCTGCAACAAAGCGAACCAGCTTTTGGCGACTTTCAGTCCATTCATAGGTGGGACTGTAGCTGAAAATATAGAGGCGTCCCCGCTCCAGCGTCCTTTGGAGAATGGAGGTGCCAAATAACTTTACGCCGGGGCCAAAGGCATGGGTGACCCAGTTATCTAGTTGGGTTGCCCAGCCAGGACGAGACAGGGCTTGCTCATCATCCTGGTGGGAAAACTTCTCCGTGGCAACTTCCAGAGCTTGCTTCAGGGGGGCACTGCGTTGTTTGTAATTGGGTCGGTCGTCGTTGAAGTGAAACCGCTCCAAACGCAACTCGCCATCGGGTTGTAGAACCATCAAGGCTCCACCATCCGCCTTAGTCACGCGGCTCGCAACCCTGGGAATTAGCTCTAGGAACTGGTTGAGGTTGTGGAAGCTGCGTAGCGCAAAGCCCAAGGAACCGAGTAAATCTTGGGTGTTGTTTTGCTCATGGTTGAGCTGGGCGACAAGTTCCTTCAGGGCCACTACGGGAGCTGCTAGGTCACCGCCTGCCATCCCCGGACGAACCGGAGATTGGGACTTGGATTTTGGCAGTGGAACGGTGGTCATAAAACTGGGAAGACCCGACTTGAATCCGAAGGGAGCTGGTCGTTGGAAAATAGGGAGAGAAAGGTCAGACCTTCGGAACCTCGTCGGGCTCCCATAAAGCGACTTGAATTTCTGCCCCATAGTGATAGCGCGAATTGGCACGATTGCCAACTTATTGGCAGCTTCTAGATGCTACATAAACTGTAGAAGCCCATGGGAATGCTTGGGACTCTGGTATCGAATGGTGCTTGCTCAACTCTTTACGGAGACTCTGACGCTGGGGTGAACTCGAAAATCTGGGTGCTTGTCTGATGCGCTAAAGCCCAGGCTTTAAGCCATCTTGGCCGGTTGGCGATGGCTGCGAATGCCCAGGAGAGAAGTTGCCTAGCTACTGAAGTTTTATCTTGCCCCCATGGGAAAAGAGAATACTTTGACTGGTTTACAGGGAGAGTGGATGCGATCGCATCCGTGCATTCTCTAGGGTTTATAAAGTTGCCATTGGCTCATGGAGTAGTGATGTTTAACGCTCCGAACCATTCAGGTTTACTTATATTTTCTTTTCAGAGAAATTGATTGAGGGTGGTGATGGACTCGCTTAAGTAGATGCTGTGACTCACGTTACGGTCTGCTAAGCCTCCCTTGGGTGGGGGGATCAACGTCCTACGTCCTGAGTTAGGTGGCGATATACAGGCCATCCCTTCGGCGTTATGGAGCATCTGTACAGCTGAGCGCTGGCTCAGGGGGACAGGCCAAGATGGATTAGCCGCTGAGCAGTGCCTCAATGAATTCGTAGCTGGAGAAGGGGCGTAGATCGCCAATGCCTTCTCCAGCACCAATGAAGCGGATGGGAAGACCCAGTTGCTTGACCACCGCCAGGGCCACGCCACCTCTGGCGGTGCCATCTAGCTTGGTGAGAACCACGCCGCTTAGCTCCGCTGCCTGGGCGAAAACTTCCGCTTGGCGCAGGCCATTTTGGCCCAGGGTTGCATCTAGTACCAGAAGGGACTCGACCTTGGCTTCCGGGGCCTTCTTGTCGATGATGCGGCGAACTTTGGAGAGTTCTGCCATGAGGTTCTTCTTGTTTTGCAGGCGTCCGGCGGTGTCCACGAGCAGCAGCTCAGTGTTGCGGCTGCGAGCGGCCTCTACGGCATCGTAGACCACGGCGGCGGGATCGGTGTTTTGGCCAGGGTTCGCGATGACTTCGATGCCACTGCGATCGCCCCAGACCTGGACCTGTTGCACGGCTGCTGCGCGGAAGGTATCTGCCGCCGCAATTAAGCAGCGGTAATCGGACTTGGTGGCTAGGTGGGCTAGCTTACCGATGGTGGTGGTCTTGCCCGCGCCGTTGACGCCGGTCATGAGCCAGATGTTGAGGCGATCTTTCTCGGGAGCAAGGACGGGGGGATCGTTCTCGGAGATGGGAGAGTCGAGTAGCTCTCGCAGGAGGCGCTTGAGGTAGGCGATCGCCTGGGCGGGCGGCAGGACTTCTTCCTTGAGCTTGGCCTGGAGGGATTCGATGATGTAGTCCGTGGCATCTACACCTACATCGGCCTGGAGCAGTAGGGATTCAATCTCATCGACGGCCTCATCGTTGAGGGGGCCTTGGCCGACGATGGATTTGAGCTGGTTGATCAGGTTGAGGCGGGTTTTACCCAGGCCCTGGCGCAGACGTTTGAGCCAGGTGATCTCCTCGGCGGAAATTTGGTCCGGGCGACGGCCTTGGGCAGCTAGGACTTCGGCGGACCAGATGAAGTCTTCGTCAAAGACGACGCCAGGACCATAGCTTTCGTCGACGTATTCTTCTTCTGGCTCGGGTTCTGGTTCTGGCTCTTCGATCGCGGTGGCCTGGAGACGTTCTAGACGTTCTTCCCGTTCGGCTTCTGCGCGGGCGAGAAAGGCTAGAGCGGGAGCAGGTTCTGGTACTGCTTCTGGCTCAGGGGTTGTTGGGTGCGCAGAGACAGGCTCCGGCTCCGGCGTTACTGGGGTGGGTGGGATTTCAGAAGGGTCTGGTTTTAGTGCGATCGCTTCGGGCACAGACTCTGCGGGTGCTTCCGCAACAACGGGGCCTTCTGGCTCTGTGGTGGTAGGTTCGTCTGTTTCCGGCTGGCTCTCTTCTAAGGATTCTGCAATCTCAGGCTCTGCGACGATTTCTTCCGGTGCTGCGATGGCTAACTCAGGCGTGACGTCAGCCTGGATCTCTGGTTCGGCCTCTTCCGTCACGGTCTCGGCGACTTGAGCAGGTTCCGCTTCTGTGGCGGCCGGGTCTGGAATAACGGTCTCAGTAGTGCTCTCAGGTCCAGGGCTTATGAGCTCGACTTCCGGTTCAGGTGTCTCTGGTTCAGGTGTCTCTAGCTCAGGTGTCTCTGGCTCAGGGACATTCGGCTCAGCCGTAGCAGAATCAGCCGTATCGCTATCTTCAGCGATTGCTTGCTGGGCCTTGATGTTTTGGAAGGCTGCCTTGGCAAATTCTAGATAATCCTCATTCTCTTCACCATCACGAGTCTTATCGCCGCCAGCATCACCAGAATCCGCTTCGTCCGTTTCAGCCGGAGCTTGAGATTCATTTGCTTTAGGCTCGCTGTCTTTGCCTTTGTCGTCATTGGCGTTGAATTTACGACGAAACCAGTCAAAAGCCATGGCTGAAAACGAGGAGAGTAAATAGGATTTGAACGTTGAACTTGGGGCAGACGGGGGCTACGACCCAAGCAGCACTGGGAGGTGCCAGCTTAATCGGTGGCAGAGCTGTCCTGGTCGATGCCTTTTTGGCTATCCACCGCTCGGCGCAGTACGCCATTAATCCGCCGCCGCCCTTCGTCATCACTGTAGCGTTTGGACAATTCCACGGCGGCGTTAATTGCCACTGGCGCAGCTAGGCCCAGGTAGGTTAGCTCGGCGATCGCCACCCGCAAAATGTCCTGATCAATCGTTGGCAATCTGCTCAAGCGCCAGCCCTCCATGACCCGATCCAGGAGCGCATCGATATCAGCCTTATTGCGCTTTACGCTGCGGGCAATGTCCATGGCGTAGGACTTGACCTCCACCCGATTGGCCATTTGTAGAATTTCGGGAATTTCAATGGCTCGCCGGGTGCTGTTGATGGCCTTCTCGGTGTAGTCCATTGCCTGGCGCAGCATCTCCGCTGCGCTGTTGGCATTGATCGTGGTGATATCGCTACTGAGGAGTCGTTCGCTGCTGTTGCTCAGCTCGCTGGCGGCCTCTTCTAAACCATCTCGAGCTTCGCTGCCCAGGACCCGAACTGCTGCGAGGAGCATGTCCTCTAAATTGATGTCTTTGCCTTCCTTGATTGCTTTATTGGGGAGCTGACTCAGGCTGAGCAGGGCGAGTTCACGGGAGAGTTGTCGGGCTTGCATGGTTCGGAATCAGGTTGAGGCGGTCGGCGAATTGTCGAGGTACGGTCAAGATGAAGAAATTTGCAGGTGAAGCCCTGGCTGGGGTCATCAAAGCAGCGCCAAGGTCGTCCAGGGTTCTGCCTTAAGCAGCCTAGGACGGTTCCTCCTCCAAGGGAAGCGGTTGGAGTTCACCTTCTGTGCTTATTCGGGTAAATAACGAGTTGATGGGCTGGCTTTGACTGGCCCCCAGGACATTGACTGCGGGCTGTTTTGGCTCTTTTTCAGGGGTGACAGTCGCTGTCTCGCTGGTCTGGTCATCATCGGGAGTGACGATGCCGCCGGAAATCAGTACTTTGAATGCATCTTCGACGGAAAGCTCGGTTGCCACCATGTCGATTTCTGGAACGATCGCGTACCACCCCGTGGTGGGGTTGGGCGTGGTGGGAATGAAGACACTGGCCATGGCTTGGGTGTTGTCGGGGCTGAGAGCTCCGGCAACGCTGCCTGTGACGAAGGCGATCGCCCAAATCCCGGGTCTGGGATATTCCAACAGCACCACGCGACGGAAGCGGCTATTGGACTTGAGCAGGGTCTCTAGTAGTTGCTTGAGCGTTGTATAAACCGAACCTGCCAGAGGAATGGACTTCAGAGTACGCTCACCAAAATCCAGCAGGAATCGACCGACAATATTGCGAGCCATGAGGCCAATTAGCAGCAGGCTAAGCAGGGGAACAGCTAACCCTAAACCCAGGTTGATGAGGTTTCCCAAGAAGGGGTTTAGCTCATTGAAGGGATTGAGCTGTTTGGGAATACTGGTCAGGAAATCGATGACCCAGCGGGCAATGGACAGGGTTAGCCAAATGGTCGTTGCCAGGGGAATGACGACCAGTAGCCCTGCAATCAGGTCACTTTTGAGGTCTTGCTGGATCCGCTGGAGGATGGTCAGTCGATTATCGTCAGGCAAAGACATTGAGGCAGAGACCAAACGGGAAACTGAGGATTGCTGGCTCGATGGAAATCGATGGGCAAGTCAGGATGAAACCGATCAAAGACAATTGCCCATCTCTGAAGCTGTTTTATACGGCTAGCGAGCTGGATTGATCCTTGTTACTCGATTATCTCAGTTTCAGGAAGATTCTGAAAGATTTGTATCCCATGTAGCAATTGTGGCTGCTGTTGGGGTCCATTCTCGTTGGTTTTGCTCTGGTCAGTTCGGGCAGTGGCTAGGACTGGGCCGTGGCGTAATCCGCAGATGGCTGGGGGGAAAGTTGTGTCTTGGGGGAGGATGCAGCCTCTCGCACCGCCTCAACCTCGGAGGGCTTGGAAGCAGAGGTTGGCTCAGATGCAAACAACGGTCTGCCATACACCGCTGCATAGGGCTGGGTCTCAATTTCCCAAGCCTTGAGCAGAATCAAATATTCATAGAACATCTGCAAAATGCACCATCGGAAGCCTGCACGTCCATCTAGCCAGCCCCCTAGGAAAAGGTACATATAGACGAAGCGAGCCAGGGGCCTCAGAGGCAAGTGCTGGGAGAGATTCTTGAGGGCATGGCGTCGCTTGACCTCAGTCTTGCCAAAGAAGAGGTCTTTCCAGTTAATGTTGCCCGCCTTGCGCTGGCTGATCGTTTCCAGGGCTTCATCGCTGGAGTAGCGGTTATGCTTGTCGACCCAACGGCTCAGGCCCTTGCCGGAGGTGTAGTGGGGATAGGTGGCTGTGAGGAATCCTGTGGGACCGTTGCAGACCTCCCGTTCCGTATGGCCGTAGTCCGTGAACCACACCTTATTTCGATTGAGTAAGCGCATTTGATAGCGCGGATACTGGGTGCTGTGGCGTATCCAGTGACCCATGAACATGACTCGCTCGGCGGCAAAGTATCCCACTGGGGCGTTTTCGGGATCGGCTTGGCTAACGGTGATGGCTTTGTGGCATTCCTGGTGTAGCTCCGGCGTCATGCGCTCGTCGGCTTCGAGAATGTAAGCCCATTCGTGTTTTGCTAGTTTGGACTGGAGCATCCAGGTTCGCTGTTTGCCATGGCTTTCAAAGGCATGTTCGACCAGGCGAACTGGGTAGTGCTGGGATAGTTCTTCGACGATCGCCCCGGTGCGATCGCTGCTGCAAGAATCCACCACAATGATGTCGTCGCAGGGCAGGGCAGACTCAATACAGGCGGCGATGTCCCGCTCTTCGTTGTAGGTCAAGATAAAGATCGAGAACACAGAATCTGCTCCAGCGTGAAGGCCTAGCGATGTAGAAGAGCTCCTGACGTTTCCTTAGGTTGCCCTAAACGGCCCGGCTGAGAGACAGCTCTGGATGCGACTTGAATGGGGCTCATTGCTGGACTCTTTTCCGCTGAATGATCAAAAAAGCCGATGGGTGGGTGACCCATCGGCTTTTCGGTTTAGAAATTGATGTCTTTGCCTGAAGGAAAGATTGTCGTAGCCTGCTGTCCTATGAAGACTTGAGACCCGTCCAGCTTAGGAGCGCATAGGCGATCGCTAATAACAAGCTGCTCAACACGGTGCGAGAGCTGGCTTTCCAAGCGCCCCGGTTGGCTTCGTCGGTTGCCTGTTCCTTGCGGGTCGAAATTTCCGTGCTCAAACGCTCGGTCTCTTTCTGGGCTTCTTCCTGGAGATAGGCCTCCACGGAATCGGGTTTGGATTGGAATTTCTGGAGCAGGTTCACTTGCTCGCCCTCAAGCTGACCGCTGGCGATCGCTTCTTGCAGTAGCTCTTCATTTTGCAGCAGGGTTTGGATACGACTGCGCTCTTGCTGGAGCTGATTGTCCACGGCCTGACTGAGTTCGCCTTGGGCTCGCGTGGCTTGCTCGTTAATCCCTTCTAAGGCGGTGCTCTTTTGCACACGCACATTATTGAAATGCAAAGGCACGATCAACAGGAACAAAAGGCTCAATAGCCCAGCCAATCCCATGGAAGCTAGGCGAGCAGCATTGAGGATGACGCCCTGGCGGCCTCCCTCAACTTCCGTTTGAATCCAGCCTCCCAGCATCAGGAATGTAATTCCGACCAACGGTACAATGCCGCGATCCACGAACTGACTTGCCAAATTGACTTGCTGGGCACGATTGGAAAAATCAGGTGGAACCAAAAGCACGAAGTAATCCACAAGGGCTGAAAGAATCAGCACAAGGCCTGCAATGAGCAGGGTACGGGAGGCCAAAGGGGAAGCAGCTTTCATGGGATGAGGAAATCGGTGAGGAACAGCGAGCTAGGTTTGCAATTCCGGGGAATGGGATATTCCGTCTGGACAGAGAAAAATCTGTCGCCCCTGATGTTACCCCGCAGATTAACCAATTGAGTAGGTTGGCTCATTGCTGCTTTGAGAGGGCAATTCATTGACCGGATAGATCCGTAGCGTTGAGGTATTTGGGTGTAGCAAATTCTACATTAGCTACTCGCCTGTTCTCGCCAGGGTCCGGAATCCTTGAGAAAAACCGTGGAATCAACCAGGGGAATGATGCCTCTCTGAGAATGAGAGGGGCTGTTCCTATGTGTTTTTGGGGTTGCCCGATTGCTAGCTGACTGTCTCTTTACTTCAGAATTCACTCTATGACTGTTGCCCCCATCGTTGAAGTCTTGAGCGATCGCCC
This sequence comes from uncultured Pseudanabaenaceae cyanobacterium, assembly GCA_938021205.1. Classification (GTDB taxonomy): domain Bacteria; phylum Cyanobacteriota; class Cyanobacteriia; order PCC-9006; family JAAUQQ01; genus JAAUQQ01. The sequence goes on from CALIGI010000216.1 coordinate 21,605, forward strand.
CGCTCTCGTGGCCCGAGCTGCGGATTTAGTTGAGGCCAAAATTAAACAAGCCGTGAAAGAGCGAGGCTTTTGTAGCCTGGTGCTTTCTGGGGGGAGTACGCCCAGGCCTCTGTACGAAGAATTGGCTCGGCGACCCTTGCCCCTGGCCCAGCTCCATCTGTTCTTTGGGGATGAGCGCTATGTGGCTCCGGACCATCGTGATAGTAATTACCGTATGGTGCGCTTGGCTTGGCTGGAGCCCGCTGGCTTCCCTGTGGCTAATGTCCATGGGATGAACACCGATGCTCCGGATCCTGCCCAGGCTGCCGCCGTCCATGGGCAGATGCTCAAGCGTGTTTTGCCCGGTGCCGAAGATGCAATGCCTCGTTTTGACATTGTCCTACTGGGCATGGGAGATGATGGCCATACGGCATCTTTGTTTCCGAGGACGGATGCTCTGGATGTGAGCGATCGCTGGGTGACGGTGGGTTACAAGGGAGATGATCCGCGCTTGACCCTGACTCTGCCCTTGCTGAATCAATCCCGGAGCGTGATGTTTTTAGTCGCAGGGGAAAGTAAGCAAGCGGCTCTAGCCCAGGTCTTTTCTGAGACAGCTGAAGGTCAAGATTACCCCGCTAAGCTGATTCGACCGACAGGAGAGCTGTGCTGGCTGATGGATCGAGATGCGGGCAAAAACTTTGAGCCGTAGGTCTGGCTAGGCTAAGGAACAAGAATTAAATTCGATTTTCCTTCTTTTTAAGGGGGGATCGGATATTAGGCTTGTCCTGGCTTGAATCCCTCCCAGGCCCCTTCTAAAGGGGCCTGGGAGGGATTACGGGATTCATAAATCCTCGTTCCTAAGGGTTGTCTTCGTATCGCAAAAGCTGAAGATTCAGTCAGGCCGTGAAGCTTGGCATTTGGCGCTAGCAATCTGCATCGCTACTGCCTTTTCTAGGTGGCGCTGTAACGCTCTTGTTATGTTCCAGTGGACGGTGTTGCTAATTTTTCTTTACTCTGGAAGAAAAATTACTCGCTATGGCATCCGCGATTTCCCACAGAGATATTTTATTCAGTGGGAATTTGGGAACCATAGCGGTGGAGTCAAGTCAGAAAAGGCTTTTTCTATCTGACCTGTTCCCTGGCATGCTCGTTGTTCAGATGCAAGAGTTCCGCTGCGAAGCGTCTGGCCCATTGGGGACGCCCAACGCAGTTTCAGTTAAGCCAAAATGATATGATTGTTTGCCCGAATTGCGACCATCACAACCCTGAAGGTGCCGCCCAGTGCGAGGCTTGCTATACGCCTTTGCCAGAGATGATGCCCTGTTCTAATTGCGGTGCTCAGGTCCAGGTGGATGCCAACTTTTGTGGCCAATGTGGTTCTAGTATTCAGCCGCCGGGTGAAGCGCTACCCACGGCAATGGAGGCTCCCCCAATTTCTGGCTCAGTGCCTCCTTCCTTCCCTGTTACCGGGATAGAAGCGGCGGCTCAAGCTTCTGCGGAAGCCGATGCGGACTTGGATGCTGCCCTGGGCAAGGATTTCAAGGCAGAAGTGAATTTTGAGGCTGATCTGGAAGCGGCCCTAGAGGCTTCGGCTGATAATGGCCCAACAGCTGTCGTGGCTGAGCTGGAAGCTACCCCTACGCCCCAGGCGAGCAGCTCCCAAACCCAGCTCCAGCGGCCGTTGGCTAAGATGCTCCATATCCGCAGCAATGTGACGGTAGACCTTCCGGAATCCCTGAGCGTTGTCCATATTGGTAAGGCCAACGATCGCATCCCACCAGATATCGATGTGTCTGGTTTTCCGGACTCGGAGGTGGTTTCCCGCGTCCATGCGGATATCCGCGTGGAGGGTGAAGCCTATTATATTGAGGATCTGGGTAGCTCTAATGGTACCTATGTCAATAACTTGCCGTTGGTGCCAGGCAATCGTCACCGCTTGAGAGTGGGCGATCGCATCTCCCTAGGAAAAGGTGACCTCGTGACCTTTTTATTCCAGGTTGCTTAGCGCATTGTGGTGCAGTGGGTATATTGAGTGCAGATTGCTTCTCTGGCAGTCTTTACCGTTGTACTGACTGTGCTTCCCCTGGGAGGTGCTTTGTTTTTCCCTCTTGTTGAAGCGATTGATTGTTTTAGCCAGGGTTCTACAGCAATGCATAAATGGCCCAGCCTGGGTTGCACAGTTACTCAGACTCAACCACAAAATCAGGCCCTTTCTGCGTGAACGGAGCTTGAACACCAGCCTTGACTGGTTGACCGTATTGCCTTTGTCTACCGTGCGATTCCTGTGATAACTCTGACTCTCTTGCATCCGCTTCAATCAACACCGGTCCAATCTTGGACGTTTGAGCAGGAATCGGTGGTGCGCATTGGCCGTGCTGCGGATAACCAGGTGGTGTTATACAGTGCCGTTGTGTCTAGACACCATGTGGAGGTCCAGGCCGCAGATTCTGGCTGGCGCGTGGTGAATTTGGGGACCAATGGAACCTATGTCAGTGGTAAGCGGGTGGAAGAGTACAACGTTGAGGATGGCATGGTGATCCGTCTGGCCCGCTCTGGTCCGATGATTCAAATTCGCATGGGGCCAGCTCCCACGGGAACCCAGGGCGAAGAGGCGTTCCGTGTTGCCCAGGAGCAAGCTGAGAAGATGGGGGGGTAGCCTCCCTCTGAGGATTGTGGGCCGATAGAGTATCGGCTTGGAATGGAATGAGTGGGATGGCGGGATGTTCTCTGGGAGGGCATCCTGCCATTTTTATGGGACGAGCACAATAGATCTTTGATCGTTCCTGAATGTCCTGAAAAATGGAAATTTAATCAAACCTGATACCACCGTCGTGACATGCCATGTCAGCCCTAGCGTTTACGACCTAACGGTCTCATTGAATCCTCGTCCCTAGGTGATGTGACTGTGACTATAAAGTTTGATCTCATCACTGCCTCATTCTGCTGCTATTACTGTCGAAGGGGCGAGACCCCTAGAAAGTTTTTGAAGCTGTTTTCCTTGGGGATCCTGGGAGCAACTATTGGCGGTGCATGCCAGCGAGCTCGGAGAGGTTGGACTAGAGCAAGTCCCATAGATTGCAATCGCTGAAGTTCCTGTTGCGGTTGAGTTAGCGCTGATGATGGGGTCGCTAGCTCGGGACGGCTCTTGAGAGGGAGTGAACTTTTGTACCGTTTTGGCCAGGTTGCCCGTGTCAAATTTCGATCAAGCGTCTATCCTTTAACCCAGCTTTTCCAAGCCCCCTCTCCTGTTGAAAAATTTTAGGGCTTGCCCTCGGCTTATTCCTCCCTCATACACGCTAATCCAGGCCCAAAGGTGCTGATGTTTGTCGCCATGGTTAAATCACAATTTTCCTGTTTTCAGTCTTTTACTGCTCAGCCTGAATTTCCTTTCGGGGAAGTAGATGTCGCTGAACAAGTAGGCGTGATCTCCATTGGGGATCGCACGGGGGCTTTGGCTAAAACAAGTTACTTAGGGGCAGTGTTGGGGCAGAAAGTGAGTTTTTGGGTAGGTACTTTGGCGATCGCCACGACTGTCTTTATGGGCAGTCCGGTTCTTGCGGCAGGTCTCAGTGATTGGAGCTACAGTGCCGAGACAGGGGCGATTGGATTTGCTCTGGACAGCGCTGCGAAGCCCAAGCATTTCCTCATGGCAAACCCGATGCGGATTGTGGTGGATTTGCCTGGTTCCTCGGCGAATCTTCAGGAGTTGGAGGCGCAGTCCGGCGGTGTATTTACCAGTATTCGTGCTGCGAACATTCAAGCAGGACAGACTCGCCTGGTGCTGCAACTGGCCCCTGGCACGGTCCTTCAGCCCGGCCAAGTTGAACTCACTGCCCTGGGAGGTGGTCGTTGGTCGCTCCAACCGCTGCTGGCCGATGGTTTTGAGCCTGAACCTGAATTTATGGCGGAGGGGGCTCCGGTGGTGACGGTGTTGCCGAGCTTAGATGCGCGGGGGGAAGAGCCTGAGTTTACGCTGCCTTCTCTGGAGGCAATGGAGACTGCTGCTGCTGCGAAAGAAGAATTTGTCTCCATGGAAGAGACCTTGGAACGTCAGAAAGTTCAGGGAGTTTCTCCCTTGGCTGTGGCAGTGCCCCAAGATGTGGTTCCTGTCGCGGATCGCGCTGTGAGCTGGGGGAGTAGTGAGCTACCGCCGGTTCCGACAAATTTTGCATCGGCGATCGCTGCTGCTCCCCAGGTGCAAGCGATTGCAGCGCCTGCCGTCTTGCCCCAGTTGCCCCAGCCTCGTCTGGGGCAAGCGCCCCTCGCCTTCAATCCATCCACTAATGCTTCCCTCGTTGACCCCGCCCAGATTGTTGATACGCGCCCATTGCGTCAGACCACTGCTTCTTTTTCCCCTCGTCCCCCGGCGGCAGTGGAACCCGTGATTGATCCTAAGCTCTTGTCCCTAGATGAGCAGCAGCAGTCCGCTGCGGCTTTGGGAGGGCAGACCGGGCTGGTGCTCAATCGTAATTTTGTCCCGGCCGCTCGGCGATCTGTTGCCCCTCAGTCAGCCCGTCAGGTTGCTGTACCGGTCGTGGCTCCAAAGCCGGTGGTCCAGCCCTTTGTTGTGGATGAGCCGGTGGATGATTCCGTTCCGTTCTTGGTTGAGTTTGGTGCGCCTTTGCCTGGGGTTGGTCAGTAGTCCTTTGAGCCCGGCTTGATGTGGGTCTATCGGAAAAACAAAAGACCCGATGCTCTATATACAGGGCATCGGGTTTTTTGTTTTCAGGGCCGGTCTTAACAAGCCCCGACTTAAAAAAAGAGGAGCGAGTCAAGTCACGGGATGAATAAATTCTCGTTCCTAAGCCGATCGCGCTTGCTCAATCTGCTGACGCAGGGCTTCGATATTTTGCAAGAAGCTGGCCTGTGGCCGCTCTTCCTGTTCGCCCGATTTGAGCCATTTGAGCTGAAGGCTGTTGTTTTCGGCTTCGCTGTCGCCCAGGATGATGCAGGCTACGGCTCCGCTGCGATCGGCTCGCTTGAATTGTTTGCCAAAGGCGCTGCCGCTGAGATCCAAATCGGCACCGAAGCCCTGGCGACGAAGGCTCTGGGCAATCTTGAGGGCTTGAGCCTGAGCCGCCTCACCTCGGGAAACAACATAAAAATCCATCTCGACCAAGGGGGCTTCTCGCAATTCCTTGAGCAGAATCATCAGGCGCTCCATGCCCATGGCCCAGCCCACGGCAGGTGTGGCGGGTCCGCCCAGTTGCTCGATCAAGCCGTCATAGCGACCGCCCCCGCAGACTGTGGCCTGGGCTCCTAGGTCTGAGGATTGAATTTCAAAGGCGGTATGGGTGTAGTAGTCCAGGCCGCGTACTAAGCGAGGGTTGAGCTGGTAGCTAATGCCTAGGTCTGTGAGGGCTTGCTGCACCTGCTCGAAGAATGCCTTGGACTCCGAGCTGAGGTGGTCCTGGAGGTTGGGGGCATCGACTACGATTTCTTGGGTGCGTTCGTTCTTGCTGTCGAGAATTCGTAGGGGATTTCGGGTGAGGCGATCCTGGGAATCGGCGTCTAGCTCGTCTTGGTAGGGGGTGAGGTAGGCGACTAGGGCTTCTCGGTAGGCGGCTCGGTCTGTTTTATCTCCGACGGAGTTGAGGTCCATGGTGAGATTGGTTAAACCAATTCCCTTGAGCAAGTCCTGGGCGATCGCAATCACCTCAGCATCAGCCCTAGGATCTTTACTCCCCAGAACCTCTGCGCCCAGTTGATTAAATTGTCGTTGACGTCCGCCTTGGGGTTGCTCGTAGCGAAACATCGGCCCGGTGTACCAAAGCCGTTGAACGCCCCCCTTTGATGCAAGTCCATTCTGAATGTAGGCACGGACAACGCCCGCCGTATTTTCTGGTCTCAGCGTTGTTGAGCGGTTGCCTTTGTCTTCGAAGGTGTACATCTCCTTGCCAACTACGTCGGTAGCTTCGCCAATTCCTCTGGAGAATAGAGCAGTATCTTCAAAGATTGGGGTTCTAATTTCTGAGTAGCCTGATAGCTTAAAGCTCTGTCTGGCTTTGGCTTCAACCCACTGCCAATAGGCGATTTCATCTGGCAAGATGTCTCGCGTGCCCTTCAGCGCTCGAATAGAACCCATAGTTTTGTTTTCGGTATCCCGTAATCCTGGTGGCAGTCTGCTTTCGCCATGCAGTTGCTTCAATGAGAGCCTATAGCAATGGGTCTCAAGAACTTGCAAAATTAGCCAAAGCTTTTCTAGGCTACCGCTAGATTGACGATTGTGATGACCTCAGACTTTAGAAGAGGTTAACTACCAGTGTTGGTTGTAGGAGGCTCACTACTGGGCATGGGCAAGGTGCAGCAATTCACCTGGTCGAGACAGACCTTGCCCCACTCCAACGCCCAGCGGACTAAGGCAACACGGTTCCCTGTCTCTGTTTTCTGCAAAATATTGCTGATGTGGTTGTCCACAGTTCGCTTGCTGATCTCCAACTGGCTGGCGATTTCCTGATTGGTTAATCCCGAAGCCACAAGCTCCACAATTTGAAGTTCGCGGTCAGATAGCGCTGTCGGTGTCTTGATTTCACGTTCAGCCATAGGTTGGTTCACCCCAGTATTTGTACTTACTGTCCCCCTATTGTAGGAAGGAAAGTCAAGAAATTCGCAAAAACGTTAACTACAGCTATAAAAACGCAGACTTTTTAAGAAAAATCTCTCTCTTATGCGGAAAATATGAAGCTTTTCCGGACTAGGATCGGTGTAAGTTCTACTGGTGCGGCTTTACGGCTGAAGACGGCCTTCATTTGCTTTGGAAAGGTTGAAATTTCTCCTGATCCCTGGCGAAATGGATGTGAGGCTCCATTGCAATTTTCTGTTGTTAACTTGCGTTGGGGAAAATTTCTGCTTGAATGGGGCTGGTTTGGAGTCGTGCGAATGCTAGCGGTGTTCTTTGGAGTTCATTGCTGCGCATTGTTCGTGGCTTAGCTTTCTTGATGGAGATGCTGATCCAAACCATCAATTTGGCTGGGTCTCCAATGGGGGGACCCCATGAAGCAATAGAGTGATTCTGTTGGACTTTGGCTTTGTCGCTTTATTTCAGAGGCGATCGCTTCACTCATTCATCCAGTTTTATTGTGAAAAAGCTTATGGCAAGTCCCTGCGTGATCTGTTTTGGTGAAGCATTGTTGGATCGAGTCACGGGGGCCGACGCTGCGAGTGGTTCTGTTTCTCCTGGAGGTGCTCCAGCGAATGTGGCTTGTGGGCTGTCAAAGTTGGGGACATCGTCGGCTTTTATGGGCTGTTTGGGGAGTGATGAGCCGGGGAAACAGCTTTTCGGTCATCTGAGCCAGGTCGGGGTGGATGTGAGTGGGGTGGTGCACCATGGTTCGGCCCCGACTCGCATTGTGGAGCTGGAGTTGGATGGGGGAGAACGTAAATTTCTGGGGTTTGCTGGGGGAGCGGCGACGGATAGCTTCGCCGATGGGCTGCTCCAGGCCAGTGACTTGTCAGAAAGTCTCTTTCAGCAAGCGGATTACTTGGTGGTTGGTAGTAATGCCCTGGCCTATCGAGATTCTGCCACTGCATTGCAGCGGGCGTTGGAGCTGGCTAATGATTATTTCGTCAAAATTGTTTTGGATGTGAATTGGCGACCCATGTTTTGGGTGAATCCAGAGGAGGCTAAGGCCCAGGTCGAGGCCTTGGCTCAACAGGTGGACTTTCTCAAGCTGTCTGAGAGTGATGCCCAGTGGCTTTACGGCACAACCGAGGCGACTCGAATTTTGGCCCAGCTGGAGCAACTGGAGGCGGCCTTTGTCACGGCTGGGGCGAAGGGGGCCGGATATGCATTTGCCGCTGGTCCCAAAGGTCATACCCCTGCCTTTTGTATCTCGGTGCGGGATACGACTGGTGCTGGAGATGCCTTTGTGGCGGGTTTGATTCACCAACTTGCGACCCACAGCTTGCAGAAGCTGGGGAATGAGGGATTTATTGCTGAAGTCTTACGCTATGCCAATGCTGCAGGCAGCTTGGCAACGACGGGTTTGGGGGCGATCGCACCCCAAGCCAGCGATGCAGAAATTCAAGCCTTTTTGGTCGGTCGGACTGAATAGTCCGGGAGGTTAAACGATGGGTCAAGAAATCGAGCGTAAGTTTCTGCTCGCCAATGAGGATTGGCGCGGGTTAGTTGAAGGGGTTGCCTATTGCCAGGGCTACATTGCGACGCGGAACCACCGCACGGTGAGGGTTCGTATTGCAGGGCCGACGGGCTACCTCACCCTTAAGGGTCCAGTTCAGGGGCTTAGCCGCCCGGAGTTTGAGTATGAGATTCCAGTGGACGAGGCGCGGGATATTTTGGAGACGCTGTGCGATCGCCCTTTTGTAGCCAAGACTCGCTACAGGATTCCGATGGGGGACTTTATTTGGGAGGTGGATGAATTTGAGGAGGAGAACGCAGGATTGATCTTGGCGGAGGTTGAGCTGAGTGCAGAGGATCAGGACTTTGAACTGCCCGATTGGATTGGGCAGGAGGTGACGGGCGATCGCCGTTATTACAATTCCTATTTGGTCCAGAATCCCTTCCAAAGTTGGGGGTGAGGCTGAGGCCTAAGCGATCGCTGAGGTTTGCTTGCTGTCCATATCCAAGACTTCTGCGATCGCCAGCATTAAATCTGTGAATCGTCCATGCCAAATACCAGGTTCCTGGCCCCCCGCTCGCCATTCCAGGACGGGTGAGGATTCCTTGGGGCTATCGCTCCCCTTAAGGCAAACAACGATGCCCCCTTCTTCATGGAGTTTGACGACGGGGAAGAGGTGGGGGTCAAAGTTTTGGCCGCTTGCGCACATGCTTTGGTAGAGGGCGATCGCTTCGTCTAGGGAGTAGATGCGAGCTAAATAGGAAATTTCGAGGGAGCCTCCATTGCGCCATTCATAGAGTTCGTAGAATTCCTGGGGCAAGGCAAAGGGAAAGTCGCGAATTTTACGTTCAATATCCGCACGACTCAAGCCCGGATCCAAGCCTTGGAGGTGGAGGGCAAGCCGAGAACTGCCACTTTGGACCACGTCCGATATTCGCTCTAGGGTGCTCGAAAGTTCTGACATGAGGCACTCTACCGGAGGATCTGCCCGTTCAATCACTGGGAAACAGTGATGAGGCAATATCTTTGTACGGTCCTGACGATGGGTTAACTCTAATGGGTGTAGACCTACGGTGTCGTGATCTAATCAGTTCTTGTTAGAAATATCTGCTAAAAGATAGGGGTTGAAGAAGAAATGGTAAAGCAACATAACAGACCAGAAAGAGCACCCTAGGTCTTGTCCGGAAAGACTTTTAGACAAGACCTAGGGCGCTCAAGCATCTGGGAGATCGCGAACTTATGCTGCGCCCCAACTGACATAGGGCAGTTTCCTAGCAGTCTTCGCAATGGAATCTGCTTGGGCGACGAGTTGGCCACAGGCATCCCAGGTGCCACCGGTGAGCATTTGCTGAGGGCCATCAGCGAGGGTGAGTGCTGCGGAGAAATCACCACAGGTGACGCGTCGGTGGGTTACATCGACTTCAACCTGGGCTGTTGGGTCAGCCTGGACTTTGGCCTGGAGAGCAGCGACGGTTGCACTATCGGCGACGAGACAGGGGATGCCCATGGCGAGGCAGTTGCCAAAGAAGATTTCCGCAAAGCTTTCGCCAATAATGGCTTGGATCCCCCAGCGGGCGATCGCCTGGGGTGCATGTTCCCGGCTGGAGCCGCAGCCAAAATTACGGTTCACCAGCAGGACGGTAGCGTCTTGGTATTGAGGCTGGTCAAAGGCATGTTTGCCCTCAAGCTGGCTGCGGTCATCGGCGAAGACATGCTCACCTAAGCCATCGAAGGTGACGCATTTGAGGAAGCGGGCGGGGATGATGCGATCGGTATCTATATCGTTTCCGATGAGGGGAAGGGCCTGGCCTTGAATGGAGGTGACTTTGGAATGGGTACTCATGGTTGGGGATCTTGTGAGTGAGAAAAGAAAATTTTGTGACAGATTTCACTTTGAGAAAAAAGAATGAAAAGCCCTGAGAGTAGGCATCTCATTCTGTCAGTTGGGAAACCTAGGCCTATCTAATTTGCCTAAGAGACTGCTGCCATGGCTTCGGATCAAAACAACTGGTTAGAGATTATTGTTGGCCTGATTGCCGGGCATGTCGTTAGCCGCATTGTGTGGGGACTGCTGATTTGGATTGTCAGCTTGAGTAATCACACCTCGCCAGCTGGCTTCTTGTTCCTCTATGGCGTATCAGTGGTTTGTGCTTTTGTGGCTTGGGGCCTGGGCTATGTGGGCGTTTATGCCTTTGCGCCTAAATGCGCCAAGATTTCGGCGGCATTGTCGGGCATGGTGGGCGTCTATGTGGCCCTGGCCCTGTTCTTCCATGGTTTCTTTGGCTGGGCGCGGTGGTTTTACCAGAGCGCCCATCCTTGGCCTGGGTTCCTGCTGTAGGTTGGGTTGAAGAATGAAACCCAACACAAGGCCAAACGTATCGCTTGGGCTTCGTTGGGTTTCGGAAGCCTCAACCCAACCTACGTAATGAATCCGGTATTGATGAATCCGTATTGTCAGGCCTGAACCAGGACAGGGGCTAAAGCAGCTCCCGTACATCGGAGACCTTGCCTGCGATCGCAGCGGCGGCCACCATGGCCGGGCTCATCAACAGCGTCCGCCCGGAAGCAGACCCCTGACGACCCTTGAAGTTGCGATTGGAAGAGGAAGCGCTGATTTGACGACCCTGGAGCTTGTCGGGGTTCATGGCGAGGCACATGGAACAGCCCGCCTCGCGCCATTCAAATCCCGCTGCTTCAAAGATTTTGTCCAAACCTTCAGCCTCGGCCTCCTTCTTGACCCGTTCAGAGCCGGGCACCACAAAGGCCTTGATGCCATTGGCCACCTGGCGACCTTGGGCGACTTTTGCCGCTTCTTGCAAATCGCTCAGGCGACCGTTGGTGCAGCTACCGATAAAGCAGACATCCACGGGGGTGCCTTGGATCGCAGTGCCAGGGGCCAGGTCCATATAGGCATAGGCTTCCTGGATTAGGGGTTGATCTGCTTCGGCAAAGCTATCGGCAGTGGGAACCGCTTCGCTGACGCCAATGCCCTGATCCGGGGTGATGCCCCAGGTGATGGTGGGCTCGATGTCGGCGGCGTCAAATTTCACCACGTCGTCGTAGTCCGCATCGGCATCGCTGCGCAGGTTGGTCCACCAGTCCACGGCTTTACTCCAGTCGTCGCCCTTGGGGGCAAAGTCGCGACCTTCTAAATAGTCAAAGGTGACTTGGTCGGGATTGACATAGCCACAGCGTGCGCCGCCTTCGATCGCCATGTTGCACACGGTCATGCGCTCTTCCATGGACATGGCTTCGAAGGTGCTGCCTGCGTATTCATAGGCATAGCCGACACCGCCCTTCACACCCAGCTTACGAATCAAATGCAGCACCACGTCCTTGGCATAGACGCCGGGCTTAAGCTCGCCGTTGACTTCCACGCGACGGACCTTGAGCTTGCCCAGGGCGAGAGTCTGAGACGCTAATACGTCCCGAACCTGGCTGGTGCCAATGCCAAAGGAAATTGCGCCAAATGCGCCGTGGGTTGAGGTGTGGCTGTCACCGCAGGCGATGGTCATGCCCGGCTGGGTCAGGCCCTGCTCCGGGGCAATGACATGGACAATGCCCTGGCTACCGCTACCGATGTTGTAGAAGCGGATGTTGTTGTCTTTGCAGTTCTTTTCCAGGTTTTGGATCATCTCTTCGGCCAGGGTGTCGGCAAAAGGACGGGCCTGGTCTTCCGTGGGGACAATGTGGTCCACAGTGGCGACGGTGCGCTGGGGATACATGACCGATAGGCCCCGCTCCCTTAGCATGGCAAAGGCTTGGGGGCTGGTGACTTCGTGGATTAGGTGTAGGCCAATGAAGAGTTGGGTTTGACCTGAAGGAAGGGTGCCGACGGTGTGGAGATCCCACACTTTGTCGAAGAGGGTGCCTTTGCTCATGGTTGGTTGCTCCTGGGCGATCGCGCTAGCCGCTGTGCTTTAGGTCAGCGGGTGACTTCATTGATCATGGTTGAGCTTGTCAAAGATGTCCAATATATGATTTTGACTAAAATAAGATCTTAAAAGTCTTACTGGCCTTGATTGTTGAGTTGGTGGGCATGTGTGCTTTTGCAAAATCCTATTTTGTGGTGCTGAGCGCTAGAAAATTCATGAAAATTCGAAGAATCTCATGTGAGATATACGTATGGTTTGCCCCGGCTGATTGTGAATCATAGATATAGATATTGAGTGTCAGGGCCGATTGCAATCTACCGCTTTTTGCAATCGAGGACTTTGTCCTAATGGCGGCCCCTATTAAGATTTCTGGCAGCACCTTGGCATTTTTGCCTCTATTGGGTGTAGTGTCTCCCCTTGCCCAAGCGGCTGAAATTCCCTTTCCCAGTCTTTCGCTGTTGCCCAATCAGCCTGAACCAGGGGGAAAGTTTGGGCAGGCCACTGGCATAGCATCCCCCCTCGCACCTCTGACAGCGGGCATGTCTGTGGAAGCCAGCGAGCCGCAATTTTTAGCTCAGGTGCTGCCTAGCGTAGGGGCGACAAATACCCAGATCTCAGTGGATGGGGCAGGCCAGCAATTTGATATTGGCGGCGGCATCCAGGCTGGCGAGAACTTATTCCACCGGTTTGACCAGTTCGACCTTGAAGCGAACCAGGTTGCAAACTTCCTGACGAATCCAGGCCTCGAAGCCATTTTTAGCCAGATTGGCGGAGAGGCTTCTTCCATTGATGGACTGCTCAAGGTCAGTGGCAGTTCAGCCGATCTCTTCCTGATTAATCCCAAAGGAATTTTATTTGGACCCAATGCGCGTTTGGATCTAAGTGGCTCGTTTACAGCAACAACAGCTGATCGCTTGGGCTTTGGGGAGCATTGGATTGATCTACTCGATGAAGGTTTTACTGTCCAGACTGCTGTTGCGGGGTCGTTAGATGCCCTTGAATTTTCGCTGGGTGCTACAGGAGGGGCGATCGCCAATCAAGGTCAATTAACAGTTGCAGAAGGACAGTCCCTAGGCCTCCTGGGCAATGCCGTTGTCAATACCGGCTCATTGACGGCTCCTGGCGGAGAAGTCACCGTGCTGTCTGCTAGCGGCGGTCAGCGGGTGAGCCTCGGCGGCGGTTTGCTGAATCTGGACCTAGCTGGGACTCAAGCTGGTTCTAGCCAAGAACACAGTCTCCCCACAGTTGTGGCTCAATCCGTCGCTGAAGCCACGGGCCTGAACTTGAATACCGATGGCTCTGTTTCCCTCCAAGCAGGCACCAGCATTGTGGCTGGTTACGTCGATGTCTCTTCTGCGGAAGATGTGGGTGGCCAGGTCAGAATTCTGGGTGATGAGGTAGAGGTGACCCGCTCAGTTGTTGACGCATCTGGTGCGGCTGGCGGCGAGATCTATGTGGGAGGAGACTACCAGGGGCATGGGGATATGCTCCGTGCTGTCTCTGCTCGCCTAGACGAAGCTTCGGTGTTGAGAGCTGATGGTTTAGCTACAACATCAGATATCCGTCCTGATGGTGGAGAGGTGGTGGTTTGGTCTGATGGGACTGCCGAATTTGCAGGGACTGCGACTGCGCAGTCCCTGGCACCGGGTGGAGATGGTGGCCTGGTGGAGACCTCTGGTAAGCAGCAGTTAAACATTGCTTCCACCGCTAATGTTAATACAACTTCTGTTGATGGTGTCACAGGACAGTGGCTGATTGACCCTGTTGATTTGACCATTGTGAATGGTGGTGGAATCGGAACCATTGTGGGTGGGGTGAATGATCCTGGGTCGAGCACCATTGATGCTGCCACGGTAGAAGCTGGGCTGAATGGCAATAACGTCTCGCTCCAGGCAGATAATTCCATCACAATCGATGCCCCGATCGATGCCAGTGCAAATGCTAGTGGAGGGGACCTAAACTTAGATTCGCCGAATCTCAATCTCAATGAACGAATCATTCTGAGTTCTGGCAGCGAGCTGTTTGGTACGGCGACGATGGTGAATGTGGGAGCCAACGGCAGTATCCAGAATGGAGTGGACGCAGTGGCTTCGGGAGGAACTGTGAACCTTGCTGCTGCAACCTATCGAGAAGGCAGTGAGATTGATATTGACAAACAGCTTCGTCTACAGGGTCAAGGCGCTGCAAATACAACCATTAGCGGTGATGCTAATGGCGATGATAATGCCACTGGCATCACCGCTGACAACCATCGTATTCTGAGCTTAACGAGTAATGCAGATGGTACGGCCATCTCTGGCATCACTTTTCGCGATGGTGTCGCCAGCTCTAACGGAGCAGGACTCACAAATGATGCCGACAATGTAACGATTGAAGATAGTGTTTTTTCCAATAATAAAGTCTTGAGCAGTAGCTTAGATGGTGGAGCCATTTATACCAACGGCCAGCGCCTAGGCATTGATAATACTCGCTTTGAAAATAACTATGCTGAGGGTGATGGCGGGGCTATTGATCTCCAATCTGGCTCTGTAGATATCACCAACAGTAACTTCAGCGACAATGTGGCGAATGCTGGCCACGGTGGTGCCATTGACTTAGACCCTACGAATGCTGAATTAACCATCACGGATAGCAGTTTTGAACGCAACAGTTCAGCAACCGAAGGTGGGGCTCTGTTTACTGAAGGGGACGTTAATATCACCAACAGCTCCTTTATAGACAATACGGCTGTTCAATCAGGTGGTGCTATCTCCCAAGCGGGTAATACATCGAGTACTCTCACAATTCTGGATAGTACGTTTACAACGAATCGAGCGACCTCTACTGCTCTGAATCAGGGAGATGGTGGCGCAGTCCATGTTGATGCTGATGGCCCGACGATTATTCGGAGAACGAACTTTGCCAGTAATAGTGCAACGAATGATGGTGGTGCGATATCTATTGTGGGCAGTTCGGATGTCTTACTAGATGACGTTGATATCCTGAATAATAATGCTTTGGGTGATGATGGCGGCGGCATCTATTTATCAAATGATGCAAGTTTACAGCTGCAGAATAGTCGTTTAGTTGGAAATATTGCGGTGGGCCATGGGGGAGGCCTATCATTGCGCGCGAACAGCCAAGCCCAGGTTTCAGACACTATTTTTCAAGCCAATCAGTCCCAGCTTAATGGTGGTGCGATCGCAAATACTAGTAGTAATTCAAATAGTCTTTCCATCGTCCGCAGTACCTTCTCGACGAACCAGGTGCTGTCCGGCAGTTCAGCTTCTGGTGACGGTGGGGCCATCTTTATTGATGGAGATGGCTCAACGACAATCTCTGGTACGACATTCTCTGATAACACTACAACCTTTGACGGGGGAGCGATCGCTGCGGCTGGAACGGCATCCCTCTCGATTGACAGCAGCACCCTTGAGCGCAACCAAGCCCTGGGGGATAACGGCGGTGGCATTTTCTTGATCGGTGATGTCACTCTAAATTTGAGCAATAGCCTATTAGATGGAAATACAACTGTCCAGCGCGGAGGAGGCCTATTTCAGTTTCAAAATGCCAAATCGACGATTCTCAATACACGATTTGAGAATAACCAGGCTGTAACGGATGGTGGGGCGATCGCATCCCAGAGCAGTGCTAGCAGTCAGCTCACGATCTCGGGGAGTACTTTTGATAGTAATAGTGCCCAGCAGAATGGCGGTGGTCTCTATCTAGATGTTCCTGCTGGAGGGCAGCTCTCACTAAATCAAACTTCATTTGTGAATAATAGTGGGTTTTCAGGCGGTGGCTTATATAAAACCAATTCTGCTGATTTGACCATTTCTAGTAATGTGTTTGAAGCCAATGAAGCCACGGAGCGTGGAGGCGGAATTGCTGCGGATGCCAGCAGCGGTACGATTACGCTAACGGACAGCAATATCTTGCAAAATATTGCCGCGCTATTTGGTGGTGGTATTCAATTAACTGATAGCAATCTCTCGCTCCAAGATGTACGAATTCTGACTAATCAGTCAATCTTTGGTGGTGCTTTAGAGCTGAATGGTAATAGCACGATTCAGGCAAATGATAGTTTATTTCAAGGCAATAATAGCTTGTTGGCAGGGGGCGCAATCCATCTTGATAGCACTTCAGTCGCCACAATTTTTAATAGTCAATTTCTTAATAATCAAGCAGATAGTACGGGCGGTGCTATCTTTGCCGAAGGTAGCTTGACCCTTGATTCTTCTCTTCTTCAAGCTAATACTGCTGGAACGGGGGGCGGTGGTATTGCCCTGAGTGGCACGGGAGGGACTGTCTCAATCAGCTCAACGACAGTTAATAATAATACCTCTCTCGCTGGGCCTGGCGGTGGTTTGCGTCATGGAGGGGGGCAAACGACGACGATTGTGGGCAGTACTTTTAGCAGTAATGTTGCCTCCGATGCTTGGAATGGTGGTGCCTTAGACTTGTTCCCTATAGTAGGAGGGACGACGATCCTGATTGAAAATAGTACCCTTTCCAGTAATCGTGGGGGGAACTTTGGGGGGGCGATTTCCCAGGCTGGTAGTGGTCAAACAACGCTCAACAATGTGACAGTTGCTAATAATACCGCGAGCGCAGGTGGGGGACTGGCTAATGCCTTCGGTGGTAATTTGACTTTGCAAAATACCATTGTTGCTGGAAACATCGCAGCGAGTAATCCAGACATCACCGGCCCAATCATAAGTCTCGGTAATAACTTGGTTCAAAATCGAGCGACGAGCACGGGATATGTGAGCTCTGATTTGCCAGATGGCACGGATCCTCTCCTTTTGTCCTTGGCCAATAATGCTGGACTGACTGAGACACATGCTGTGCGGGCCAATAGTTTGGCCGTGGATGGTGCTAATGCCACTGCCACTGCTGTTGATCAGCGGGGGTTAGCCACTGTTAATCTGCGAGATATTGGTGCCTATGAATTGGATAACAATCTGACGTTTGCAGTTACAGGCAGTGGTCAAACCCAGACGGTTAATCAGGCCTTCGCCAACCCAGTGGGTGTTACTATCACAGATTCTCTCGGTGCTGGTGTGGCAGGCTTGGATATTGATGTGGCAGCTCCGATGACGGGAGCTAGTGCGAGTCTAGGTGCATTACAAACTGATAATAGTGGATTCGCCTCGACAACGGCAACAGCCAATACAATCGCTGGCAGTTACACCGTGAACCTGGGGATTGCCAGCAATAGTTCTATTGGCACAGTGGTTCTAAGTAATAGTCCTGATGCTCCCGATCAGATCACGCTCCTCAATGGTAATAACCAGAGCACCATCGTCAATACTACCTTTGCTAATCCTCTCCAGCTAGCGGTGACGGACCAGTTTGCTAATCCGATTCCATCGCAGGCTGTAGGCGTTAGCTTGCCGGGCAATGGCGCTAGTGCTAGCGCCACCAATGGTACTGACCTTAATGCTGTTCTTTTGGTGACTGATAGTGCGGGGCAAGCAACCATAAATCTCACTGCTAATACGATTGCTGGAAACTATGCGGTTGGTCTTACATCTGGAAGCCTCAGCAATAATGCAGCGCTAACCAATTTGCCTGACGTCCCGGAGCAGCTATTGGTAGATAGTGGCAATAATCAGAGCACCGTTGTGAATACAGCATTCGCTAATCCGTTATTGGTGGCAGTCACGGATCAGTTTGGCAATGTTGTCCCAGGGGCGATCGTGAACTTGAGTTTTCCAGGGACTGGGGCGAGTGTTCGTGATAGCTCTACTGAGAGCGCTGTCTCACTCACAACGGATGGCCTGGGACAGGCCACTACCAGCTTTGTGGCGAATACTGTTGCTGGTTCCTATGGCATTGGCTTAGCGACGGGTAGTGTGAGCAGCAGTATTAGTCTCACCAATCTACCTGATGCTCCAGACCAAGTGAACCTGCTGGGTGGCAGTGATCAAGTGGCACAGGTTAATACTGCTTTTGCTGATGAGTTGCGAGTACAAGTATTGGATCAGTTTGCTAATGTCATTCCAGGGGTGACCGTTACTTTTACTGCACCCATGACTGGATCAAGCTCTGCTGCTAATGCTGATCTTTCTGCGGTGATGGTGACCACGGATGGGAGTGGCCAAGGGCAAACTCGGGCCACTGCTAACGGACAGGCTGGGGCTTATCAAGTGGCAGCCCAGGCCGGTGATGCCATTGCGATGTTCGAGCTCGAGAATTCTGGTGCTATTCCGTTATCCGAATTTCCACAGCCCGAGTTGTCACAGCTCGACTTGCCCGAATTGCCACGGCCAGAGGAGCTTCTCCAAAACCTTCTACCCATTGCCCCATCTCTTGAGACACCGGATGGATTGGGAACGGCGATCGCCCAGATTCCGCTTAGCTTCGTTAATAGTGCCGCTATTGAAGCGATCGATAGCAGTTTCTCTAAGGCCTATACTAACTATTGGGGGCTGCGTGACTCTAAGGGATCTACGATTGCGAAAACCCATGAGCTGCTCGAGAATGCTGCAGCGGCCCATGGGGCGAACTCAGGGGTGGTCTATAGCCTGTTTGTCCCCCAGGATAAGGCTGCCGATGAGGGCTTTGGTGCCACCCAGGTGGCTAGCATGGCCCTGAATCGCCGGGCACAAAGTTCGGAGCAGCGCGATGATGACCAGCTCATGTTGGTGCTGGTGCCTAACGATGGACCGCCTATGCAGAAAATAGTCCACGTTACCCGTAAAGAGTTGCTGCAACAGGCCCGCCTGTTTCGTATGGCGGTGTCAGACCCTGAGGATGAATGGAGCTACAAACCTCTGGCCCAGCAAATGTATAGCTGGATGCTAGAGCCTTTTGAGTCAGAACTAGAGCGCTTTAAGTTGGATAACATGATGTATGTCCTGGATTCAGGACTGCGGACGGTGCCCTTGGCGGCGATGATGAGGGGAGATGAGTTTGCAATTGAACGCTATGGCTTCTCCCTCATTCCCAGTGTTGATTTGCTGGAAACAGGTTTTGATGATTCGGCTCCATCGCCCCGAACGGTGGCTGGAGGGGCAACGGAGTTTGAGCGATTAAATGATTTGCCTGCGGTGGAGGTTGAGTTGGATGCGATCGCAGCCCAAGCCGCTCTGGATGGGTCCCAACGGAGCCCAGTCAACGTGCTGCTCAATGAAGCCTTTACCCAGGAAAATTTGATTCAGGCCCAGCAGCAAAGTGATGTCAATATACTTCATCTTGCGACCCATGCAGAGTTTAATGCGGGTGATCTGGGCAGTTCCTACCTTCAGTTTTGGGATGACCAACTTACCCTTGATGATATTAGTCAATTGGGTTGGGATAAATTAGAGTTGCTGATTCTGAGCGCTTGCCAAACTGCGATTAGCAGCCCCGAGGCTGAATTGGGGTTTGCGGGATTAGCCGCCGCATCAGGCGTTGAAAGCACGATTGGTAGCCTCTGGAGCGTTTCCGATTTAGGGACGCTTGGATTGATGAGTGAGTTTTATGGGCAACTAGGTCAGACTCCCTTGCGCTTTGAGGCCCTGCGCCAGACCCAGCTCGCGATGTTGCGAGGAGAGACTCGGCTGGAGCAGCAGCAACTTAAGACCAACCGGGGTGAAATTGCGCTGCCCAGTGAGTGGGATTTGCCCGCGTCGGCTGACTTCTCCCATCCTTTCTATTGGTCTGGATTTACTTTGGTGGGTAATCCTTGGTGGTAGGGCCTGCTGTTTGGCCCTCGTTGAGGCCTCCGGCGCAGTTGAGTAAGACTGTCCCCTAGGTCAGTTTTTTGGGGGGGGGCTGCCATCATCAGACTCAGCAATGCGCCGATGGAGTGGCCGATAAACATGGCGGCACTGGTTCCGCCTGATGAGATGCACAAACCCCCTCTCTTCAAGGGATACAGCAATATCGCCTACAACTTTGAAGCCGCGATTAGAGGCCTAGGATGGCTAAAAACATTGCTCCTCCGTAAAGTTGCTTCCTCCATTTTATTGCATCCTTAAGTGCTAAAAGTCTATCCTTGACTGGATTACAGAGACTCACTAGGCGGAACCAGTACCCTTGAGTGGGTTAACTGTTGAAAAGGAGTTGCCTAGACAAAGGCAAAGCTAGAGTCGCTCAAGGCGATGCCGTCTGCATTCTCCACAATGGCAATCAACTCATTAGAGCCGCTTGCGGACCAGAAAATGCCGGTACCGCTGGCGATCGCCACAGTCACAGACCCCAAGCTATAGTCCGCAGCACTGCCATGGAGCTGAATAATGTCCTGCCCCGTGCCGAAGTCTTGGAGCAACGCGTAGTCCTCCAAGCCCGCAGTGGCACTATCGCCATCGTTATAAAACACTTGGCTAGCATCGCCCAGCATAAAGGTATCAATGCCAAGGCCCCCCAAGAGGGTATCGACTTCCCCTAGCCCCGCTGCAGCACTAGTTGTGTCAACACCGATGAGACTATCCTGGCCATTGCCACCATTGAGCACATCATTGCCAGTGCCACCCATCAGCGTATCTTTGCCGTTGTCACCGTTGAGCTCATCGTCACCCTCGCCACCGTATAGGCTGTCTGCTCCGAGTCCACCGTTGAGCTGATCTGCCCCAGCATCGCCGTTGAGGACGTCTTGGCCATTATCGCCATTGAGGATGTCGTTGCCCTCACCACCGTTAAGACTGTCTTGGCCATTGCCGCCACTGAGCAGATCGTCGCCGCCATCGCCATTGAGGCTGTCTTGGCCTTTGCCGCCTAGGAGTTCGTCGTTGTCGTCTCCCCCAGAGAGCTGATCTTTGCCATCACCGCCATCGAGCAGATCCTCACCTGCGCCACCGATGAGAATATCCTGGCCTGTGTTGCCAAAAATTTGGTCATCCCCGGTGCCACCGTCCAGGGTTCCCTTCCATTGCCCACCATTGAGGATGTCGTTACCTGCCTCACCGTACAGGTCGCCCTTGTTGGCCATGGTGAGTTGGTCATCGCCGTCGCCGCCGTAAATGGTGCCGCGTATGCGGGAGAGGACGTCGTCACCGAGACCTCCCTGGAGAATTCCATCTTTGTTTTGGTAAACGCGGACGTAGTCTATTTCAAAATCCGCAGGAAATTCTGTGGTGTCATCGGGAGAACCGGGCCAGTCACCGCCCACAGCCAAGTTTGCAATCAGATACATCGCTTCTTGGGGGATGCTGTCCTGGGTTTCAAAGACGGCGACATCATCAATTAGCCAAGTGATTTTGTCCTCGGTCCATTTGACCGCAAAGGTGTGGAAGTCTTCGGAGAAGTCTGGGCCAAAGAAGGCATTGGATTCGATGACGCGATCGCCATTTTCATCGGCAGAATGGAGCGTTTGATAAGCCGTGGTGGGGTCGTTACCCAGGACTTCGAGAATGTCAATTTCGGGTAGAAATGCCCCATCAGCTTCGGGCAACATCCAGAAGGCAGGCCAAAGCCCTTGCCCTGCAGGCAGCTTGGCTCGCATCTCCATGTAGCCAAAAGTAAAGGCTAGCTTGTCATGGCCAGATAAAATACCAGAGGAGTAGTCAAAGCTGGTGGGTGTTCCCATTTCCGCTGCGATCTGGTCATCAATGAGAACCAAGTCGGTTATGGGATTGTCCAGGCTTTCGGCTGTAATGCTCAGAACCCCGTTGTCAAAAGAGAACGGGTTGGTTATTACAGACCCATTCTCTGCCGCATAATCGGCATCGACATAATATTGAAGTTCGTTATTGAAAACGTTGGTTCGGCTACCGTAGTAATAGTTGGTATTCCAGCTACTGGAGTCTAGCTCCGTTCCATTAAATTCATCGGAGAAGACCAGTTCCCAATTATTTTGGGTTGAAGGATGGGTAACCATTGGTGTTCTAAATCCTAGTATTTGATTGCAAGCAGCATGGTTTTTCGTAATCCGTTAAGACCACTTGAAACATGCCAGGTAGTTACAACCCAGGACTCAATGGAGGTTTGTGAATGCTTTTGCGATGACTCTTCTATGGGACTTTAGGTCAGTCACTTCTGATACTCATGCTCGTTAAAGAGCAATATGTTTATATATGATATGCGAGGAGACTGTTACTTGTCTCGGGTACTTGTACGCTTCTAAACTGAGGGTAGATCTAATGAGAGGATTTCCATAATTTCTCCCATGACCTGCGTAATGATTTCTGGGTAGAGAGGATGAATTAGGTACAAGCCTAATAAGCATAAAAGCTATGCTGAGGAAGAGATTTTCCTCGATTAAAACCTAGCAGGAATGTGTGACTCACACATTCTGGTTTGCGTGGTCGTAGTCGTGTTCCCTACCCGTTAATCAGCGAGCAGTTGCAGGAGTTCGGGATAGAGATATCAGCGGGTCAGCTCAGCCGACTTTTAACGGAACTCGGAGCCGAGTTTGAGGCCGAACAGAGTGAGGTGTTGCGAGCGGGATTGACCAGTAGTTGCTATGTCCACACTGACGATACGGGGCGAGACACCCAGGCAAGAACGGCTACTGCACCGTGATTGGGAATCAATGGTTCAGCTACTTTTGCACCACCGCGAGTAACAGTCGAGTCAACTTCCTGTAAATCCTGCAAGGCCAGTAGCCATTTATGTGCCCAATGATGCTCAGCAGTCTCTGAAGGAGCGATCACTGGCCCCGAAGCACCGTGAGAAGTTGAGGTTTTCGGAGCAGTTATTGGTGACCGATTCGGACGCCTGGGCGCGGTACCTCGAATCCTCACCTTAGATATCGTCACCCCAAAAGCGGTGCATTGGTTGAGTGAAGCGGTCTTGCTGGGAGGAGCGCTTAGCCCAGGGCTGTCTGACCCATTGAGAATTCTCCGTGATGGTGCGCCCCAATTCAACTGCAAAATTAGTGGATGCACCAGGCCTGAAGCAGGATGCAAGTCTAACAATATCTTTGTGGACTTGAAAAAGACCTGCCGCAAACTCGGGCTCTCCTTCTGGAAATATTTGCTTTTGCGGTGACACCATACCTCTGAAATCTCATCCTTGCCCGAGCTTATTCGAGGACGAGCTGAGCACACAACAGATGTCGCTCCAGCCTAAATCTCGGAGCTGTACAGCACTTTTCGAGTAGCTACAGTACTTCTACGGGGATTAGCCAGGGCTAGGGAGTTTGGCTTAGGATGAACTCATGAGGTTTGCATGGCAGCGATCGCAATTTTACGGAAGTCCTTGGTCATGGAATAAATAGCGGTTCTTGTTGCTTTATCAAAGTCCTAAGAATAAGCTAAAAAGCCTTGGAGTCACTTTGCCTATACCTCAACTCAGGTGGTTATTCTGGACCTATGCTCGAGTCAGGTATAGCAACGACCTTTCTGGTTAGGACGCTGCGATTCACATCACCGCTTGCCACACAGAACTGGGACAGTTTGTGAATGTCCTTAGTGATGTGACCCTGGCTATCTTTTCAAGTAAGTTCTGTCTTCGTCTATTCCTGTGCTGGATTGTTCAGCTAGTGTTACGTCGTTTTAGAACTCTCTATCTCTCATTAGGTTTTGTAGATTATGGCGACTCAAATGCCAACGCAGTCACGTTCTTCTTCCAGAACGATTTCTAGGCAGGAGGATTTCAAAGCAAGCTTGCGAAGCAATCGCCAAGGAGCGGTGTGGGCTCAGCTTGCCCTGACAACCCTCGTGATTTTGGGAGGCTTGGTCCTGCCTGGGGCAACCCAAACGGCCCAAGCCCAGTCCAGCTCGGCTAATGCTGCCAATGCCAAGCCAGCCAGGGTCCGCTGGACCCCCCAGCCGGAGAGGGGTAATGCTCGGGGTACCCTGTCCGGAGGCCGCCGGGGGAGCGACACAGTTGCCTGTGGCCCTAGTCGTGACGATACTTCTCTAAAACTACTCGTCCCCCAGGGAGTTGAGAGCCTTGTGACCACCCAAGCCCAGCCCACGTTGGCTTGGCAGGTGATAACCCAACAGCCCGTTGCCATGGAGCTGATTGTCAGCGATGTGAACCAGGCGATGCCTCTGTTTACCCAGCGCTTGGTGGTAGATGAGACGGATGTTGTCGAAGTGAAGCTGCCGCCTACTGCTGCGCTCAGTCCTGGTATTCAGTACCGTTGGACGGTTATTGCCCAATGTCCCACTGGCCAAAAGGCAGAAATCTATGCTCGAAGCTTTATCCGGCAGGTCTCTGGGGAATCATTAGGGGAGCAGTTATCTGCGACGTCCTTGACGGGACAGCTTGCTTCGGATCAAGCCATTGCCTATGCCAATCGTGGTGTGTGGTATGACGCTATGGCGCAATTACTGGCATTGCCTGAGCAAGTTTCGCAAGGTCAGCCCGCTGATCTGTTGGCCGAACTCTTGGAGCAGGCCAATGTCACTGTCCCCTAAGTTCTTGGAGGGGTTGAACCAGGGCTATTGCACCTACTAGGCATCTATGACTTCGCTGCGCCTGTTTGCAAGGCTTTCCAATTGGGCTGGGTTTGGTGCAGGTGGCTTCCAGCGGAAGTGGCCTGTGGCTTGGTCTCGGCTGCGATCGCTTCTGATGGCAGGAAGTGGTGCCACGGTGGTGGTGCTGTTGGTGCGGGTGACGGGCTTGCTCCAGCCTATGGAGTTGAGAAGTTTAGACTGGATGCAGCGGCTGCGTCCTGTGGAACCGGTTGACTCTCGTGTTGTGTTAGTGGGAATCACCGATGCTGATTTGAACTGGCTGGATACGCCCTTCTTGAATGATGCCACCCTTGCTGCTGTTCTCCAGGCCATTCAGCAGCAATCGCCTCGGGTGATTGGCTTAGATTTTTATCGGAATTTACCTGTCGAGCCGGGCCGCAGTCAATTGGATGCGGTTTTACAGGATTCTCCCAACCTGATTGGTATTGAGAAGGTGATATCGGAAGAAGGGCAGTCGCGTCAGGATGGAGCCTTGCCAGGCCATCCTATTCTGGCTGAGAGGGGCCAGGTGGCGGCGAGTGATGTGCTGGTGGATCAAGATGGTCAGGTGCGCCGAGGAGCCGTTTTCCCCGCCACTACGGGGGCTCGTGTTCTAGAAGGCTTGGGGACTCGCGTGGCGCTAGATTATCTGGCAGGCGAAGCGCTGGAGCCAGATTTGGAGGAAGAACTGCTGACGATCGCTGGCATCACTATTGCTCCCCTTGAGCGCTATAGCGGTGGCTATATGCGATTGGATAGTGGCGGCTATCAAATACTGTTTAACCCTCGACGTACCGCAAAGCCAGTGGAGCTGATCTCGGTTCGAGATTTGTTGACGGGGAATGTGGCGAGCGATCGCATGACGGATCGCATCGTCATTGTGGGCAGTGCTGCGCTCAGTGCTGCCGACGTGTTTTACACCTCCCATAGTAATAGCTATTTTCGAGATTCTGGTGTGACCTATGGCATGGAGTTGCATGCAGAACTATCGAGCCAGATCGTGAGCCAGGTGTTGGAGGGGCGTCCGGCGCTCTATAGCTTGTCTGAAGGCTCGGAGATGCTAATCATTGCCCTCGCGGCCTTTGGCGGTGCAGTTTTTCAGCTATGGCTAGGAGAGAGAAAACGCAACCTAGGATTAGTTGTTGCTTTTGTTGGAATACCTCTGGCAAGCTATGGAAGCTTTGCGGGACTGGGGTTGTGGCTTCCGCTTATACCTTGCTTGGGAGCGCTGGGCTGTGCCTCCTTGATGGTAACCCTCAACCGTTCTAGTCAGTTCAAGACCCTGGCGGAGAGAGATGCCCTGACCCGACTGGCAAACCGCCGTCGGTTTGATGAAGCCTTGCAGCGCTCTTGGATGGAGGGGTTGCGATCGTCCCAGGCACTGTCGCTGATTCTTTGCGATGTGGATTATTTCAAGCTGTACAACGATAACTATGGTCATTCCCTGGGAGATGACTGCTTAATGCGAGTTGCCCAGGTGATTCAGCAGTCTACGGTGTTGGGGTCTGGCTTAGCAGCTCGCTATGGGGGCGAAGAATTTGTTGTACTGATGCCCAAGGCAACTGCGCAGGAAGCCCTGGCTCAAGCCAATCAAATTCGTGAGCGTTTGGTGGCTCTGCAACTGCCCCATGAAGCTTCAAAAATTACTGACTATGTCACTCTCAGTCTGGGAGTAGCGACCCTCACGCCGACGATGAACTTGCCCATGGGGGCGCTCGTGGAGCAGGCAGATGTGGCACTCTATGCAGCCAAACAGTCGGGGCGGAACCAGGCTAAGCTCTATGATCCCGCTATGGAAGATAGTTCAGAGGAGCTGCCCCAAGCCGTTTAGAGCATGGGAAAATGGGGCTTGTTGTCGCGGCTAGCGTCAAACTGATGGCTTCAACCAGATTATTCTGGACGCATGACCTTCCTCTCTGGGCTCTATGGAACTTCGCCATTTGCGCTATTTCACTGCTGTGGCGGAGGAGCTGCATTTTGGCCGAGCGGCTACAAAGTTGCATATGGCTCAGCCTCCCCTGAGTCAACAGATTAAGCAGTTGGAGGAGGAGCTAGGTTTTTTACTGTTTCATCGTACGAAGCGATCGGTGCGGTTGACGGTGGCGGGGGAGCGGTTTTTGGGGGAGACGCGGTTGATATTTCAGCGGTTGGAGCAGGCGATCGCCACAGGCCGCCGCACCAGTCGTGGTGAATTGGGTGAGCTATCGATTGGCTTTGTTGGCTCTGCATCTTATAGCGTTTTGCCATCAATTTTGCAGCAGTTCCGTCAGCGCTGTCCCCAGGTGGAGTTGACCCTGCGGGAGCTGACGACCAATGTTCAGTTAGAGGCTCTGCGGGAGAGTCGTATTGACATTGGCTTTGTTCGACCACCAATTCAGGGTGAGGGGTTTGCTCAGCAACCGATTTTGCAGGAGTCTCTGGTTGTGGCTTTGAGTGAGGAGCATCACTTGGTTGGGGAGCAGGCTGGGGGGGGAAGTACAGCTGAGGCTTGTGTCAGTATTGCTGATTTGGCGGAGGAAGATTTTATTTTGTTCCCTCGCCCTTTAGCTCCAGGGTTGTATGACCAAGTGATTGCGCTGTGTCAGCAGGGAGGCTTTAGTCCTCGGGTGGCGCAGGAGGCGGTGCAGATGCAGACGATCGTGGGGTTGGTGGCGGCGGAGATTGGGATTGCGTTGGTGCCGGAGTCGTTGCGGAATTTGCAGCGGGCGGGGGTGGTGTATTTGCCGTTGCGGGAGGTGACGCCCCAGGCGGAGATTGCCTTGGTGTGGCGGGAGGGGGATTTGTCGCCGACGGTGCAGCAGTTTTTGGAGATGGTGGCGGAGGAGCCGTAGGATGTGTTGTCCCAACGGGCAACGCATCAAAGCGAGAGCCGAGATTGGTGTTTGGCTGGTTGAGCCGTAAATCGGTAAGGCGGCAAATCTGCAAACCGACAAATCCGTGGGGAACTCTCCCCCCATGAATCAAACAGGGCCAGCCGTAGGGACGGAAGGCCGTCCCTACGGCTGGCCCTCGCTAATATCTGGGTTGCTTCAGTTGGGCTTGATTTGGCGTTAGAGCCAACTGAGCTGGCTTAGAACTTTTATTTCATCTTAAAAGCCCCGGCAGTCTAATAAATAGGCTGCCGGGGCTTTTAGTTATTGGGATTCTGAATAGAGATTGAGTAAGACCTGATATCACCGTAGTGACATGGCATGCCATGTCAGCCCTAGCGTTTATGCCTTAACAGTCCTATTTCATCCTCGTTCCCTAATGGTCGTGGCCATGGTGGGCATGTTCTTTGTGCTCATGGCCATGGTGATTGTGGCTACCGTGATCGGAAGAGCCGTGATCGTGGCCACCGTGGTCATGGCCATGGTGACCATCGTACTTGTGGAACTCCTTGGCAATTTGCGCCCGGACTTGCTCGGCTTTGCTGGGTTGAACCATCATGTCGGCTTCTTCTAGAAGCTCTTCAATTTGAGGGTTAGCCCATTCAGCTGCCATGGCCACAAATTCAGGATGCTCGTTGACGCAGTCCAGACGTAGGTAGGTTACATCAGGCCGCTTCTTGCGCAGGCTGCCGATGATGTGGTCTACGTCTAGCAGGGTCTCATGGTTCTCGGTTGCGAAGCCGATGGGCATGTAGACCAGGGCGGTAGCGCCTAGATCCATCAGGTTCTTGGAGGCGGTGGTAACGTCGGGTTGGGTCCACTCAATCATGGGAGTGTCATGGTTGAGCCAGCCAATGCTGATCAAGGGATAGCGGTGCATCAGTTCTTTGCGCACCAGCTCGAACATTTGCTGGCTTTCGTCGATGCCGGAGGTGAAGCCTTTGGCTTTGTGGGGGCAGCCATGGTTCATCAGCAAGATGCCGGTCTGGGAGGGCAGGTGGGCCACGGCCAGTTTTTTCTCGACGTTGTCGATGACCTGTTGGGCCAACAACTTGATGTAGTCGGGGCGATCGAAGAAGGAAGGGATGTAGCGAATGCCCTTGACCCAATGTTCGGCTTCGGTGCTGAGCTTGTTGAGGCCTTGGTTGACTTGCTCTACGGCGATGCCGCTGGTGAAGATGGAGTCGACGACCAGTAGAGGGTAAATCAGGATTTTGCTGTAGCCTTCAGCTTTGATCTGGGCAAGGACCTGCTCGGGGAGGTGGGGGGCGCAGAAGTTGAAGGCTTTGAAGACTTTGACTTTCTCGCCCCAACGGTCCTTAAGGTTGGCTTCGATGCCTGCACGCTGGGCTTCAAAGATCTCGTTGTGGGGGGAGACGAAGTTACCGTGCTGGTGGCTCCATTCGTGGAGGTCAAAAATCGCTAGAAGCTTGGCTAGGGGGGGGTAGAGCCAGAGGGGCACAGGAGCAAACTTGGCGGTGAGGAGGTTTAGGGCCTGTTCGTTGTAGTTGGCGAAGTCCTCGTAGCTTTCAACCTCGCCGTAGCCCATGAGGAGGACGGCAACTTTGTCGCTGGATTTCGGATGGGTATGGTGCTCGTCGGTGTGGGTATGGGTGGGGCGGCTAGTGGTGACCATAAATATCGATAGCGCAGGCTGAATAGAACTTGCTATCAGTGTTCCGCAGACATTTTGAAAGTGGGGATGGGGCGTAAGGAAACTGCACCAAAGTTATGCTCCCGATGTAATGTAGCGGCGATCTTCTTAACCTTGCTTCGAATTACGTTTCTTTTTGCGACCTGGGCTGGGTTTGTGCTGGTGAGGGAGGCGTTTTTGAGGAGTTTTGGACGAATCCTCAGATTTGGAGGCAGTTTGGGGGGATTTGGCTTTGCCTTGCTGGGTGCCGGGGGCGGTGCGTTGCTCGCCGAAGTATTTCTCGCTGCGGTAGCGAAGCCAGATGCGGAGTTGC
The DNA here is from genome assembly GCA_938021205.1 of uncultured Pseudanabaenaceae cyanobacterium. Taxonomy (GTDB): domain Bacteria; phylum Cyanobacteriota; class Cyanobacteriia; order PCC-9006; family JAAUQQ01; genus JAAUQQ01. The sequence goes on from CALIGI010000216.1 coordinate 50,685, forward strand.
TGGGGAATCTTATCTTTTTGGTCTTTGGTGAGTTGATTGTAGAGGAGGAGAGCTTTTTCCCGTTCACCTCGGCAGGCACGGTTGTTGTGGGCTTTCCAGTAGGCCATGGCAACGCGGATGCGGCGGTTGGTTTCTTTGAG
>CALIGI010000217.1 GCA_938021205.1 uncultured Pseudanabaenaceae cyanobacterium
GGCCTATGGTTAACCTAAGCCAAAGAATCGCTTCTTCGACTCGGCTTCAAAACCGGACGTGAGACTTTCGACCTCATCCGGCTCCTCTCTAACGGGGCTCATTGTCACGAGTACCAGTCGTTGTAGATAGATCGCTTGCAGCGTGTGCCTGGTCGTGGCAGTGACGATGGAGCAAGGCCAGATTTTCGCGACGGTTGTTGTCACGGTTGCCATCGAGATGATGAATCTCCATTAGCGAGTCTGGCAGAAAATTGAGTCCACATTGCTTACATTTGCCCTCCTGAGTCCGAAGAAGAAATGACATTAAGGGACTGACGCCAGGATAAGACCTTAGGCGAGTGCCCCAATACAGCCAATCTCCATCGAAGGGAGAGCGCTTCCCTTTGACTTTGATATGCAAACGCTGACGGGTGTATCGATGGTATTGGAGCCGAGGCCCGTCCTTCGATTTGAACACCCAGCCACCGCCGCGATTAACGAGCCAATAACGAGAGACCGTCTGGTGACGGTTTAACTCAGGGTGTCTGTGATTGGCCCAGCTCATCAACTGCCAGAACAGGATTGATGACACGTTAACGAAGGTCTTGTAACTGGAGACACTTCGATAATATTGACTCCATCCCCGAATAATCGGGTTGAGGCGGTCAATGAGTGTTTGCTGGGTCGCCCCTCGATGCTGATAGATCGTCTGACGAAGACGAGTCAGATGACGCTTTACGCTGTCAGCACTGGGAGAGATCAGGGTCTTGAACCCACGTTTAGCCCGGTATTTTCCAACTGGGTACTGTCGCACTTGAAATCCCAGAAACTCGAAACCAGGATTCTCTCCATGGAGAGTGTGGCAACGAGTGGTCTTCTGTGGATTAAGTTCGAGGCCGATTTTATGGAGCCATTTCTCCAAAGCGGCCTGGGCTCGATAGATGTCGGTTTCTCGACGGGCCAGGATCACCATATCGTCAGCGTAGGACACCACGTATATCGGATACGTGTAGGTGCCAAGCCTTTTGATATGGCGTTCTAGCCCTTGAAGCGCAATCAGTGCAAGGAGTGGTGAGATCACCCCTCCCTGGGGACTGCCGCGTTCGGTTGGGTGAAGCCCATTGTCGAAGACACCACATTCGAGCCAGCCTTTGATGAGTTTTTTCATCCAATTCGGCGCTCGACATTTCTTTAAGATGGCGGCGTGGGAGATGTTATCAAAACAGCCTCGAATATCTACGTTCAACACATATTTAGGTTGACGAAAGATCGTTCGAAAGATGGCTGACATTGCATCTTGGCAAGACCGTCCTGGCCGAAACCCATACATGTTCGGATCTAGCTTGGCTTCCCATTGGGGTTCCAATGCCAGTTTGATCAGGGCTTGAGTTGCCCTATCTCTCATAACGGGTATCGAAAGCGGTCGCTTCTCTGATTTCCCAGGCTTAGGAATCCAGATGCGGCGTAGGGGGAGTGGACGAGAGAATTGACTCAGAGAGATTGACAATTGTATCCGCTGAGGAGGCGTCAAATGCTTGATGCCATCAATGCCAGCAGTGCGCTTGCCACGGTTATCTTGAGTCACTCGACGCACGGCTAATAACCGCCCATACCAGGACTTGACCAACAGACGTTGTAGTTTGTGAACCAACTTCACCTGTCTACGGCGACTGGCTCTGTAAATTCGGCGTTGAAGCTTGAACACCTTCACCTCGATTCGTTTCCAGGGGAGGGTGCTCCATTCATACCTCATCTCGAAAGATGGGCTCATGACGTTTAAACTCGACTAAACGGATTTACGTCCCAGTTACAGTGTGTACGTCGGCATATCTCGGGCATTACCCCAAGCGTTGGCTTTTTACACAATCCCAATCCCATTCACCTTCTGGTTAGCACCTACTCTTGGACTCGACCGGCTCAAGAGAAATGAATGGGGTTCCTACGTTCCGATATCCGATCATTGTTGTACTTAGGGCTCTACTCTAGACCGGGTTTATTGGGGGTGGTTACTGGTCACCGGGGCAGATGCCAGTCCCGTTATCCTTTACCATTTTGGTGACGGTGTATCAGCCTGATTTCACCGCTGCAAGATGACGATCCTTCAAACGTAGATTCCTCCCGTACCCATATACAACTTGCTAGACGGGATTCCAGCTTAGGCTGCCAGTTACCGCCGTTTACTCCCGCTTCAGGCTTTGATGGCTAGTCGCGAACCTGGGGAATAGGCTTTCACTCCACCACTTGGAGGGAGGGACTTTCACCCTCATCGAGATATCAGTTATCAAGGTTCTATCCTTGCCTCCTATCCCCCAGACAGAGCTGGTTTCAGGAGAACGTATCGCACGCCCCGACTCTTGCAAAACTGGGCCACAAGCCTAGAAGCATTGCTGTGACTGATCTCTAGGCTCTATTTTTGAGTCAGAGAGAATTTAGAGAGGTCAAAGGCGTGCGAACAGGCCTCAGTTTCAGGCGAGCTCAGGTAAATCCTGTGGCGTAATGATCGGCAACTGATATTGGATCGAAGGAGGTTGGCGGTTGAGATCAAGGGAATATTGACCGAGACGGATGATGTGTTCGCGCAAAAAGGGACTGGTGCCAGAGAGCGCCTCTGGTGTGATGGTGTGACCTTCCTGGACAAGCTGATGGAGAATGTGGCTCATCTGGGAGACATTGTGGAGAATGACGCAGTTGGCGACGAGGTGGTTGTACTGAATACGTTTGCGCAACTCATCCCTGTCATTGGTTTTGAGCGTCCCGTCATTACCAAAGGCAAGCCATTGGACAAAGCCATTGAAGGACTCGCTTTTATTGGTAGCCGCCTGGATAGTAGAGCGGAGTTGCACATCATTGATGTACTGCATGAGGAAGCCCGTTCTGACAGCAGCCCCAAGTGCTTGAAATGCCTTGAATAGCTTGTTTTTACGGCTATTGGTGCTGAGTTTACGGAGAATCGTAGAGGCACTGATCTTGCCCGCTTTGATAGAGAGAACAACCCGGAGCATGTCCGGCAGATGTAAGGAAATTAGTGGCCAATCAACCGTTTCCGAAAATAGGCTTTCGAGATGTTCTAAGGATTGTGAGTCGTCAGCCTGGTAGAAGTTGAGGTCTTTCCAATTGCGAATACGCGGCATCAGCTTGATGCCCAGCAGATAGGCCAAGCCAAAAACCGTGAGGCTTTGGGCATGGGTATCACCGTGAATCGTATCGGGTTGGATATCAGATTTGTTGTTGAGCAACCCATCAAAAAGGTAAAGCGCCTCAAAGACTCCGCAGGGAATGAAACGGCTGAAGAGCGCAATGTAGGTGTCCGAGACGTGATAGTAGCCAATGCCTCCGTAGCCGCCGTAGCGGATATGGTTTTCAGCCAGGAGGTTGTTTTCATAGATGTCCCACTTGGTGCCATCAACCGAGGCACTGCGGCCCGTGCCCCAGAGCTTGGGGAGGTGAAATTGGTTGTAATCATTGATGATGGACTCAATCGCCCGCTGGAGTGCCTCGGGGCTAATATGTCGATGATGGGCTCGGGCCAACTGACGACGGTCAAAGAGGTCGAGGGATTGAGCGAGCTGGGAAGGACCTATGTTGCAACCGTAACAGAAGGTCGTGGCCAAGTAGCGAGCAGTAGGGTTTTGAATCTTAGCCTCATGACCAGAGAAGGGTTTGAAATACCGGCTCCAGCGTAACCACAACTCCGTATCAACCAAAATATCGATGAGATTGACCGGTTTGAGTCGTGACTCAATTAACTGCTTGAGTTTGGCCGTTGCTTTAGAGGATTGAGGTTCCTCTCGCCGAATCACCAGGCAGTCATTTTGGAAAACGACCCGAGTATTTTGTGGGAAGGATGAATCCGTTTCCTGAATGAGCTGGGCCAACCAGGTTTTGACATGTTGAGCGAACTCAGGCCTATCCACGGGCAATCCAACCTGCTGGGCGTATTCCGGCAACATGGCCTTGACCTCTTGGGGAGAGAGGAGTTGACGGTAGTAGTCTCCAAAGGCGGAACTCCCTTCGATGTAGAGGTCACCTGACTTCAACTCCAGCAGTATGTGGGAGAAGACACAGAGCTCGAAGTATTGCCGATGCACCTTGGTGGGGATAGTTTTACGGTTTTTCTCACCGGTTACCAACGTCCACCATTTGGTCGGAATCCAGCTCAGGTCGGGAGATGGCTCTGCGGTCTTATCCTCAATGTCGGCTATGGGTAACTCCAGCCAGAGTTTTCGCTGACTGCGATGAGCACGAATAAACTGGATTGCCCACAGCAATGTTTTGTCCTCCGTGCTGGCATCAAGGGGAACAACGTCCAAAAACTGAAATAGGACTGACCGGTGTGAGCGGTAGAACTTTGGCAGGAAGGGCAAGTAATTGTTTCCGGAGAAGGCCAGGTGGGCCTCACACTGCTCAATCAATTGCTCAGACTGCGTTCCAATTACCTCGTCCACCGCAGCAAAGCGGTCAGGAATCTCACCCTCGCTGCTGTGAGCGACCACCGTATCGCGGAATTTGGCGATCAATTCATCGATGCGTTGCTGGCTATCGCGGCGATACTGCTCTAAAGCATCCTTGGCCTTGTAGTGCATTCGCCTCATCCGCTTGATGAACAGTTCAGCCAGGTCATCGAGGGTCTGACTGTAGCGTTGCCGTAAGGAGGCCGTAGCCAAGGTGTAGCGCTTGTGTTCAGGCAATTCTTTCATCTGATTGGCATCCAGCGCCATTCCCTCTGAAGCCCAGTGCAACCATTTGGCTTCAGGGATACTGTCCAAGGTGGGATTCGAGATTTGCAACGGTTGCAGCCACCGCAAGCGTCGCACCAGGTCCTTGAACTCGCCTAGGGTAGGTTGCCCCGGCTCTTGCTTCACCTCATTCCAGGTCGTGGTGAACTGTTCTTTTTGGAGATAGAACAATTCGCTTAGCTGCATTCGTTGCTCGGATTCAAGGGATTGGAAGACCGTCTTAAACAGCGCTTCATTGCTGGCCGCACGGATATCACGAGCATGGCGAACCATGACTGTAAATCCAGGTAGCTCATACCGTTGTCTGACCAACTCTTCAAGTGTAATGTTGATCAGGTCCACCAAATCATGCTGGGTTTTGACGGCCTCCTCCATGGCACCTGTCATCACTTGACGAGCGGCATCAGTAAAGGGCTTGATCTGGAGATAATCTCGAATGATACGCAGGTGACGCCGCCGACTGCCCGATGCATCGTAGCTGGCTAACGCATCCGAGGATTGTGAGAGCTCCAACGCTTGAGCGATATGCATGATGATCCGGTCGGGCACCTGTGACAATTGGACCGGATAGCCCACGGTTTGAAAGGTTTTCAGCAGAACGATAAATCCCAGACGAGAAACTTCGCCGCGAGTCACTCGCTGCGCTAGCATCCGCTCTTCTTGGGTCGGGGTGTAGAGTGTTTTTAAGGCCTCGGGGCTCGGATTGCTTTTGAGTCTGGGGTAGGCCGTATCAGTCAGGCTGGGCATGGGCAACTCGCTCGTCAACAATCGTTCGAGTCTCTCACCCAGTGAATCCGTGAATTCCTGCTATTCCTTGCTGCCAGAGCGATAGGCGGTGCCACAGTAGGGGCAAAACCGATGTTTGAGTGAGGTGATCACCGCGTTACAGGATTCACAGCTGTTGCGCAGCGACTCACCACAGAGGAAGCAGTACTTGGCTCGCCTATCCAGCCAATGCTGTTCCGGTGGGTGTCCGGGTTTCCAGCAATGAGGACAGATTTTCAGGGCATCTTCCGTCTCCTCGACGGTGATGCCCTTGCAAGCCGCTGCCAAATAGCTTTCTGGGACTCCCAGGGCATAGGCTAATCCCTGTTGGGTTTTACGCTTGAGCCCACGGGTATGACCTCGCTCCAGCTTGCCAATGCTCTGAACATGCAGACCAGCCTTCGTCGCTAATTCCTGCTGGCTCAATCCCAAGTGATTCCGCAAACGCTGAACATACAACGCCAATGATTCTTCTGGCTTTGGGGGATTGGAGGACATCAAAGTATTGCTACAACACTGACTGCATCGCTCACTCTTTACCTTAGAATAAAAGCTCGGAAAGTTAGCGGCTGCTCATTCCACAACACTCACCATGACTCTGACGCTTGCTATCGTTGCAACAGAGTTTTTAGACCGACCGGGGTTAGCTCAGCCTACGATTGATTCCTACGAATACGCCTTGATGCCGTTGCTGAGTCAGTATGGTTCTTGGCCAATCGAGATCGTAGACCGGGAGATTCTCACAACCTACCTTCATCAGCTAGACAATATTGCCTACACAACTCATCAACGTCATCAGGCGATCCTCCAGGCCCTGTTCAACTTTGCCGTTCAGCAGCAGTACATCAAAGCCAATCCTATTGCTCGCCTCCAGCGTCGTAAGCCTGATCCGACTAAGGGCGAGCACCGCTCTGATCAAGCCATTCGATATCTCACACCGGAGCAACTGACGCTGCTCTATCAAGCTGTTGAACTGGATGACCGTACCCATGCCATTGTCCGGTTGCTTCATCGCACAGGAGCTAGAATCTCTGAGCTCTTGGCCCTCGACTTCGATGACGTTGACCTAGACCAGTGCAAGTTTCAAGTTCTGGGTAAGGGCAATCGACAACGCTGGTGTTTCTACAGTCAGGATGCCGCCACGCAGCTCCATCAATATCTCAAACACGAACGAGCTTCAGACTCTCCGGCCTTGTTTACAGCCGAGCAACCCATGACTGGAGACATCAGCAGGCTGAGCTATCGCACCGTTCATCAAGATTGGCGACGCATCGTTGATAACGTGCCACAACTGGCGGGAGTCAGACTCCACGATTTGCGCCATACCTTTGCCACCGAACGGGTTGGTCTGATGGGCATTGAGGAGCTTCGAGCACTCATGGGACACCAGAGTATTCAGACTACACTTCGCTACCAAAAAGTCACTTCTGCTAGAGCTGAGAGTATTGCTCAAAAGGTTTTACAAACACTAACAGCAGAATCATCCTAAACGCTTTTCATTTCTAGCTTTTGAGATATAAATGACCCAATATACAAGAGTATTGATAATACTGTGCGTCACTACTCTCTAAAATAAGAACGCATGAACTAAAAAGATCATCGATTCTCTTAGAAGTCCAAAAATCGGCGCTTGAAAGTTACGTCACATAAGCCTTTCAGCCTTGTGGCCCAGTTTTGCAAGAGTCGGGGCCATAGGCCATCATGGCATAAAACTCACTATGCGAAGCAACAGCGATTATTCTGGCAAGTTCTAATCGTTAGCCAAAGCATAGCGGATCATTTTTAATTTTGCAAATCGTTCATAATGACCGTTCATACAACTCAGCATTTTGGGACGAGAGATAAAAGACAAACAATAGAAAACTGCGCACGATTAATACAAATGAGAGTTTTCCGCACACAAAGGGCCAAGCAAACTTACCCAAAAGCCAAGTTTGCTTGTAGACAAATTTTTCAGAGAACATCATCATCTTTCAGAAGCTCAAGTTTGCTTGTAGACAAATCCCTACGACAAAATCAATTCTATTTCATCGATCAACTCCAAAATTCGTTCTTGTTTAGCAGTATCATCCCAAGCATTAGTTTTAATCACAAGTATTGATTTTATTTTTTTCTTGACATCAATCGACCGTCTCTCAGAAGTGACCGAGGAAGAAGCTATCAACTGTTTAATCTTCCGCAGCGACAGTTTCTCCTCAATAGCTTGCTCCATCAACTGTCGCCGCTTAACCTTATTCGTCACTCGTGCAATCGCCTTAGCCTTCGTATATTCCAGCCGCCCCTCCCGCAACACATCCAAGACATCCTCCGGCAAATTCAAAAGCGGCAGCCGATTCGTCCGAAAGCTCTCCCGCCCCAAACGCCCCACAGTCGTAAACAACTCATCCACCACCTCAAGCTGTCGTATATCGTTATCCGCCAACTCCAGCCCCCGCTTCTGAGCACTCGCCGCCTTATTCAACAGCTTAATCACCGCCTTCCGGTCTAGCACCAAACGCTGACACAGCAAGTCCAGCAGCCCCTCCGTCTCATCAATGGGGTTCAGGTCATCCCGCTGCAAATTCTCCAGCAGCGCAATCTCCACCACCTGCTCATCCGACAACTCATGCACCGTCACCGGCACCTGCTTTAGCCCGGCCGCCTCCGCCGCCCGATAGCGCCGCTCCCCCGCCACCAGCTCATACTTCGCCTTCCCCACAGGCCGCACAATCAGCGGCTCCAGGATTCCATACACCTCAATCGAGGCCGTCAACTGCGCCAGCTTCTCCTCATCAAAGTAGCGCCGAGGCTGTTGAGCAGGCAGCTTAATCGCCTTGAGGCTCACTAGCTGTGCCACCTGAGGTTGATCCTGAGTTGTTGCATTATCAACATCAGGCTTTTTCTTCGCAGAAGAACGGCGACGACGGGACTCAACCATAAGACTTATAAAGGTTTCCCGTTGTAAAAGAAACCCAGAAACGATCCATCTTTGCTATAATAACGGAAGAGCACGACGAATGCGTGTCTCTACATTCAAAGCCTGGTCTAGGGAACATAGGTAGCGAAGTGGTCTGGCAAGTTCATCTGGCTTACCTCCTCTATCCACCAGGCTTTGAAACTTCACGCAATTACACCATCCTCCCGGCCAAGCTTCAATCGGCAGAAGTTGGAGGCAGTATTCAAAAACAACACTCAAACAGCTTGTTCTCCTACATCCTCCGAAGTAGGCTCGCTATTCATGCACTGCAACAGCTTGGCAAAGGAAGTCAGCCAAATCAAGCTGTGCTTAAAAAAATCAATAGAGATATTGAATAGCAAATTCTTCATGATAGAGATTGAAACAAGAGAGAGCAGTATACAAACTCCTCTTTACTGACTCAGAATTCACAGCTAAACCGAGGTAAGCATGGCTACTTTAAGAAAAGCACTCAATACATTTAACGAGGTTCAAGTTGCTCCCACGATCAAAGACGATGCAGCAGGCTTTATTTTTCAGAACCTAGGAGTAGCGCTGCGTTCATCTCAAAAAGTTGCCACAAAAACCTTGTCCCTCAACTTAGACTTAGAAGACAATACAGAAGTTACTTCATTTAGACAAGACATACGAGGTTTCGCCTCTCTCGATGCAGGAATAACAGCAACACTGTTTATCCAAAGCAATGGTAAGTCTCATCAGTTCAACTTCACAAAAGAGTCTTGTTCAGAGCAGATAAAAGAATCTGTTGCAGGAGAAATACAAGCATCTCATAGTTACCTTACAACTCTAGTTTTGGTCCTTGAAAATAGTACTTCAGACAAAAAACTAGAAGGTTCATTCACAATCGACTCATTAGATATTGAGTTAACTAATTCAGGAGAATCCTAACACAATCGTTTTCAAAATCACATTAATTAGATAGCGCTAAGCCATAAAAGATGCTGTAGTTCTTGTGAGCTACAGCATCTTTTATGGCTTTATGACCAAGCTTTCAGCCTCTACAGCTATTTAAGTCGCAGCACATTCGGCCCTTCATCACCCTGGTCAAAGAACCCCGCAGACTGCTCTCCTGGTCGCCCCTGGAGTACCTCCTTGCAGAAATGGTCAATCTTCGCGTTACCATGGTCGCCGATGAAAAAATTATGCTGCGTCTCTATATTTCGCCCCTTCGTAAAATCAATATAAAAGGGATGCTTTGCAATCGCAAGATTCTTAAGCGAACTCCCCAAACGGGGAGGGTTAAGAAGGTCAGACCCTAACAAGACCTTGTCAAACTGATTAATGGTGACGTAAATACGACTGGGGTGTAGTTTATCAATCCACTCCATATGGGTTTTATTATCAACATCAGCTTGATGAAGAATCACACAATCAAAAAAGTGAGTCTGCGATGTAAACCGAGGATCGCGGACTAATTTTTCTAAAATCAGGTTCCCCAAACTATGGAGCAACAATGTAAAGCTAGCGGGACGATTATCAGCATCAGCTTTAGCACTGACATCGAGAGACTGACTCAGCATTTCCAGCAAAACCAATAAAGCAGACATAGACTGCTCAGCAGCTTTCCGACTCTTGCGATATACCTCGACATCCACAGGACCTCCTGGAGGATCGGCTGGCCAGGAGAAATTGATCACTTCAACATCGTAGCGATCGCACAGCTTTTTACTAGAGATCAGGTTCTCTTCAAAAGACTGGTGATATCCATGCACTGCCAAAACCCAATGGCGCTTTTTTCCATCCTTACGCCATTCATTCAAAGCAGAATTCAACTTGAGCTTATCTTTCTCATCTAACTGCTTCGTTGCCACAGTAAAGAGCAGATCAACATCCCAGGAAGAATTGGGTTGAGCTCCATCTTCGGGTTGCCGAGCATTAGCAAAGTGCAAATCCTCAAATTCTTGTTCTGGAATCAACCCAGAAAATAGATTTTTCCCCTCTGCTCCTTCACTGAGCACTCGGTTAGATGCAACAAGAATCATAGGAGTCCTTCCTTGGGGAATAGCTGGAATCAACAAAAATGGGACGTTTCCAGAGGAAAAGACCCTTTAGCTAGCAGAATGTAGGATTCTATTTGCCTAAAGGTAGGTTAGGTGTAAATTGCGGAACAAAGCAAAATATTTAAGGCAATCTATAGGAGAATCATCGACCTATTAAACAAATAGAATGATCACAATAGATAAACCACTCAACCTATTACGCTCAAGCCCCAAAATAATGCAGCAACGAGGCCAGATTCTTATGGCCCGTGTAGCGCTGAATCTGCGCAGGCGTCTTCCCCTCCGCCGCCATCTGCGTCACGAACGATCGCCGAAAGCTATGAGTACTAACCCCAACCCAGCCCAAACGCTCACAAGCCTCACGCAGTAACCAATCTGCCCCCTGCCGCGTTAGCTGTCCCCGACCATGACGGCCCGGAAATAGCGGTCCAGCAGTCGGCAACTTATACTCTTCCATCAGCGTTACTAAGGTTGGATGCATTGCAGCCTGGCGAGTGGTTTTAGTCTTGGTATTACGACCATGGAAGGTGATGGTCTGCTGCACAATGTCGGCTCGCTCTAGCCGTAGCGTTTCAGTAATGCGGCTAGCCGTGAAATAGCAAATGCCGAAGAGAAAGCGATCGCGTTCATTCACCAGTTCGTCAAACAACTCTTCCAATTGCTTGGGCTTCAGAATGGCAGCCTTACCCGAGCGATTATTTTTGCCATCGCTTGGTGTGGGCAAGTCCACCAAAGTGAAGTCCAGGGCCATGGGGGCTAAATCTACGTTTTGGGTCGCCAGATTCAAACTTACAAGCTGTTCTTACAAAATAGCAAGTAAAAAATCGAGTATTTATAAGGGTTTCAGCCCTTTCTCCGTATTTGCACAGCAGATCTGAGGCTTTATTGATAATCGATATCAATTAGTTTGAGGCCTAAAAAATTACCTTTGCAGTACGTAGCCAGGGTCAACGCCGTCAACGATGTTTACGTTGCGCGTATGCTTGTATTCCATCGCACAATAGGTACGCAGAAGGTCAACGCCGTTAGCGAGGTCAACAATTTCGATGGCAATGGTGGCAGTGGGCGGCAGGATTCCCCAGAGCTTGCATGAGGCGATGCAGGCTTATCAGCAGGAGACGGGGCAGACGGATAGTGAGCTTGTGAGGGATGCGATCTCACTCTTGATCACTGGCAAAGAACCAGACCCCGCCCGGCTCGACCAGCGGATGAAGCGGCTGGAGTAGCAGGTGAGGAAGTTGCAGAAGGTGGCGATGGGATAAAAGCTGTACGTTCAAACGCCAAATAGCTGCCTAACAGCAAAGCATTTCGACTAACTGAACAAACATTTGCTCAGATCAGGCCACTTCATAGCGGCTTTTTTCATATCTAAATCTCTAATACAAGCCAAATACAGGCCACTTTTAGAGAGTAACGCTGTACTTAGCTGTATTTCTCTGAGTCAGCTCTTGAGAAAGACGACAAAACCTGTATTGAGTTCCTTTTGCAGCTCTTTAATACTGTTAATCAAGGAAAGGAAATCACCTTTCTAAACAGTTAACGGAGTCTCACATGAACGTTCGCAAAATTGCTCAGAAAGCTATTTCAACTGCCCTTATCACTCCTGTCTTGCTTGGAGGATTTTTCGCACAGGCCTCTAAAGCAGAGTGGGTAAAATCCTTACCAGCTGGTGGAGAAGACTGGGTAAGCTATGATCTCTCTCGCGGAGATTATTTATTTGAAGCAAGCACCTTATGGTCCCTTGGCGATGTCGATATCGAGGTATATGACTCTTCCAATAACTTGATTGGTAGGGCTAATACATTAGGCACAGATCGTATCCGCCTATCGGCTGCATACAGAGATACTTTTTACGTCAAGTACAAAATGCCTTTTTGCGTTAATCCCGTCGGTGATTGTGCAGTTAATATCAGTGTATTTAATCTTTAGTAGTCAGAACTAAATGATTAAATATGCAGGATTGGAAGGAGGACAGTAAAGAGATGGTCTCCTTCCAATCCCAGCTCGGATGCATCTTAAAAGCCCTCAATCATGCGATATCCGACTCATCCGCTTTGCCAAGAATGTGGCAAACGCCTACTTGAACACGGCTACGGCTGCCCTCAGGTGTGCACCCACTCCCCTCGAAACCCTAACCAGCTCCCTCAACAATCAGCCCTTCTGTTTCTAATCAGTGTCATCTGCCTACTACTTGGCGCAGTCTTTAGCCTCGAACTCCGACAAACCAAAGCACACAGAACATTCCTTGCAGGAGAACCATCCCATGTACAGCTCACAAGATAGCCCCTTCATCACCCTATTCCTTGGCCTAACCAAGTACTTTTTCCTAGTTATCCTCGGCGTTTTCCTTGCCTGGATGATATCCCTAGTTTTTAATCTCGATGCAGCCGCAGCCGCTATCTTCAGCCTAGTGCTGCCTTGGGTGGCGCGCGCCATCCTAGTTGGCGGCTGTGTGGCAGTAATTGCCGTTATCTGCGAATCACTACGCTAAACCTACTGACCAGAAACACAACCCGAAAGCTATCTCCAATGACAACCAATCTATGCACGCAGCATGCTCCGCCACATTGAAGGGGATGTCTCACCAAACTGAATGGACGAGGCAACCATGTAATTATCCATGCATTCCAACAGCCAAGACACACTCGAAACATCCTCATAGCTGGGTGCTTGCTCATAATGCTCAAACAAACGAACAAGACGCCCATTCACAGCCCCACGCAGCGCATTCATGTTGGCTTCGGGATGGCTACAGAGCAAAATCACCTTGAGAATCAATCCCATAGTGTAAGTGGAGCCCAAGTTAGTGACTAAATCAATAAAGCGAGCATGGTTATCAAGGCCATTAATATCGTTCGGCAGCGCCAGCACAGAATTGAGCAATGTTCCACAGGTGTAGGCCAC
>CALIGI010000218.1 GCA_938021205.1 uncultured Pseudanabaenaceae cyanobacterium
TCCCTGCTGGTTGTTTTGGGGCCAGCCATAGGGACGAGGCGCGTCCCTGATGGGTCACCCTCCGCAACAATTGGTTTGCTTCAGTTAGATCTCTGTTGGCGTTAGACCAAATCAGATGCAGCTAAATAATGATGCGTTGTCTCGGCCTCCCGTAGGGACATGGCACTGCCATATCCGCAACAACATACGCTGCCTAGCAATCCACCTTCATCCTGATTCCCCATCGATTTTCTCAATCTCAACGGTGACAATTTCGAAGGGGCGTACCGCTTCGCTGGGTCTGTCGCTGTCTAATAGCCGCTCTAGACCATCCGTCCGCTGTCCCCATCTCAGGCCCAAGTTGCTGCTGAGTTTTGCCTGGTCCGGTTGCCCCAGCGATTCGTAACTGTGAAGAATCCAGCGTTGGGAATCGGTTTCAGACTGCTTCAGCGCCGTAAGAACCAGGCCAGAGTCTCCAAGGGATAGCAGTTCGTCGGTGGGCGCTAGCTCAGCAGCAGGGCTCGGCTGGACAGGGATGAGGCGTAGGGGATGCTGGAGTTCATAGCCGTGGCGGACGTTTTGGCCGGTTTGCCAGTTGCCGCCATGGGCATGGAGGGCGTAGGTGAAGCATTGGAGGCCGCGATCGCACCCCGGATCAGGCCAATTAGAAGCTCGCAACAGCGTCAGCCGAATCTGGCTCGGCCCCGCATCATAGCCATACTTACAGTCATTCAAAACGCTCACGCCCCAAGGATTCTCCTCCGTTTCCGGCGTACTCAAATCCGCCCAGCGCAAAGCAGGCACCTCCCACTGGGCCTTCTCCGCCTCCGTTTGGGGCTTCGTCGTTCGGCTGATCACGCCATGGGGTACTTCGGTAATCAGCTCATCAGCTTCCAGCGCTAGCGGAAACGCAGCCTTGAGCAAAACGTAATCCTCCTGCCAATCAATCTCCGTCTCAATGCGCAGCAGCGGCGACCCCGCTTGCAGCACGTAGTCCTGGCGACAAACCGAATTGCTAATCCGTCGCTTTACACGCAACCGCCATTCCAGCTGACCCCGAGCAATCCAGTCGAGGCTAATCAACTCGCTATCCGCCAAGCGATGCTGCTCATACTCCGGGTCAATATTCCAAGCATCCCAATACTGCCCCTTATCTTGAAACGCCTGAAGCTGATTCCCCGCCCCATTCAGGATTTCGCGCTTCAATAATTTAGAAAATACGCTGTCCAAATCGCCGGTCTGGGCATTCACCTGAATCCGCAGCAGATTATTCTCAAGCACGAATTTCGGTCCCCCCGCTCCTTTAGAAGAGGGGGCTAGGGGGAGAGGCCCGCCTTCGCCCAGCCAAAGCAACTCATAACCAACACCCGCGATCGCCCCAGTCTGCACAAGCCTCTTACTATCCCCACCAACCTGAGTTGCCAAAACCTCACCCCGGCTATCCCAAACCTGCCAATTCCCTGTTCCCGATCGCTCAGCAACCGGCAACTCCACCACCGCCGATCGCCCCCAGTTCAAACTATTGAAAACCACATAGGGAATTGCACCAGGCTGGGGCAGCTCAGGCAAAGCAATGGCCGAAGCGATCGCTCGCAAAGCCTGTTCTCGAATCTTGCTCCCTTCCTTCAGCACAACGGCCCAATCGCGATCGGCATCCTCAAACACCTCAGGAATCGAAGACCCCGGCAGAATGTCATGGAACTGATTAAACAACACCTTCTTCCAAAGCGCCTCAACTGACCCTTTGGGATAATCCGTGCCAAGCGCCAAAGTCGCCAAGCTAGACCACAGCTCCGCTTCGTACAGCAGCGCCTCGCTCTCCCGGTTGTAGCGCTTCTGATCCGCATGGCTGGTGTAGCAACCCCGATGGTATTCCAGGTAGAGATCTTGGTCCCATTGAGGGAGGTCAGTTGCTTCAGTTCGAGCAACGACATCATCTAAGTAGCCATGGACTGTGGCGAAATCCATTTTCGGGAAGAAGGGCGACTCCTGCCAACGCTCCGCTGTTTCCAATATTTCCCGCGTGGGGCCCCCGCCATGGTCGCCCACGCCAGGCAACCACAAAGATCGCTGCTCTCCTGTCGCCGCCTCCCAACTACAGGCATATTCCGCCATCTGAACGGGCGCAATCTGGGTGCCAATGCGGGCGGACATATAGCTGCTGATCTCTGTACCGTCGGGCGATCGCCAGTTAAATAGCTGATGGGGAAACTGCGTCGTGTCATTCCACAGCAGCTTCTCCGTCACAAAGTAATCCACCCCAGCCTGCTTCAAGATCTGCGGGAACTGATTACAAAAGCCAAAGCTATCGGGCAACCAAGCCACACGATTCTTAAATCCCAGCTCCTGCTCTATATAAAGTTGGCCATAGAGCATCTGCCGCACCAGAGACTCACCGCTGGGCAAGATGCAATCCGGCTCAATCCAAGGCCCGGCGATGACTTCCCAGCGACCTTCCGCGATCGCCTGCTTAATCCGTGCAAACAGCTCAGGCCGATGCTCCTGAATCCAGGCATAGAGCGCTGGACTGGAATGGCCAAAGGTTAGTTCAGGAAATTCAGCCTGCAACTTCAGGGCCGACTCAAAGGTATGCTCCGCCGCTTCCCAGGTTTCCGCCATGGGCCAGAGCCAGGCCATATCAAGGTGGGCATGGCCGAGGAGATCGATGCGGCGCTGCTTGATTAAAGAAGCGAGGGACAGAAGTTTTTGCCGGACCGCTTCCAGCTCAGTAACGATTTCTGAGTGACTACTGGGTTCATCTGCGATCGCGTCCAAACCTGCCAATGCGTCCTCAAATTCTCTGAGCTTGGCGGGCTCAAATTGCTGAAGGTAGCGACCCAAAACTGTCAGCTCATCGGCGGCAAAGCCTGGCTCGGGACAGGTCTGTTTAGCTAAATCAATAGCTTCAAAGCGGATTTTGGTGAGAACTAGGGCTCCTTGATCGTGGCCAGGGCTGGTTAAGCGAATCGCAAGGTCGAAGATCTGCCCCGGCTTAGCATCGGACGACAGGCGAAACTTCGTCACGCAATCAAATAGATCGCCTTCTTGAACCAACTCGCCATTTACAAAAATTTGCGCGCTATCGGCCCACCAAGTCAGGTCCAGGCGAATCTGATGCGCCGACAAGTCATAGCCTTGCAACTGCTTCGGCACCACAAAGCGCTGCCCCAACCAGACCACTTGCTTTCCTGCCTCCCAGGCGATGTGGGCGCGATCGTTTAATGTCACGATCTCCCAAGTTGTCTGAGCTTCGACATTCAGTGCTTGGGATAGCTGCAAGTCCCCCCGGTGGATGCGCCATTGTGATTGCAAATCCACTTGGCTGAGCGATCGCAGACGCTCCAAAACGTCCTGGTGGGGCAAAGTAGGCAGGTCAGCAACAGGGGCCATGGCAAATTACGCAAGCAAAGACGAATTAACAAAGAGCAGAGGTCAAATTCAGCGAAACAGATACCGCGTTTTCCCTATTTTTCTCCGCAATTCGGACTAGGCGAGATTGCAAAGTGAGTTCAGGGGCAGTTAGGGCGTTAGAATCCTTGCAACGCAATGCAGTGCGTCGTTACAGGTCGCAACATAACGGATCGAATCATACTGTCCTACGGCCAGCCGCGCTTGCAACGCAAGCTTCTGAAGGTCTTGTAATGTCAGCTTCCTGCTGAGTCTCGGCGTGGCTTTTCCCACTGCGCCTTCACCTGCTCTGCTTCGCCCGTCTCGCTTCTTCCCCGCGCCCCTTCACCCGTCAACGCCCATGGCAGCATCCGGACGTTACAAAAGCCGTCTGCTCAACTACCTAGTCGAGCAATCCCAAAAGCTGAGTCAACAGGCTAGCCATCGACTCCGCCAGGCGCGAACTGGTGTTGTTTGGGGCGCACAGGTTTTAATCTATCCGCTCTACGTCGCCTTCCAAAGTAGCCGTGTCGTGGGTCGGCGACTCAGCCAGGGAGGAGCTATGCCTGGACAGGCAAGGCTCACACCGCCTCGTGCTGATGATGTTGTCAGTGCTGTGCTTAAGCTGGCTCGTAATCTTGCTGATGAAGGCGCGATCACCATTGGTTCTGAGCTTAGCCAGGTCGAGCAGAAGCAGCTCCAAACCGTTGGCGCGATCGCGAGGCAAGCTTCCGGAGGCATCGCGGGCAAGATGCCAGCCCCAGCCTCAGTCAGCCCACCGCAGGAGATTTCCCTAGAAGCATTTGCTCCTCAAACCGCTATCTCAGACCGTGGCGCTAACGTCGCGATCGCTCCCAGCCCTACCCAAGCCCCCCTCAAATCCACCAGTTCCAACGAAGCAAACCTGCTCCTCGTTGGCGTCGATGTTCGGGGAGTGGCCAGTGAGCTAGGCAACCGTGCCCTGGTTCTTGTGGATAATAGCAACCGCACCGTTCCCCTGGAAGCAGAACAGCAATGGAGCTTGCAACAAGCCATTGTTCAGCAGGTCGCGGACTTTAACTATCGCCGTCAGCGCTATAGCCAGCAGTTGGCATTGGTGGAGGCAGGCGATCACCCCCTTCCTCTCCCCCAGCCCAGAACCAAGCAGCTTGCAGGCTTTCGCTGGATGGCCCACCTTATGGGCTGGATGCAAACCAGCGACCTGGCCCAATCCACCAACCTGTTCAAAGAATCCCAACTTGCCAATCAACTCGCCGCCCAGGTTGCAGCGCCACCCTTCCTCTACTGGGACCCTGAACCGGGCCAAAGACTCACCCGCCAAACCCTAGCCCAGCTAGATTCCTCATTGGTAGGTCTAGAACAGCGCTACATTCAGCGTCATGACAGAGACGATGCTGCCACTAAGGCTCTCCGCTTCACCGCGAAACTGTTTGGCCTAGAAGAAGCTGCTGATCAATGGCTCAGGGCATCCGCAGCCAGCAAAGCCGCTGACCAGGGTCATGCTCCTCAGCAGGCAAATGATTATGCTAACGGTCTGCCACTTGAGCTGAGAGCTGGCCAAATACCTGGCCAAACACTTGGTGAAATACCTGGCCAAATACCTCGCGGTTCAATTCCAGGCCCCCGGCCTGCATCTTTGACCGGTGCTGATCCCTGGGGCAATTACATAGGCCAACTGCCAGGCCAGGCTCCCCATGACTTCGAGTCACTACAAGCTCCAGCAGAGCAGACTCCATCGCCATCCCAGAGCAATCTTCCTCCTGCGATCGCACAACCCCCACGGCCAAATCCCCAAGGCTGGTTTAGTCGCTTCCTTAATCCAGGCAGCGTAGGAACATCTGGGACAAAGAATTCTACCGCTGTTAACCCGCCGTCCCCCGGCGATGTATTGCCCAGGGGCTGGCAGCGGCTCACCACGCGCTTCGGCGGCCTGTTGAGAAATCTAAAACAGCCCGCCGGTTCCATCGCTCCCCTCAAGCCCCAAGGCTCCAATTCCTTCGCTCCCCCTGCAGTTGCACCGACCAATGAGAACATCGGCCTAGGGCCAGATGTCGGGAATAACCATTCCGCCCCCCCAGAAGCCTCTCAAAATAACGCTGCTCTCCAGGAAAACCTAGCCCAAGCAGGCTTAAGCGATCCCCATATTGCAGCGGCTTGGCAGAAACGCGTTGCCAATGCCAAGACTGGAGGGCTAAAGTCAAAAAACGTAACATTGAGAACCCAGGCTGATGGAGCCCAAGCCGTCGCCTCTGCTTCAGGAGCGCAGAGCACAGGAAAATCATCGGAGTCAGCTGATCCAAATGTCCTTCAAACGGCTGAAAATTCGGTCACCTACGAGTCTCCTTACATCGAGACCACTGCCCAATTTAATGGCTATGAAAGGCATCCTCTTGAAGTCATCCTTGACCGATTGGATCAGATTTTGCTCTGGATCGAGGAG
Organism: uncultured Pseudanabaenaceae cyanobacterium; assembly: GCA_938021205.1. Classification (GTDB taxonomy): domain Bacteria; phylum Cyanobacteriota; class Cyanobacteriia; order PCC-9006; family JAAUQQ01; genus JAAUQQ01. The sequence continues at coordinate 5,807 of CALIGI010000218.1, forward strand.
CTGGGATTGAGGCTTTGGCGATGGCTGACGAATACTGGGGAGCAATGACCGAGGTCTCGCGCTAAAAGTCCGGTACTATTAAGAAACTAATCTGTGCTTTGGCAGACGCTTACGAACAGCGCCTGGATTTTTTGGAGATTTTAATATGCTGGCTCTAAAGGTCACTGTTTATGCGACGGTCGGTTTCTTCGTGCTTCTGTTCATTTTTGGCTTCCTTTCAAGCGATCCCTCTCGTACTCCTAACCGTAAGGACCTAGAGGAATAAACGTCTGAACAGAGGACATTGACGGCCGCAATCTCAAGGAAGACTTGCCCATTGCAACTAACTCCTTGTGATTCCAGCAGAAGCCTTTGTTCGTTATGTTCTCAAAGGGTGGGTGCAATAGCATCCACCTTTTTTTATGCTGAATTAGCACTCTTACCCCTCAATTGGGTCTAATACGGCGACAGGTTATTTCGACAATAACCTTGTTGCTCGGCGTCATGGGTACTGTTCAGTGAGTTCAGTATGGATGCAATGCAATATATTCAGTTAAGCGATTTCGCTTTTCCAGCGGCTCCTTCTTTTCGGTTCATAAGACATTGTCTCTATGGCATATCCTGCTCTCCCTCCCCAGCTTGCTCCTCAAACGTTAACCACGATGGTGAATGCTGGGTCCATTGCGAAGCAAGCTTCCTACGAAAATGCTTTATCTGAGACAGCCCTAAGCCCAGTCGAGGCCCCTATCCTCCTGGAGACCTCTAAGTCTTTGAGCGTAGATGAGACTCTGGGCTGGAGTCCAAGCTATGTCGTGACCTCCGATGCCACTCAGCTTGCTGCGCCTCAAACAGTTCTCCAGCTGCAACTTGCCCAAGGGGAAGCAGTTCCTAATTTTGCCCCATTGAGCAAGCCGAACAATGGGGAAGAGCTTGCTCCCCTGTTGGAATCCACAGAGCCCTTTCCGGCTTCTTCGGATTTTGGCCAACCTACAATCTTCACCGAACAGCCGGTTTTCAGCTCTCCCAGTATTACGGAGCCCCTGATTGACTTTGATGCGTTGCCCACCCGTGAGCAAAACGTCATTCCCATTGCTCCTGCCTTGCCCAGCGAACTGATTGATGAGACGTTGCCCGGTTCAGATTCTATTGAAGGTGAAACAACTCCATCTGTCTTAGATGAAGCCAGTTCCGCTGAGCCCCCTTCAGAAACGGCTCCCGTTGCTGCCCCAGACCTCACTGGCATCATTGAGCTACAGGCAGATAACCAAACCTTTGATCAGCAACGGCAGGTGATTAGCGCCGAAGGCAACGTGCTGATGCGCTTTCAGAGCGGTGTGCTCAGCGCCGATCGCCTCCAGATCAACCTCCTCAGCCGGGTTGTGGTTGCTGATGGCAATGCCGCTTTTGTGCGGGGACAGCAGCGCCTACGGGGCGAACGCATCGAATACAACATTACCCAGGACAGTGGCCGCGCCACCCAGGCCTCGGGGGAAGTGTATACTCCCTCCAGCGGTACAGACCTCCTGCCGACTGGTACGGTCAATCCTACGCTGCCGACTGTTCCGCTTAGCGATCGCGTCACCCAGGCCCAGCCCCTCGCAAACCTTTCCAATCCGGGCCAAATCACCATCACCACGGGCTTCAGCACAAACTTTGAGACCCAGGATGTGGACGATGGCAACAATAGCCCTGCTGATGCCATCCAAATCCCCATCAGTATCAGCACCTTTCGCCAAGAGGGCACGATTAATCGTTGGCGTTTTGAGAGCGATGAGCTGGCCCTCGTTCCCGGCGGCTTTGATGCCACAGATGTGCGCCTTACCAATGACCCCTTCTCTCCCCCCCAGTTTGAAATCCGAGCTCAGAAAGTTGAAGTGCGCTCGCTCAGTCCCCTAGTGGATGAAATTCTGGCGACAAAACCCCGCTTTGTTTTTGAGGATAAGGTCTCGGTTCCGACCTTTAAGCGACGCCTTCTCCTGGATCGTCGCCCCCGTGATCCAGGATTAGTGACCTTTGGCTTTGACGATCGCGATCTCGGTGGCCTGTTCATTGAGCGCAGCTTTGAGCCTATTTCCACCGAGAAAGTTCGCTTCAATATCACTCCCCAAGTCTTTCTCCAGCGCGGCCTCCTTGACAGCGATGGACTCCTGGATTTGGGTAACTTTGGCGTGAAAGCTGGAGTCGAAGCCCAGATCACTCCCAATACCTCCCTATCAGGCTCCGCCCGGTTGACGACCCTAGAGCCCGATGATCTGAGCGAGAACACTCGAGGCAGGGTCAATCTGCGCCAGGCTCTCCCCCTAGGCCATGCCCTCGCTCTCAATTACGGATACCGAAACCGAGTCTTCAACGGTTCCCTTGGTTTTCGCACGGTGCGGCAGAACTACGGTGTTGTCGTACTATCTCCCAATATTCCCCTAGGCAAGAGCGGCATCGTCGTCAATTACCAGGGTGGCCTCCAGCGCATCATTGCTGACACAGACCGTATCGATCTCTTGGAGCCCATTCGTGATGACAACCGTATTGGCCTAACCCGCTACCAAGTGGGTGCCTCAGCCAGTCGAGGTTTCTCCCTTTGGCGTGGGCAGGCTCTTCCTGCGACCGCAGCAGAAGGCCTCCGATTCAGCCCTGTTCCCGTAACCCCAAATGTAAACTTCTCAGTGGGTCTGACTGGCCTTTATAGCGGCTACAGCAGCGGAGATAGCCAAGACTCCCTCACAACTACCTTGAGCTTCAATGGCCAGCTCGGTCACTTCTCCAAGAACTGGCTAGACTACACCGGCTGGAATCTGACTTATAGTCAGGCCTTGCGAGGAGAGGAGTCCCCCTTTAGCTTTGATCGAATTGAAGACACTCGAGTCCTCTTCTTCGGTTTGCGACAACAGCTTTATGGACCTGTTCGTCTTGGCTTCCAATCCAGTCTCAGTCTGCAAACTGGTGAACGTTTCAGTACGGACTATCTGCTGGAATATAGTCGCCGTGCCTATGGCGTGGAGCTCCGCTATAACCCTGTTCTGGAGCTGGGCTCTGTCATGCTCCGCATTAGCGATTTCAACTGGTTGGGGGGGACAGACCCTTTCCGGGAAGTTAAGACTGGCATTCAGTAGCAAGACAGTCTCGCTGCTGTGATGCTTTTCCTGATGAAGCGATGACAAAAGTTCTTAGAAACCCGTGGGGTAAGTTAGAACTTGACGCCTGCTTTGGAGTTCGTCGCGCGGCTTCGGTTAACCTGAGTTCGACAGCCAAACAGCCGACCTCTTTCCCTAGCCCTTACTCCTAAAGGAGCAAGGGAACCGAACGCAAAACCGAGGGTTTTCAAATTGTCTCGGTTCCCCGTGA
>CALIGI010000219.1 GCA_938021205.1 uncultured Pseudanabaenaceae cyanobacterium
GTTTATTTTGCTAGGGGCGGTGCTAGCGACTTGTTTGCATGAGTTTGGCCATGCGATCGTCGCTTACTGGGGCGGCGATAAGACGGTGAAGGCGAAGGGCTATTTAACCCTGAATCCGCTCAAATACACCGATGTCTCCACAAGCTTGGTGCTGCCCATTGTGTTTTTGATTATGGGGGGCTTTGCGCTGCCGGGGGGCGCGGTTTATATCAACACTCACCTACTGCGTGGGCGGGCCTGGAAGAGTGCCGTGTCTGCCGCAGGACCTGGGATGACGGCTCTTACAGCTCTATTATTGAGCATCCCTTTCCATCTCAATTTTTCGATTTATTCCTACGGTTGGTTCTGGCCTGCATTGGCGTTCTTGGCTCAGATCGAGATCGCGGTGTTGCTATTGAACCTGTTGCCGATTCCAGCGCTGGATGGCTATGGCATTTTGGAGCCCTGGCTACCGGAGAATATGCAGCAGCAACTGCGGGGCGTTAAAAAGTACGGGTTTCTGTTTTTGCTGGCGATATTTTGGACTTCACCAGCATTTTCAAGTTGGTTCTGGCGGGGAAGTTTTGCGATCGCAGAGTTGCTCGGCATTCCCCAAGAGCTAGCAGCGGATGGCTACGACCGATTTCGCGATTATCGCTTTCTTCTTCTTGTCTTCCTAATGGGTCTGGCCATATTACACAAGCATTTAAACAAGCCCAAACCGGGCTCCGAAGCCTTTGAACAAGATTTGCAGCAACAGCAAAAGGCAAATCAGGCTCTGTTGTCTCAGCAACCGAAGAGTCGCAAAATCCTCAAAGAGCAGGGCATCGTTTTATTAGGGCTTAAGCAGTATCAACAGGCCCAAGAGCATTACCACCAGGCATTGACCTACTACCCTAAAGACGCAAGCCTACGACTCAATCATGGTTTGGCTTCAGCATTTCAAGGTCAGTTTGTAGACGCAATTATTGAGTATGATCAGGTCTTAGAACAAAAGCCGAAAGACTACGATGCGTTGCATTACAAAGCAGATGCATTGCTGGAATTGAAGCAATACGAAGCCGCGTTGGCATTATTTGATCGCATCTTGATGCACAACCCTCAATTCTCCCATGCTTGGCATGACCAAGGCATTATTTTGCAACGACTGGGGAGAGATGAGGATGCCGTCACCTGTTACAAAAAAGCGATTTACTATGACTCTCGGCAAGGTCTCTATTGGGGTGCTCTAGCAGAGGTGCAACGAAAGCTGGGTCTGGTTGAGGCCAGTGACAAGACCTTACGCACAGGGCTAAGAACAAATCCGAGAAACGAACATCTTTGGCAAATAAAGCTGTTGAGATTGCTGAACGAGCATCGCTACGAAGATTTTTTTGAAAACTGTCATCGCTACGAATTCAAGACAAACGGTAAATCATCGTTGCCAATTGCGTACCAAGCGATTGGTTTGAGCCATATTCAACATTACAGCGCGGCCATAGCAGCATTTGAACAGGCATTGGAACGTGGCTCTCATGAAACTTGGATTCGTGCGAACCGCGCAAGCTGCTTGATTGGAATGAAATGCTATGAACAGGCATTATCTGATTTGAAGCAGCTTATCGCTGATGGAGTAGATTTACCACTGTGCCGAGAGATCAATGCCCATGGTTTGATAAAGGTTCATCGGTATGATGACGCGATCGCAATCTACGAACTACTACTAAAAGAAAAAGCTCTTGAGCCAGAGGATAAGGTCAGACATCTTACCAATCGAGGCTTTGCGCTACGAAAGCGGGGTGATTTACAAGCAGCTCTTGCGAGTCATGATCAGGCTTTAGAATTACGACCAGAGAATCCAGATGCACTATCAAATCGTGGCGATGTCCTAGTTCAACTAGGCCAAGTGAAGGCTGGTCTTGGAGTGCTAGACCACTGTATCTTTCTCAAGCCTGAATATCCCCAAGGTTGGAAAAACCGAGGAGATAGCTTACGTGAACTCGGTCAACACCAACGAGCAATCGACAGCTATAACCAATCCCTGAGCATCAAGCCAGATATCGAGATTCTTTGCGATCAGGCAGTTTGTTTTCTCGCGTTGGAGGAGGCTGACAAGGCATCCCAAGCGTTGCAAAAAGCGCAGAGTTTACATAAATCGACCACCACTCGAACCATTGCAGAAAAGCCTCAACTCAAAGCTCTCTGGCAAGCAACCATTGCTGCTCCTCAAGAGTCGAAGAAAGTACTCTATCTATACTGGCTAGAGTTTTTCCAAAATTTGGAACTCGTTGACTGAAGCAATAGGTAGAGAACCGAGGCTTGGCGATCTCCCAAACGCCCGAATGATTACGCAAGGTCAGGTCAATCTCCCTGGGAACTACACAGCTACTGCAACTGTTCGTCTCTCAGGGATATTCGCGCCATGGGCATGGTCGTTTTTGGAATTCTGATTCTTCTGGGCTTTTTGCTCAGCATGGCTGCCAACGTCACCAACATTGTTCAAGCGTTCCAAGAAAGTGTCACCTGGGGACTCATCGTTTTCTTCGTGCCCTTTGCCATATTCATTTTCGTCACCAAATTCTGGCAGAAACAGTGGATTAGCCGTGTGTTTCTCATGAGCATCGGCGGTGCAGCTCTTTCCATGGGCAGCGTAGTCGGTCTCATTGCCACCATGCCCGAAAACATTCGCAATGAAGTCTTTGCCGAGGAAGGCTACTACAACGAGCGAGTTTCAGCCCTACGAAACCCAGTCCTACAATAGCAATTCCGTCTTTGAGCCCTTTGCAGAAGGCGTGAGGTTTTCCTCCACAGCCGCAGGTCAGGCTCAGACTGCAAAGACCGCTGGGGAGTGGACTGAAGTAGCAAATAACTGGGACTATGCGATCGCTATGATGCAGTCCGTTCCCGGCTCAGACCTCAACTTTGAGATCGCCCAGCAAAAAGTTGAGGAATACGCGAAGAACTTCAATTACGCCAGCAAGAATGTTCAGTAGCAACGGAGCCCTTCTCTTGCTCCTCCCCAATCATCTAGACTTCTAGAACGTGACCTCTAGGCTCTAACAGTGGGACAAGCGCAGCGATGACATTCGAAGAATTGAAGCAGTTACAGCAGCAGGACAAAGTTGACTTGGCAGATGCCTTGGCAGCAGCTCGCGGTGGTGTGGCATTGTGCGATCGCTCCCACTGGGGCCGAATTTCTGTGCTGGGCGGTGACCACCTCAGTTTCTTGCACAACCAAAGCACGAACGACATCAAAGCGCTTAAGCCCGGCGAGGGTTGCGAAACCGTATTTGTCACCTCCACCGCTCGCACCATAGACCTCGCCACGGTTTATGTACGCAGCGAAGACGCGCTGCTATTGGTTTCGCCCAGTCGCCGAGACGCCATCTTGGACATGCTGGACCGCTACATTTTCTTTGGCGATTCGGTGAGCTTGAATGATCTTTCAGAGCATCTGGCCTGCTTTAGCCTCATCGGTCCTGGGAGCCACAGACTGATCGCAACGCTCAGCAACCAAGACATCTCCGATGGGGTAGACCACAGCCATCGCATCTGCAACCTGGGCGGCGTCGAAACTGTCGTGGCCAATGGAAGCGGTCTGGCCCTGCCGGGTTGCACCCTGTTTTGCGCAGAAGCAGATGCTGCAAAGCTGTGGCAACTGCTGCGGAATAACCAAGCAACGGTCCTGAGCGACGAAGGCTGGGAACAGCTCCGCATTGAGCAGGGCCGCCCAGCCCCCGATCGCGAACTCACCGAAACCTATAACCCCCTCGAAGCCGGTCTTTGGAAAACGATTTCCTTCGACAAGGGCTGCTACATCGGCCAGGAAACCATTGCGCGCCTCAACACCTATAACGGCGTAAAAACTAGGCTTTGGGGCGTTAAGCTCAGCGCCCCCGCAGAGCCCGGTACTGTGATCACGCTGGAGGATGCCAAGGTGGGCAGCTTGACCAGCGTGACCGAAACGGACAAGGGGCTGCTGGGCCTAGCCTATGTGCGAACCAAGGCGGGCGGCGCAGGCCTAACCGTGCAGGTGGGTGCAAGCAGCGGAGTTTTAACGCCGCTGGATTACGTGTCCCATCCTGAGCCAAAAGCTGAGGCACCAACTTAGAAACGAAGATTAAGGCCAACCGTTAGGCATCCAAGGCAACTGCGGACATGGCGTGCCATATCCCTACAGACGTCTCAGGTCTTATGAAATTCCGATCTCTGGTCAACTCATTAGATCTAGCCGACTTCCTGGCGCTGGACGCCCCAAACAAAATCGGCGAGCCATGCCTTGACTACGTAGGTGGCGCGGCAGTCGTCTTCGTTGTATTCGATGACTTGCTTGAGGAAACTGCGATCGCCTTCCTTCAACCAGGCCAAATACCAAAAAATCGCTAGCGCCCCATTGGCACTGGTGTCACGCCATTCAAAGCCAATCCAGCGAGCGATGTGCTTGAGGGCATAGCTTTCCACCGGCATCGTGACCAGCTGCGTCACCCACCAATGGACATCCACAAACCGCTCCACTAAGGCCTGGGTAATCGCAGGATCCGTGCCGTACTTAGCCCCCAGCTTTCCCATGGAATCCGCTTCATAGCTACAAAAGTGATAGATCGGGGCCGTGGGATGCACCTTACAAACAAAATCGAGGAAGTCATTCCAATTCCGTTCCTCATCCTCCGGCTGCTCCGCCACAAAGGCATGAAACGTCTC
>CALIGI010000220.1 GCA_938021205.1 uncultured Pseudanabaenaceae cyanobacterium
AGCATCGAACAGGACATTGGTGGCGAATCCCCCCAAATCGCCCGCGAAATTGCCACCGACCTCTACGCCAACTGGCTCGACTTCCAAAAGGACTACCGCGAGACCCTTACCCTTGCCGAAGACCTCCCCGAATTCCAAGCCATACTTGGTGACACAACAGACCTGTCCGGCATCACCGCCCTCGTCGGCATCGCCCTCGACAACATGGGCCGCCGCAACCTCATCGCCGCCATCCAAGACGGCAGCTTTGCCCAGGCCCTCACCTTGCCCCCCAGCAGCCGCGACATCATCAAAACCACCGGCAGCATCCCCGAAGCCGTCGCCTGGAGTGAGCTTGCGGGTAACCAGATCAATCAAGTCGTCGAACTAGAGCTGTATAAGCATCTGTCTCGCGATGGATTAGATCGTTCACTACTGCTCGACATCCTCAACCTGGAAGAGCCAACTGCCATTGCCAAACTCTCCCTCCTCAACAACAGCGACATTCGCAGACTGCTAGCGATCGCCACCCCCAACCTCATCCAACTCGCCACCCGCGTCTCCGCCCAAGACCTCCAACGCCTCTCCGGCTACATCATCAACCTCCAACAAACCGACGCCAACGACCTAATCAAATACCTCCTCGACAGCGGCTCCGATACCATCAAAAACGCCGAAGCCATGACCCACATCGTCCAAAGCCAAGACATCAACGCCGCCATTCAGTTTTGGCAGCAACCGTCTAGTGTCGTCGATTTATTGAAGAGTGCCATGCCGGTTGTGGTGGGGGCGATCGCCTGGCAACTCGTCCTTACGAAATATGGTGGTTTGTCGATTGGGTTATTGGGCGGAGGGATTACTGGAGGTATTTTGCTGCTGTCGGCGATCGGCCTCTGGTTCTACCGCCAAATCCTCACTATCCGCCAAAAACTCGCCCAGTTCAAAGCCAATCGCAAAGACTAAGCCAGGCCTGGCCCCCATCCCCTAAGCCCCTTACCTTCAAGTTTAGGGGATGGGAAACCGCAAACATACAGTAAGCCAAACATTACGCCCCTGATTCGATCAAACGCCAAGTAATCTTTAAGTGAAGCAACCCAAATGTTAGCGAGGGTGACCCGTCAGGGACGGCTTCCGTTCATACGGCTGGCCATGTTGTTTTTCTGGGGGGAGAGTTCCCCACGGATTTGCGGCTCGGACAAGCCAAGTCCAAACAAAGGTCGACAAGAGACAAAACATCCTCTCCCCTAGCCCCTCTCCTAAAGGAGCGGGGAACCAAGCCAAACATCCAAAAGTACAGCCGCCGCCAACCGCTCATTATGCTAATCAGCCTCGACCACTCCCCCGAGCCCAACCTCGAAATCGGCGAACTTCTCACCGTCGTCGTCATCCGCGCCGCCAACGTTGTTAACGACATCCGCGAAAACCTCAAAAACCTCACTGGTGGACGCATGGTCCACTACGAACGCCTCATCAGCACAGCCCTCGACGATGCCCTCCAAGAACTCGAACAAAAAGCCAAAGCCAAAGGTTACGACGGCGTTATCGGCGTCAAAATCGCCAACCCTTCCGTCGTTGAAGGTGGCGTCGAAGTCATCGTCTACGGAAACGGCTTCAAACGCAATACGCCCAGCCCAAACCAATCCACCTAAAGCTTCGCAGCCTTAAACCGCTTCCGCAAAGCAGCAGAATGGCCGTAAATCTCCCAAATATCCTGCATCTGCTCCGCAAACTCAGCCTCCGTTCCTAATAACACTGCCCGATCGCGCAGATCCACCAAATGCTCCACCGCCTCCCCGTAGGGAGTCGCCTTCCTTTCATTAAGCAACCTCACCACCTTCAGCCAAAGCGCATCGGCTTCTTGGGACGAAATCTCCTTCAAAGACTGTTGCCGAATCTTCAGTTTTGTTTGTTCAGCCCGATCCGCAGCTTGCTTCGCCTTGCGCTCTCGCTGAAACTGCTTATCCTCCGCTAGGGCAATCACATCCGCTAGGGTCCGCCCCGTCTCAGCTCCACTGCCAGTGACAGCTTCACCAAATTCCTGTCGTAGATGTTGCAGTAACTCGACTCCTACATGCTTCTCCCCCTGTACCGCTCGCAGTAAATAAGCACGGCAATCCTCCTCAGATAATTGCCCAATCCAATCCGCCAGTGGTTCTGCTTCAGCTTCCTGCTCCTGACTCGCTTCAGCCCCCGCTGCAATCCAATCTTGATCCACCTCAAACATCTCAGCGAAGGCTTTGAGAGCAGGGGATAGCTTCTTCAGATTGGGCGGCACTGGAGGTTCAGCTAATTCTGCTGGCTCATACTCTTCCTCTTGATAGATCGCAGCTTGAAGCCAGGCTAGATACAGTAAGCGAAAATCTCCTTGGAGTAGCTCCTCTCGCAAGGGCACCAGGTTGGAAAGCTGGAACGCCCCCTCCACAATCCAGGTGTAGAAAGCCTCTGCCACCAAGTAGATATCAATGATTACCGATTGTTGAGTGGTGCGGAGGTGAATATAGCCTTCCACAGCATAGGGCTCTAACAGTTCTAGCGCGATCGCCCC
>CALIGI010000221.1 GCA_938021205.1 uncultured Pseudanabaenaceae cyanobacterium
TACTGCCGACTCTACGCAAGTAAGCCAACCACAGTGTGACAGTTCCCAACAACGCCTCGGAAGAGATCCCACAGCGTTATTGATAATATCGGCTCCAGCCAACTCCAAGCCAGACTCAGCTAGGGTTTTAGTCGGTTTTAACGGACTTGAGCTTTTAGCTGTGAGGTTTAGCTCACGACAGCCAGGCACAGCTTTAGCCATCACATGAATTCTCTATTCTCATAGAGGATTCTGTTTCAAAGCATTCTTGAGCTGGATGGGTGGAGTCGCGTTTAGTCTCAACTGAATGCCTGGGTCTTCGAGGAGGAAGCCAAACATCTAGCAAGCGATCAATCCACTGCTCCGCCGAATGGGGCGAACGGTCGTGATGCTCTAGAATTTGCGATCGCGGTTGCGCCCCCGGAAACTTCAACATGTGGGACACCTGATCCAAATGGCGATCGATCATCTCCCGCGTCGCCTCCGGATGGAACTGCAACCCATAGGTCCGCAACCCATGGCGAAACGCCTGCCCCTCAAACTCGTCACTTTCCGCCAACTGCGTCATCTCCGGCACCAGCTCAAAGCCCTCGCGGTGCCACTGGTAAAAGGACTCGGCTTCCATCCCCTCAAACAAATGCAGCCCCTCCGGCGTGGGCCGTACCGAGCAATAACCAATCTCCACCCGACCATGGACATGGGGCTTTACCTCACCACCCAGAACCCGCGCGATGAGCTGCGCCCCCAGACAAATCCCCAACAGGGGCACCTCCGCCGCAATCACCCCCGGCAGCCAATCCAACTCCGTACGAATGAACGGCAAATGCTCGTCATTCGCACTCATGCCTCCACCAAAGGAAATAATGCCCGCGTAATCTTCAAAGGATTGGGGCAACGCATCCCCAACCGCAGGGCAACAAGCTTCTAAGCCATAGCCTCGGGCCGAGAGCCGTTCGCCCACTCGCCCGCTCTTAGAATCTTCTTGATGAAAAACGGTCAAAATCAAATCGGCGGCCACAGCATTCCATAGCCCATATGGCTAAAGCTAGATCAAGCTGTCATCACCATAGCAGCAGACTTCCTTGCCTGGAATGCACTGCTAAGATCTATGAGGTCAGTCGCGCACTTGAGTTTCGGAGACTTCCACAATGGATAACCCACAGAACGCCGAACCCAAGCAAACTCGCCCCTATAGCTACATCAGCATTCGTGGCGACCAGTATCACAATGCCACCCAGCCCATTGAGAAAGTCCACCAGCTCCTCAAAACCCGTGGCGAGATTCGGGATAACGGCGATCGCACTTACAGCAATGCCCCCGGCTTCCCCTGGCTCTGCCTCGCCTTGCTCAACTGCGACCCCATGGGCAACTACCCCGCCGGGCTCCCCCAGGATGGCCCCACGATCAACTTGCTCGAATTCATCTACGTCGATGACGGCTACATCGAGCAAACGCAATTTTGCATTGACCTCGCCTGCGACATTGCCGCCGTCCTAGGCTGGGAAACCGAAGCCTCCGATAGCGCTAGCTATGGCTAGTCCAGGTTCAAGACCTGAGCCCTGACTCTACTCAATCACTCCGCAAGCCACACGAGCACCACCGCCCCCTAGCTTGGCAGGAGTATCCGAGAAATTATCCCCATGCATATGCACCATGATGGAGCGCTGGAACAATAGCGCTACAGACAAGCGAGGGGCCAATACGGGCGTCGTTGCACTGCCATCTTGGGCCACATACAACGGTGGCAAATCCCCCAAGTGCCCTTCTCCATAGGGGCCTGAATGGAAACCCGCGCCTTCTGGGTCAAAATGCCCCCCCGCAGCTAAACCTCCCACAAAGCGACCGTCCTTCGGCTGGGTGCCACAGGCAGGGTTCTCATGAATGTGAAAGCCATGGAGCCCTGGTGTAATTGAGCTCAGGCTTGGGGTGAGCAGTAGGCCATACTGGGTGTCTTCTAGCTGGATACTGCCGACGTCTTGGCCTACACCGGAGGCTCCAACGAGATTGACGGTGACTGTTTTGGTTTCGGCGATCGCCTCACCCGCCGTCATAACCATGGCCCCCGAGATCAGGGAAAGCAGCAAGGATAATTTACGCATTTCGATGATGCTCCAGCAAGATTAGGTAGGTAGACAGAGTAAGTTGAATCAATTTGAGAGTCCATCTCTCAGGAAGCAGGTCACCTGTGATTCCCCTGCAAGCCTGAGTCGTCAAATCTTCCAAATTATTGCAACCTGTAAGATTATAGATCCAAATCTAAACGGCCAATACTAAGTCTAGAACTTTAGATTTAGAGAAATAAGCGATGCTCCCGCATCATTAAAGCTTAAAGCCTAGAAATCGACATAAAGCTCACCCACAATTGACGAGAAAATCAAAAATCGAAATGCATCTGCCCATAGATTAAAAACAGAATCCTGGCTAAGGATCATTCATGCAGAGCTAAAAGCCTAAACACATATTCGAATCTTTATCTCAAAGGGGAAGCAGGATGCCAAAGCAACACCCCAAGCAAGATTTTAAACCAGTGCTTAAATCTACTCGGTATCCGTAGTGAATCAAGCAGGTAAGCCAAAAAGTCGAGACTGGCACAACAAACAAAAACCCATAAACCTTCACTAGAAAAGTCTTTAGCGATTACGAAGACAGAAATTCATTCATCCTCTATTTCTCATCTCCTGAAGTATTTTAAATTAGAATAAAACTCTAAAATTCATTTTATACAAGTGTGTGAGTAAGACTTGATTTACTTGCCATCCTAGATTTCAGGATCTAGCTGAATATCTTTTAGATTTCTCAGTTTTTTCTCAGTTTTGCATGTCAGATTGACTCCTATCGAGAGCAGGGAATCCTCAATCAATTGCTTTAAGAAGTCTTTTAGGCAAACTCTTGTTTTTAACAGCGGCTTAACTAGAACTCAGATTAAGAATCCATGAGTTTCTTGCTTCTAAAAAGTAATTGCGGCTCGCTCCGTCTGCATCACTCCATATCACCACCAAAGCAACCTATCTAAATCATGGCTAATAACACTGTAACCTCCGAAACAGGAGCCTCGACGAATGAGCTGATAGCTCTGGATTCCACCCTCACCTTAGGCAATGGCCAACGCTTGGAAGTCGATCAGACGCTCATTGCTCCCACGGGAGAACCTGCGGTGGTATTAGAAGGCAACAGTGCCAGGCTGACCGTGACCTCAGATGGCGCGATCGCAGCCCCTGACCCTGGAAACACTGCTGTACTGACTGAAGGCGTGGGCGATCGCCTCACAAACAACGGTTCGATTTCTGGTGCTTTTAATGGCATCGATGTCCAAGGTGCCTCCACCTCCTTCGATAATCGCGGCACCCTCTCCTCCGACAGCCGCGCCCTGAATATTGGTGCAGATAATGCTCGCATCAATAACCAAGGCAGCATCCTGGGTACCGGCAACCAGCGCAATGGCACCATCTACGTCGATGGCCCGGCTGACAACGTTCGCATCGACAATCGCAGAGGGGCCACTGTGGATGCTGGGGCAGGCAACCTGGGTGATGCGATTTCAGTTCAAGTTGGCGAGACTAGCGAAGATGCCCTCAGCAGAAACATTGTGATTGACAACGATGGAACCCTTGCCGGTCGAGGACAACCTGGCTTTACCAATGGCGCTCGCACCGCTGCCAATGGCTCCAGTGGCGTACGCTTCGTCAATGGCTCCGGCACCGATGCTGCAACCGTCACCGGTCGCATCACCAACAGTGGTTCCATCACCTCCGAAGCCACGGTGGGCTTCCTCGGCGGCGTGGTGCTCGAAGATGGCGTCGGTTTCCAGGGCCAAATTGTCAACGAACGCGGTGGCTTGATCTCCGGCCCGAACAATGGCCTCTACATCGGCAATGCCGACCATCGCCTCGATATCCGCAACCAAGGCAGGATTGAATCGGGTAGCCGTGCCGTCAACCTCGATGGCAATAACATTCGCTTCAACAACAGTGGTGAAGTCATCGGCACAGGCAACCAGCGCAACGGCACCATCTACCTCGATGGCACCGCAGACAATATCAATATCACCAACAGCAGCACCGGCATCATTGATGCTGGGGAAGGCAATACCGGAGACGGCATTTCGGTCGAGGTGGGTACCGCCAGCGAAGATGCTATCACCAATAATTTTGTCCTCAGCAATGCGGGTACCATTGCCGGTCGAGGTCAGCCTGGCTTTGCAGCGGGAGCTCGTACCGGAAGCAATGGCTCCAGTGGTCTCCGTTTCGTCAATGGTGCTGGCATCGAGGCTTCAACCGTCACCGGTCGCATTACCAATAGTGGTTCTATCACCTCCGAATCCACAGTTGGCTTCCTGGGTGGCATCGTCGTGGAAGATGGCGTCGGCTTCCACGGACGCATTTCCAATCGCCGCGATGGCGTAATTTACGGCCCTAACAATGGCCTCTACATCGGCAATGCCGACCATGACCTCACCATTGATAACCAGGGCAGCATCACCTCCAGCAGCCGGGCGGTGAACCTGGATGGCGACAATGTGGTCTTCCGCAACCGGGGCAGCGTCCTGGGCACCGGCGACCAGCGTAATGGCACGGTGTATGTCGATGGCACTGGCGACAACATTAGCGTTGAGAACCAACGCAGCGGCGTGATTGACGCAGGCCAGGGCAACAGTGGCAGCGGCCTCTCAGTCGAGGTAGGTGGCTCAGAAGATGCTTCTACATCTGTTGACCTACGCAATAGCGGCCTGATTCAGGGTCGAGGTGATGGCAATGTGCCCGCTGGTGTGCGCTTGTTTGTGGGCAGTGGCTTGGAAACGGCGACTTTCTCGGGGGATCTGCTCAACTTCAGCGGCGGTGTGATTGCCTCGGAACAGTCCGCCGCAATCTTGATTCAAGCGGGGGTCATTTTTGATGGCCAAATTCGCAACAGCGGCACCCTGCGCGGTGGCAATGGCCTGGCTCTCGATGCGACTGGAGCCCTAGGCAGCATTGATTTTCGTAACAGCGGAACCTTAGTGGGCAATGTGCAACTGGGTGACGGCAATGACCGCTTTACTCAACAGACTGGCCAAGCCGTTGTGGTAGATGGCGGGGCGGGTAACGACACCCTCATTGGGGGCTCTGGCAATGACCTGCTCATCGGCGGTAGCGGCAATGATACTCTGCGCGGCAACGGTGGTCAGGATACCTTTGCCTTCGCAGCAGGCAGCAACCAGGATCGCATCCTCGGTTTCTCCACGTCCCAAGATCGCCTGGATATCAGCAGCATCTTTGATAATGCTCAGCAGTTCCTAGGCAGTGGCAATGTATTGCAGCAGCAAAATGACACCCTGATTAACTTAGGCAATGGTGATTCTGTGACGCTGGTCGGGGTGCAAGCCAATCAGCTCAGCGCTAGCAACTTCTTGGCCTAGGCCAAGAAGGCTGGGGCAGGACTTGCCCCAGCTCTATTACCGAGAGGCCCATGGCATGACCCAATCTTGGTTCACGCTATGGGCTTCTCGGCTATCTGCATTAGCGGTTGCTTGAGAATTCGGCCAAGGGTCAAACTTAAAACCCCGACCAGCCATGAAACGTCGGAATCTCGTTAATTTTGGCCGCATCATAACCTCCCCATCAGCCATTAGGTCATCCTGCTACAGCTAGATGCCTTTCTCGAACAATCTCGTTAGGCTCAGGTCTCTAATTTTTATCTATTTGTTTCATTGAATGGAACAGAACGATCAACGATCGCGATCGTGATGAATGCTAGAGCCAGACGACCTCAATTTGCTAGTGCCAACCTATGAAAGCTATTGGACTCTATCAATACCTCCCCATCAGCGATGAGAACAGCTTGGAGGATCTGGAACTAGATTATCCCAAGGCCCAGGGGCGCGACATCCTCGTTGAAGTCCAAGCCATCTCCGTCAACCCTGTCGACACCAAAGTACGAGCCCCAAAAGACAAAGTTGAAGTCGAAACCGAGCCCAAGGTTCTAGGTTGGGATGCTGCTGGCGTGGTGGTAGAGGTGGGCGATCGCGTCACTCGTTTCAAGCCTGGCGACGAAGTCTTCTATGCCGGAGACATCACCCGCCCCGGCAGCAACAGCCAATTTCACCTCGTTGATGAGCGCATCGTCGGCAACAAGCCCAGCAGCCTGGACTTTGCCCAGGCCGCAGCCCTGCCCCTCACCAGCATCACGGCTTGGGAAGCCCTATTTGATCGCCTCAAGGTTAGCGAAACCGGTGATGATGCGGGTAAGTCAATTCTCATCATTGGCGGGGCTGGTGGCGTGGGTTCCATCGCCATACAGTTGGCTAAGCAAGTTGCCAAGCTAGAGGTCATCGCTACAGCCTCTCGACCGGAGAGTATTACCTGGTGCGCCGAGCTGGGAGCAGATGCGATCGCCAATCACCACGACCTCACCCACGAATTGAACCGGCTCGGTCACCCCACCGTTGACTACATCTTCTGTTGTAACAACACCGACATGCACTGGCCCAGCATGACCCAGGCCATCAAACCCCAGGGCACGATTTGCTCCATCGTTGAAAATAAAAATCCCCTAGACCTCGCTCCCCTAAAAAGCAAGAGCGCAGGCTTCATTTGGGAATTTATGTTCACCCGCTCCATGCATCAAACGGAGGACATGGCCCAGCAAGGCATCTTGCTCAATACCGTTGCGCTGCTCGTGAATGCTGGCACCATCGAGACGACCTGCAAGGAGGTCGTTAAGCCCATCAATGCAACGAATTTGCGAGCCGTCCATGGGCGCATTGAGCAAGGTACCAGCATCGGGAAAATTGTCCTCAGCGGTTGGTAGGCCAAGGTCCAGGCATTTGTTCCTGTTGGATTTCATGCTTCAACACAACCGACAAGAGGCCCATGGCAGCAGAATGGCAGCCTTATTCATCTTGAAACTGATTTGCATAATCTTGGATGAACCGGGAAACTACTGGTATCTAATTTGTGCCGAATGCACTCTGCTAGGGGCAGCCTAGCGATTTTCTGTTCGATAACCTCACGGCATCCATTCGGTATGAAGCGCATTCTGCTCCTGTCTGCGAATCCCGTTGATACGTTGCAACTCCGCATTGAGCAGGAGGTGCGGGATATTCGTTTGGGCTTGGAGCGGGCCAAGAATCGCGGTGATTTTGAAATTGACTGCCGCTGGGCGGTGCGCTGGGACGATGTGCGGCGGGCAATGCTCGATTTTGATCCGCAGATTGTCCATTTCTCGGGCCATGGGACGGAGGAAGATGGCATTGTTTTTGAGGATGTGGCGGGGGGCTCTCAGCTGGTCACGGGGGATTCGCTGAGCCTGCTGTTTGAGAATTTCCCCAGTTTGGAATGTGTGTTTCTGAACGCTTGCTATTCCGATAATCAGGCGGAGGCCATTCATACGACGGTGCCCTGTGTGGTGGGGATGAATGAGGCGATTCAGGATCAGGCAGCAATTAATTTTGCGGTGGCATTTTATGACGGAGTGCTAGCGGGGTGGAGCTATGAGCGGGCTTTTAAGCTGGGGCGATCCGGGATTTTGGATCAGGCGGAGGTGAGTAAGCCGGTTTTGAAGTCGCGGTCTCTGGCACAGTCCAATCCCTCTGTAACTGAGTCCAAGCAGCCTGTCTCACCGTTAGCACCGCCAGCCAGCCCTGCCGATGCCCCAGTCGCTGAGATTCCTATCACAGCGACAAACACAGGGCGAGTGTTTATTAGCTACCGCAGTGAGGAGCCGGATCTGAGGGTGGCTCAGGAGTTCCATGGGGCGTTGATCCAGGCGGGCCATGGGGTGTTTATGGCGGGGCGCAGTCTCAAGCTGGGGGAGGACTGGGTGGCGCGGATTGATGCGGAGCTGGAGCAGTGCGATTATTTCTTGCTGCTGTTATCGCCACGTTCTGCGGTGAGCGAGATGGTGACGGAGGAGGTGCGGCGGGCGAAGCAGTTGCGGGACCAGACGGGGAAGCCGATGCTGTTGCCGATTCGGGTGGATTTCCCAATGGATTCGCCCCTGAACTACGACTTGCGGGGCTATTTGCAGCGGATTCAGCAGCGGGAGTGGTGCTCGCCGGCGGATACTCCGGCGATTCTGGCGGAGGTGTTGCAGTTGCTGGGGTCTGATGGTGCCACAGCGGGAGCAGATACTGGAGCTGGAGCGAATGAACCAGACGCTATGGAAGAGGCTGATTTGGCTACGCCGCCGGTGGAAGCGAGCTTGGCCCAGGTGGAGTCGGTGCAGATGCCGCCGCTGCCGGTAGCGGAGCCGGAGCTGCCGGGGGGACAGGTGGATTTGGCTTCGCAGTTTTATGTGGAGCGGACGGGGGTTGAGGCGCGGTGCTATGAGGCGATCGTTAAGCCAGGGGCGTTGATTCGCATTAAGGCTCCGCGCCAGATGGGGAAGACGTCGCTGATGTCGCGGGTGTTGCGCCATGCGGAGCAGCGTCCGGGGGAGCAGGGAGCGCTGGGGGTGACGCTGAGTTTTCAGATCGCGGATTCGGTGATTTTTGCGGACTTGCGCAAGTTTTTGCGATGGTTTTCGGCGAGTGTGGCGCGGCGGCTGAAGCTGCCCAATAAGCTGAATGACTATTGGGATGATGATATCTATGGCAGTAAGGACAATTGCACGGCCTATTTTGAGGAGTACATTTTAGACAGTCTGGAGCAGCCGCTGACGCTCTGTCTTGATGAGGTGGACATGGTGTTTGAGCATCCCGAGATTGCGGCGGACTTTTTTGGTTTGCTGCGCAACTGGCATGAGATGGGCAAGACGAGTGAGCTGTGGAAGCGGTTTCGGCTGGTGGTGGTTCATTCGACGGAGGTGTATATTCCGATGAATATCAACCAGTCGCCGTTTAATGTGGGGTTGCCCATAGAACTGTCGGAGTTTACGGCGGAGCAGGTGCAGGATTTGGCCCAGCGGCATGGCTTGAATTGGAATACGTCGCAGATTGGGCGGCTGATGGGGATGGTGGGGGGACATCCCTATTTGGTGCGGCTGGCGCTGTATGCCTTGGCGCGTCAGGACAAGACGCTGGCGGAGCTGTTGCAGGAGGCACCGACGGAGGCGGGGCTGTATGGGGACCATTTGCGGCGGCATTTGTGGAATTTGGAGCAGCATCCGCAGTTGGCGGCGGCGGTGCGGCAGCTGGTGGCGACGGATGGAGCGGTGAAGCTGGAGTCGGTGGCGGCGTTTCAGTTGAACAGCATGGGCCTAGTGGATTTGTTGGGGAATGAGGTGACGTTCCGCAGTGAGCTGTATCGGCTGTATTTTGCCGACCGGCTGGGGAGGTTGAAGTGAGCGATTTTTATCAGGTTGGGGGGACGTTGCCGGGGGATAGTCCGGCCTATGTGGTGCGACAGGCAGATGAGGAGCTGTATTCAGGACTCAAGGCAGGGGAGTTTTGCTATGTGCTGAATTCTCGACAAATGGGAAAATCGAGTCTGCGGGTTCGGACGATGGGGCGTTTGCAGGCTGAAGGAGTGGCCTGTGTGGCGATTGATATTACGGCGATTGGGAGTCAGAGTCCGACGGAGGAGCAGTGGTATGCGGGGCTGGCGCGGCAGATTGTGGCGGGGCTGGGGCTGACGGGGAAGCTGAAGCTGCGGAGCTGGTGGAAGGAGCGGAAGGCGTTTCCGCCAGTGGATCGGTTGGGGATGTTGATGGATTGGTTGCTGGAGGCGCTGCCAGGGAATTTGGCGATCTTTGTGGATGAGATCGATAGTGTGTTGAGTTTGAAGTTTCCCATTGATGATTTTTTTGCGTTTATTCGGGCTTGTTTTAATGGACGGGTGGATCGGCCGGAGTATAAGCGGCTGACGTTTGCATTGTTTGGGGTGGCGACGCCGGGGGAGTTGATTCGAGATAAGACGCGGACGCCGTTTAATGTGGGGCGGGCGATCGAGCTGGAGGGGTTTAAGGAAGGTGAGGTGGGGCCGCTGGCGGCGGGGCTGGGGGCGCAAGGGCCGGAGTTGTTGCGGGAGGTTTTGGCTTGGACGGGGGGGCAGCCG
>CALIGI010000222.1 GCA_938021205.1 uncultured Pseudanabaenaceae cyanobacterium
ATTGAGGGCAATGGAGGCATCGGCCCATTCTTCCAGCATCAGCGTTAGGGCTCGCTGCTGGGCATTGAGGGGCAGGATGGGATTTTCGGGGTGTTTCTTGTCCAGGTAGAAGGCGATCGCCGTGGACCCCGCAATGATGTCATCGCCATCCTTGAGCACCGGCACCTGGCGCTGTCCAGACATGCGGAACAGCTCAAATTGGCCGACGCCAGGGGTCACTTCAACCTTGCGGTAGGGCAGGTTCTTGTAATCCAAGATGAACCGTACCTTTTCGCAGAAGTGGGAGAGTTCAAACTGGTATAGCTCTAGCATTGCCTTAGGCCTGTGGCGGGTTTCTTCTGGGGCTGTCGTTAGAAGGTATTGTCCGAAAAGGCCCCATACAGTTCCATCCTAAAAGAGATAGCTAGGGACGGGTGTGGCAAAAGATAGAGAATTGCATCAAATCTTACGCTTGGGTCTCATTTCTCGAAGCCTGATGTGCTTTGGGACACCTGCTTCACCGCGATCTCTGGGTTCGTAACAGTAACCAGAGACGTTGCAGCAGTCCCCTACCGTGGTCGCCTACCATAGTCACACCGAAGTTACACCGATGAAACCGGAAGCAAGTCTTGCATGGCGTCCCCACCGAAAGTCCGTCAAACGAAGAAGCAGATCGTCCATCAAGACATCACCACCGCCGAGCAGCTCAAGCAATTTGCCCAAGACAACCAGGACATCACCTGGCTAGGCTTTGATACTGAATTTATCAATGAGAAGCGTTTCTATGCGCTGTTGTGCCTAATCCAGGTGATTACGGAGCATGGCGTTTATATTCTGGATCCGCTCACGCTTCCTGACCTGGCTCCCTTCCTCGCCATGGTGGAAGATCCCAGTATCTTGAAAATCACCCATGCCGGGGAAAATGACTATCGCCTCTTAAATTCGCTCTACGGCACCTATCCCCAGAATCTGTTTGATACCCAAATTGCTGCGGGCTTTCTCACCTTCACCTATCCGATCTCCTTTCAAAAGCTGGTGGCTAGCGAGCTAAAGGTCTCGCTGAATAAGTCCTCCTCAGTGACGAATTGGGAAGCCAGGCCCATCCGTGCCCAGCAGCTCACCTATGCCATCAACGATGTGCTGTATCTGCCTGAACTGTGGCGGGGCATGACTGCAAAATTAGAGAAGCTTAATCGTGCTCACTGGTGCCAAGAGGAGGTGGATAAGTGGACTAAGGAGTCCTATTACCAGGGAGATAATCTCGAATCCCTGTTCAAAAGCACCCTGCACACCCAGCTCGGCAAACAGGCCCGGATCTTCTCAGTTCGTTTTATGGCTTGGCGGCTGGAGGAGGCAAAGCGGCGCAATATCACTAAGGACATGGTATTCCCCACGAAGAAGATGAGCATGGTGGGCAAGGCGATTGGTCAAGGTCTACCGGCGCTGCGCCAGAATCGACTGATTTCAGATAAGTTAATTCAGAACTATGGAAAGTTGTGGATTCAACTGTTTGAGGCACCCATGACCGAGGAAGAGGAAGCACTCTTTGAGTTGATGACGCCCTGGACGGAGGAAACACCGGAGGAGGCGATTAGTGCCGAATTTCTCTATCTGTTGATTCGAGAGCGTTGTTTTAAGGCTGGGATGGCCCATTCGATTGTGTTATCGAAGTCTGGCTTGCGCAGTCGCCATAAGTCGCTGAGTTCGGGCTGGCGTAGGGAGTTGCTCGGCGACAGTTTGGTGAATTGGATTCAATCCAAGCAGCTAGTGGCGTTTGATGTGCAGGGCGATCGCTGCATTGTAAATTTCGTGGATGAAACGTAGGGTGCCGTTGTCCCGAAGGGCAACGCACCATCTTCTTCCCGTCCCATACCCACCCAACCCAGAAGATTGGGGACAATGTGGCGGAATTGGGGCGGTGACGGTTTGAGCGGTTTTCAAGGTTTGGGGTTGCTGGAGTTGGTGCGTTTTGCTGCGCAACCTCTAGTCCGTTCTGCTTCGCAACCTCTAGTCCGTTCTGCTTCGCAGAAAGCACCCTACGCGATCTCATGGTTGCTGAGGGCGGTTAGGCTTGCGGCTTTGAGGTCGCGGGTTTGACCGCTGATGCCAAAGACTAGGGCCTCGCGGTAGATGCGTTGGGCGGGGTGGCTGAGCAGGTTGGCTGCGCCGCCCGAGGCTAGGACAGCGGCTTGGGCGCAGCGGTGGCAGAGGGCGATCGCTTCTCCTCTCAAAGCCAATTGCACTTCGTATTCCGCCTCCGCTACCATCCCATCCAAAATCCGCTGCTGACAATTCTGCACAGCCTGACTGAGCTTTATCCAAGCCGGGGCAGAAGATGATAGTTGCTGTCGCACTACGCCTAGAGCTGCTTCGCTACAGCCAATCAGGAAGGACGTGGCCTTGAGAACATTGCGGCGATCGCTCTTCTCCAACCAGCCAGTTGGCTTTTGCTCAATCACTTGCTCATCAGCCACAAACCAATCTCTCAACTGCATTTTCACAGTCCCCGTAACGCCTAGAGCCGCTAGGGCCATGGGCTCGGAACAAGTCAGACGATTGTCTGTTTGCTCCCTGAAGGGAATTAGCGCCAGCAGCGATCTCCCATCGCTTAGAGTAGCCCCTGCAACTAATTCTTGAAAGAGACCAAAGCCCGTTGCCCAAGGTATCTGGCCATTGAGAATGTAACCTTCATCGACAGCCACAGCTTCTAAATAAGGTTTGCCTCGGTGGCGCAGATGGGAAAAGCCCACGCCCACGCCTCGCTGTCCTTGGGCCATGTCAGGCAGGTGAGAGCGTTTGAGGGCGTCATTACTGCCATTGGCGATGAAGTTGGCGGCGCTCTGGTGCTGGGTTTGGAGGAAGGCGAGGCTGCCGGAATGGCGGGCCAGGATTCGTTGAGCCTGCCAGTAGTCCAGCGTTGTTAGGCCTTTTCCTCCCAGCTCAGGCGAAACACGAAGGGCTAAGAGCGATCGTGCCCCTAGCCCTGCAAAGGCATCCCCTAGGGCCTCTGAAGATTGGTCAATCTCAGCGGCCCTAGGGGAAACCCAGTCGGTGCAATATTGCCCTAGCTGCTCCAAGGCTACAGGAGTCTCAATGCTAGGCCGCATCAGAGAAGGTTTGCTCAAACTCATCCATGAGGTCGTCGATCTCTTCCAGGGCCTGGTTCACGTCAATGCGCAGGGTGCCCAGGTTGGGCTGGTCCAGCAGTCGCACCAAGGCGGAGCGCTTGTCCTTGATGATGGCGATTTTGTCGAGAATGCTTTGGGGAGTGGCCATCTTGGGATTCAGTAGTAAGTCGTCAGAAATAGGCTGAAACGGCCTCGGCGTGAGGGCGATCGCCGTTTACCATGCTAAACGATTTCGCTAGGGTTTGGGCTGCCTAGCGAGAGTGGGTGCTCGCCATTGAAATCGCTGAAAACGAGAAGCATCGGGATAATACCTATCCATTCTCGATTTACAGCAAAACCTCATTTAATGGCTACCCAACAGTCAGAGAATGTTCGTTCGCGGTAATGCGACGCAAGGGCCCTACAGAGACGCGGCGGGGATTTGGGATTCTCCAAAGGCGTCATTTTCAAGCAAGCCTCGAATCAAAGGCATCCGAGTTTCGATATATCGCTGCATGACTTTGGCTTCTGCGGCACTAATCTCTAAATCTGCAGTGGTTTGTTCCGTAATCGCTTGGGCAATCTCGACGTCACTCAGCTCTTTCAGGTCACATGAGGAATGGGAAACGGCAGCCCAAATTTGACGAAGGAGTAGAGGTGTCATGCAATTTGGTCTCAGTACGTGAATCGACTCAGCAGTTCGGCAGCGCTTTGGGTGCAGCTTAAGCTAGAGGCATCACGAGTATTTGTATACAAATATAACTTTTTTGACTGATTCTTGGCATTTTGCGCTCATTGGCATATTGAATCTTGGCCATAGCGCAGGATTATCGATTGTAGGTTCCGAGTCTGTTTCACGCTTTGCCTTGGAAGCTGCGGGGGACTAGAGGTTTGTTAGCGACCCAGTAAATTAGGAATGCCCTCGCAGCCACCGGGAATGGTCTTGCGTGTCTTCTCACCGCCCCAAGCAGCAAAGTAGTAGCGCTGCTCTTCCGATAGGCGCTGGGCTCCGGTGAGGTTAGCCCCTTCCACCACAGCACCGGTATGCTCTCCGGTTTCATAGTTGGGGGGCTCAGTGCGGCTGCGAGGGCTGGCAGTGGCGATGGGACCGTAGTAGAGGCGAGCGCCCATGAGGTCTACGTTGTGCAGGTTGGCACCCAGCATGATGGTGCGAGCCAGGTTGGCCTTCACCAAGTCGCAGTTGGTCAGGTTGGCATAGATCAAATTGGCCTCGCTCAGGTCGGTCCAGCGCAGGTCTGTGTTGCAGAGGTAGGCCTTGGCGAGGGTGACGCCCAGGTCGATGACCCTGACGCCGCGCATGCGGTCTTCTTCATAGCCGCCGCGTCCATCGAGGATTGCTCGGCCCAGGTGGCCATCGCGTTTGAGGGGGGTGAGCAGCTTGGAGCGAGAGAGGAAGCGGATGACCTTGGCTTTACCGTCGGCGTTAATGCTGCTAAGGATGGCGGCGGTGCGGCCCTCGGCGATCGCCCTCTCCTGGGGCCAATCCTCCAGCAAGCCCTCTTCATCCAGGACCAAATCAGAGACACCCTGGAAATAGGCATCAATGGTTTGCTGCTGGGTAATCATGTTCTGCTGAATCGTCAGCCGGTTCTGCTGCTCGGTCAGCACCTTAGAAATTACATACTGTCGCCAGGCGATGTACACCGCCAGCACGGCAATGACAATCTGGCCCACGGCACCGAAGACTTCACCCAAGGCTCCTACTGCGTCCCAATCCACACCGGTGGCAAAGAATCGCAGGGTCTCATCGCCAAAGCCCGTGAACTGAATCGCCGCTGACAGGCTGACAAAAAAGCCCAGTAAGGCGACCAGCGGCCCACCCCAGCGATCAATCAACAGTTCTTCAGCGATGATGCTGATTTCGGGCCACATCAGCCGCGTTGAAAACATCACAGTTACCGCCGCGCCAATCCAGCCCAGGATCGGCTGCTGCAGGAACATGCCCACTAGGGTTAAGATAATCCCCACCAAAATAATGGGACCTAGGTTTGGCCGGTCCTTGGGCCTGGCCCAGCGGGGCAGGAGGGAATCGTCATAGCTCTCAGGAGAAACGGTCATGTTTCCCTGATAGCCTCCCTGGTCATTGATATGACGCAGGTCGCTAATGTCGGCCCAGGATTCATCGCTAATGGGGGGCGGGTTGGTGGTCACAGACCAATCCGGTGGGGTATTGGAAGACTGGGGACCATTAGTCATGGTGAGGAACGAGCACAGGAGTTTGGGTGATTCAAATGTTAAGGCATGAGCCCAGGTTTATTGGCATTCTGTGGCTTTGCTTATAACAGTGTCTCTGGTGTCGCCCCTCATTCTCTAGAAGATGAGAACGGCAGTTTATGCTGAAAAGTGGTGCTGAATGGCAGCCGGGGAAGCCGTTTGACGGGCATTCATGATTTCCAGCATTGCTGCTTGGGCTTCGGCGAGTTCGGCAACTTTGTGGCAATCCTGAAGGTCGAGGTGGGGAACAATTTGGGTGATCATATCCATGGCGATATCCAGTTCTGTATCGCTCAAGTTAATAGACTCAGAGCCTTGATTCTCGATCGCGTGGGGGCCATTGGGTTGAGATGCCATGGGATGCTCCTGAATTGCAGGTAGAAGAAATTCGAGCTCGGCGAGGTTCGAGGGAGAGCCGCCGCCGTTAAAGCAACTATCGCGAGGGGATGCGCGATCGCCCAGATGGAAAAGAGTGCCATCTTCCTGGGGGACTAGACCCAGCGTCAGTACCTCTACGGTGATGGCGCTTGCAGCTAGATTTCCCCCAGCTCCTTTAGAAACAACAGTTCGGACAGTTTTAAAGTCAGAGCCTGAAACCCTTGATTCTTCGTTGCCTAGTCGTGCCTTGTAGGAGCCTGAAACCCTCATTCTGTCGTTGCGGATCAAAAACTGTCCGGAGTATTGTTAGAAACGGATCTAGGTATAATTATTTGAGCAAAAAATTTGTAAGCGCCTGGAGTGTTGAAAGAAGAAATATGCGAGAGCTAAAGATTTTTTTGAAGTGGGGATTGCTAAGCGCTGGGTTGTTATTTTTCGGATCTTTTACACTAGCAATACTAATAGACATGTTTCAGAGAAATTCATTTGAGGATGGAATAACATTTTTGCCAATTGTAGGAGGAATAACTTTTGGGCTTATTGCGGTTGCTATCACATGGTTAAGAAGCAAGTAAAGCCAGCTCGAAATAATAACGCCTCTAGACGATTTACCCCAAAAGGCTTTGGGCGACATAGGCTTCCAATCACTCAACGGTCACAGAGAGCAAACTTACCCCATCAGCATGACGTTATCAATCACATGGATAATGCCGTTGCTCGCTTCAATATCCGCCGCAACTACCGTGGCATTCTTCACTTCAAAGCAATCTGTCCCATCAGCATGACAACGCACTGGAATGGGTGAGCCTTCCAGGGATTCCACTTGGCTCAGCCCCTGCAAGTCAGCCTGGCTCCAGCGACCTGCGGCAACGTGAAACTTGAGGATACGGGCCAGCTGGGGAGGATTCTCCACTAGGGTTTGCACCGTGCCCGGAGGCAGCTTGGCGAAGGCATCATTAACAGGCGCAAACACCGTAAAGGGGCCAGGAGATTGCAGGGCTTCTACCAGATCTGCGGCCTGAACGGCGGCCACGAGGGTTGAGAAGTCCTTGTTACCCACTGCGATTTCGACAATATTAGCCATGGTGAAAGTGAAGAGGCGACGTTGACTGAATTCGATCTAGATGTGGCTACAAGTAAGACGTTTTCTGAATGTCTCTGAGCCGAGCTTCGGGTCGCTTAAATCGATCAATTTGCATTTCAAAGAAGTCGCGGTTAGCCTTGAGGTGACGGGGGTTGGGGTCATCCAAGGGATAGCAAAGGGCAGTGCG
>CALIGI010000223.1 GCA_938021205.1 uncultured Pseudanabaenaceae cyanobacterium
CCGGGTCGTAAGGACTTTGGCCCAAGCGACGCTCATAATCGCTGCGCAGATTCACAATTGCCGCATCAGCATCCGCTGCCCCGATTTGCCCAGCCCCCCGAATTGAAGCCCCATCCGCCGCATAGTTAATCAAGCTAAACAGATCACGCAGATTCCCCCCCGAAGCCACAATCAACCGCTGCAACTGCTCCGGCTCAAACAGCTCCAAATCCATCCGCGCCGCCAGGGCCTTCTCCACCGCAGCACGTCCCTCTGGCTTCGCCAAGTGATCCTGGTCAAACATCGGCGTATCTGGAATCACAAAGCTACAGTCATTGGAAAAGGGCAGTCGCGTAGCTTTGGCTGAGTAATACAAACCGATTGGTAGCGTGAAAATCAGGTGAGATCGCAATTCCTGGAAAATATTGGCATAGGTAATGAAGAGTTCTTCGATGCGATCGCCCGGAATCCCCGCCCGATCAAAATCCTCCCCCACAAACAGCCACTGCTTCTGCGTCGCCTCCCGCATCAATTGATTGCACTCATCCAGCAGCCGATTCGCCACCTCAATCAAACTATCTAGCCGAGTCAAACGATACTCAACCACCTCAGTTTTGCGCGTCGAAGCAAACTTAATTTCACCCTTCAGTGTGGCGAATAGTCCTAGCACCTTGCCCCACAAGGAATCCTCCTTTGCACCAGCCCCGGCCTCAAGCTTCACCGCTGCACTTTGCGCCAACTCGCGGGTGTCTTTCTCCGTGGCAAACCAATCCCAAATTTCCCGCAGCCGAGCATCAGAAGGACGCTTGCCCGCACCGCCCTGGTCAATGGGGTTAGCAGTTTGCTCAGCTACATTTGCGATCAGCACCAGCAATACATCCAGAGGCTTAAAGCTCCCAGGGTCCAGCACCGACACCGCACTAAATCGAATTGGCTGAAACAGCGGCTCCACTTCAGCCAGCAATCGCGAGATTTCGGTGGACTTGCCCACGCCTCGATGGCCCATTACACAGGCTTTGAACGGAATGCGATCGCCAAAGGCTCTGCTCAGTCGCAGCTTCAGCCGCTGCATCTTGTCCCCGCCCCGCACCAAGTTAATCTCTTCAGCGTAAAAAGCAGCCAGCTCCTCGCTCGTCGTCAGCGGACCGGGCTGCAACGTGCGATAGACATCTGACAACTGAGTTGCAGGGGAAGTTTGCAAGGAGGCACGTTCCACAATCAAGTTGCCCGAAAACTGCTTATCCTGTCAGTTATACCCTGTCGCGGCCTGGGTGACCGCTACCCGCAATAGCACCATCCCAAGCGTCCAAGAGCATCTGGCCCAACCTGAGACAGAGCCCCAGCCAAACCAGCCTTCAGCCCAATCTCAGTCAATCACTTCCCCAGTCTCAGATCTGCTTCAGCAGGATCCCAGAGACACCTTGCATTCCGGTATACATCACAGTAACGAGATGGAAGTCGCTGACCAAGAAGTCACGCCCGCACTGCAAAGCCAAGTGTGCAGCAACCTACGCACCGTTACCTATTTCTGCTAATACTCCGCAATTTTTCCTAGAACAACTCACACTCACACCATTATCGAGATGAACAAGAGGCCGGTTCAGCTTCCTGTTTTGGGTTCTCAGGACAAGGCTTTGGGCCATCTCTGCTCTCCCTAAGATATCCCTCTTGCAAAATTAGGGACGAGAGATAATAAAGAAAGTAAAAATGTATCCAGAGATCCTGTTAAGTCCCAAGGATCTCTCATACTATAGATAAGGAATCGTTATATTGATTCCTTCGGTGTGAGCAAGCTACAGAAGCTTTTATCTGACGAGGGTTTTAGGCTTTTCAGAAAATCAGAACGAAAAGCCTCTCCCAGAAGGTTTTCATAGCTACATAGCAACAGGCATGTCTTTGAGTGAATTTACTTAACAGATAAGCCCACTGTTCAGTAGCGAAGAGAAGCAAGTCGAGATTTGTCTTGGCTTGGTTAATTGAACAGAGACCATTGCGCTTCAAGACAGCTTGAGGTCCCAGAGTGTCTTACCTCGTTCTTGGTTGGGCGTTCTCCTCATAGAGGCGTCCAATTCTGAGCATCGTTAGTTTATTGCTTTCTAAGCTTCCCCAGGAATCCCCCTTTTTTTGAATAGTCAACTCATTCGGTTAATCAACCCGTGGCCCATTCCGACAGCTCGTTTTTGATGATTCCAGTCATTGCCGCCATCTATCTCAGTAGCATCTACATGGTTTTTCTCTTCTTAGCCAATCGACTCGCCGAATAAAACAACGCATCAATGCGTCTCTCAAAGAGAGCTCCACAGCAGTGGATTACCTAAGGACATTGAGGCAATCCACTGCTTTGCCTAGTTGCGATCGCCCATCCAAGCGCTGAAACCTTATAGGACCCCGTAGAGCGGTAGGCTTTGACAAGGCATATGCCCAGCTATCGACCCGCCTGCAACTTTCCCATGACCTTCTACCGTAAAGACAACGCCCTCACTGCAATCGGCGAAAATATCCTCACCGCCACCTGGGCTGAATTCCCCACCCTTGCCCGCAATCAGCTTGCCCTCACCTGGCTAATTTACGATCAAGGTTTCCCCATCCACACTGGTGGGGCCATCACCGTGGATGAATTCTGGAAACACCAGCCCCGAGGCTTCAGCTATCGCAGTGTCGAAAGCATTTACCCTGCCAGCGTCGTCAAGCTGTTCTACATGGTGGCCTTTTACGAATGGGTGGAGAAAAATATGCTCCAATCCACCCCAGAACTAGAACGAGCCGTCACCGACATGATCGTTGACTCTAGTAATGACGCCACCGGTCTCCTCGTCGATGCCCTCACCGGCACCACTAGCGGCCCAGAACTGTCGGCTGGTCCGTTTGAAGTTTGGAAAAGCCAACGTAACCTCGTCAATCGCTATTACAAGGCCCTGGGCTGGGACGATCTGCAAAGTTGTAACATCAACCAAAAAACTTGGGGTGATGGCCCCTATGGGCGCGAGCGAGCCTTCTACGGCGAAAACTACGAAAACCGCAATATGTTGACGACGGATGCGGTGGCGAGATTGGTTCATGCGATCGTCGGTGGCGTTGCTGTCTCTCCTGCAGCCTCCAAAGCCATGATGGACTTGATGCAACGTTCATTGGAGCCCGAGGACTGGAAGCCCGACCCTGAGAACCAGATCGGCGGCTTCATCGGTGAAGGTTTGATTCCAGTCGGTAAAGCTCCCGAAGCCCTCTGTTGGTCCAAGGCAGGCTGGATGAGCCGCGTGCGCCACGATGCTGCCTACGTCGAACTCCCCGACGGACGACCCTTCACGCTAGTCATCTTCAGCGAAGGCAAAGAGCATGTCGATAACGACAAAATCCTACCCTTCATCACCAGACAAGTCACCCAAGCCTGCGAAACCCTCTAAGGCCCAAGCCCAGCTCCCTAGCGTCGCGCCAGGCGAAAGCTCTTGCGCACCGGTCGCTCCGTCGTTAGCCAAGCCTCCACCGTTGCCAAGAGCAGCTTCGGTGCGATTGGCTTAGTCAGTGTGTCATCAGCTCCAGCCATCTTCGCCCGCAAATTATCCAGCGCATTGCCACTAAATAAAATAATGGGAGTGTTCTTAAAAGCCTCCATCCGGCGAATCTGGCTACATAGCTCATAGCCACTCACCACCGGCATGACCAAATCGATAAAAATAAAATCGGGCTTCTCTTCAATCACTAACTGCAAGGCTGTCACTGGGTCCTGGGTGCTTCTGTAGTTGTACCCAGCCTCTGTCAACACCTTGTTCATTTGCTGACAGAGCGTGAGTGAATCATCGATACAGAAAATCTTCTTGGCTGAATCAGAGGCAGGAGTCGCGATCGCAGCAGGTCCTGAAGGAGACTCAGAAACCAATGGTTTTTTGGCCTCTAGATCTCGGGTGGCTAGCAGCTCCAACAAGCCCTGTTGCTCATAGGCAATCATCGACTGGCTCAAGCGATCTAAGTCTTGTCCCATCAGCAGAGACAGCTCGCGTAAAGAATACTCCCCCTTCAAAAGCTGGCTGAGCTTCTCAAACGTCTCAGGCCGCACCTGATTTTGCAGCATCTCAGGCTGGGAAATGGCCGGGGCCAAGTTCGGAGAATAGGGCGCTAAGTGAGCGGTACACCAAGTGCGCCACTGTAATTCCAAACAAAGCACAATTTCGTTTAAAGGAACAAAGGTGATGGCATTTTCCACCGCAAGAAATCGAGTTTCCGTGCGGCTAAAGCGTTCAATCAGCCTGGAAGCCTGGGCAATGTCAAATAGCACCTCTGTCAAATTGCCGAGGATCACCTCCCGCGCCTCATCACGGCTTACATGGCCTGCTTCTACCAGCTTGCCCAACACCTCATACTCCCAATAGAGTGACTCCTGGGTGGGAGGTAGGGAGGCAATCTTGGCTGGAGCCTGGGGACAAAACTGCTTCAGCAATCTGCGCCAACGGCGATAGCGATGCATACCGCCCCCAGCCCACACCATGCGACCCGCGACAAAAAACAGCCGCATGCGGGGCAGGTGGAGCGTGTCAAAGTTGAGGCTTCCGGTAAGGTGCTGCTGCCGCGCCCGCTCTAAATGCTGGCTCAGAGCTTGGATCACCGGGAACTGGCTCAGATGCACCTGAGGCTCTACGGAGACTGTCATGGTGACGTCCTATGACCGATGGCGATGTGACTCAATCGAACTCAACTGTTGGGGAATAAGCCCGGATCATGCCCAAGGATTAGGCGAAGGCTCATCTTCACCAAGCAGCAGTTAATCTAAGTTACCCAAGCACTCAACGAAACCCTCACAGCGTAAGCTCTGGCAATCAATCCACCCAAGTTTTTCATCATGCTCAAGGGCTTAATCTCATCCTCAATTCCCATGGAGCACCCTAAGGGAAAATCGCAATCAAGCCACGTAAATATCGGTTAATGCTTCAGTGCCCCATTCCATCTTCACATTGCCCATTCGGACTTATGAGCTAGATAATTGCGTACATTCACCACCACTATTCAGTGAAGTTGAAACAGCTCCATGGGCGGTCCACAATGTTTCATCACAGCCCTGGGGCACCAGTGCCATCATTGCCCCTGGTAACACCTCAAATTTCATGGGGGTTTTGCCTAGATAATCTCCATCCACCTGAACGGGCAGACGCTTTTTCTTTTTCTTGCCGCGAATTTCGATCTGTTTGGCTCGGTAATAGCGCAATTCGTTCTTACGGTTATAAACACGAGTAAAGACAGAGAGCAAACGCTGGGGGGCGATCAACAAGTTGCGCCCCTTAATCACACAAACATCGAGCAAGCCGTCATCCATTAGGGCATGGGCGGTGAATTTAATCACTCCACCGTAGAGTTGGCTATTGCCAATAACGACCATCAAAACCCGACCCCGCACGCGCTTGCCGTCGATATAGAGCTTGGTTTTGACCCCGCGATAGCGACAGGCTGTTTGAAAGGCTTGCTTGACATAGGCGATCGCCCCAAATCGCTTTTTCTCCGCCGACTTCACCTCCGAAGTCACCGCCGCATCAAAACCCGCACTCGCCATCAACAAAAAATGGCGTTCCAAGGCAGGGACGGGCTCGATCATCGTTTGCTCAGGCGATAATTTCTGACTCTCAGGTGTCTGACTCTCTGGCTCCCAGCTCTTGGGCTCCCGGTTCTCTGAGCCCTTTGTCTCGGCTTGAGCCAGCTTTTGCTTCTGCAATCGACGTTTGCGTTTAGACAGTTTGGCTGGACGTTCACGACAGACTCCCAAATCGATTCGCCGCCGCCCTGCCTCAAGATAGGCCCCAGCCGCCTGGAGAATATCCATGGACAGCCCCATTTCCCTAGCCCAAATATTGACCGTTCCACAGGGAAGCGTCGCCAGGGCAGTCTCAGTTCCCACCAATCCGTTCACAACTTCATTGACCGTGCCATCCCCTCCAGCGGCCACGACCAAGCTATAGCCCTCCTTGGCCGCCTGCTTGGCTTGGACTGTGGCATCTCCCGCAGATTGGGTCGGTCGCATTGTCACGCGCCAGCCAGACTCTTGCCACAGCGCTGCCGCCGCTTCTAGTTGAGGCAAGACAGCGCTTGCCTGCCCCGCTGTGGGGTTATACAAAATCAACGCATGCTCGCCCAAGGCACTTCTCCCATCTCAGTGATAGAACGCGAACAACGCACAACATAAGACGTAATGCTTCGGGGCACTTCAGGCTGCCCTCAGTCATCTTTGCAGGACTAAATAACTGCACCTCGCGCCCAGACCATGGGATTAACCAAGCCTTCGGCAGCCGGTCACCATAAGTAGATCATAAAGCCACATAACAGGCCACCGCGCTACCATAGCTCACAGCCTGCGGCCCTGGGCTTAAGTGACATAGCAACGGCTTCATTGATGAAGCAAAAGTTGGCTATCCACTTCAGCACTAACCATCTCTATGGTTGACAGGCTCTGGGTGTCCTCAGAGATGGGGCTACGGCGATATAATCTGCTATCTATCGACTTTAGGCCCGGTGTTCACCCTATCCTTCAGACCTCTCCATGTCACAAAAAAATGACACCACCGCCCTTCTCTTGGCTCTCCTCGTCACCCTAGGTCTCCTGGGCGGTGGGGCTTGGTTGCTAGCTAGGCAATTTGGTGGAGGAGGGAGGGATGCAGGGAACTGGCCCAGTTTACCGAATGGTGGAGGCAACAGCGGTGGAGGTCCGGTGAAATTGAGCAACGGCGATCGCAGTCTCATCAGCGCACCAGGCACTCCCCAAAAGCAGGCCGGTCTCAGCGCCTATGCCCAGGGCAATTACCCCGAAGCCGCCCAACAATTTCAAGCCTCCTTACAACAAAGCCCCAACGACCCGGAGTCAGTCATCTTTCGGGAAAATGCTCTGGCTGTGAACGGTTCTACCCTCACCATTGGCGCCTCCCTGCCTATCACCTCGGACCAAAATGCAGCTTTAGAAATGATGCGGGGCATCGCCCAGGCCCAACAGGAAATCAACCGTTCCGGCGGCATCAATGGTCAGAAACTTTTGATCGTCATGGCCGATGACAATAACGACAATGCCACGGCCCAACAAATTGCCCAAGGCTTCGGCCAGGACCAGAGTATCGTCGGCGTCGTCGGTCCCTATTCCAGCGGCGTTTCCGTTGCCACGCTGGATGCCTACAAAGCCGCCCAACTGTCCAACATTTCCCCGATTAGTACCTCTGTGGAGCTGAGCAATGCCAGCCCCTACTTCTTTCGCACAGTGCCCAGCGACTACATTGCCGCCCGTGCTTTAGCAGATCATGCCCTGAGCAAGCTCCAACGTCAGCGGGCTGTGGTCTATTTCAACAGCGGTAGTGCCTATAGCCAGTCCCTCAAAGGTGAATTTGCCACGGCTTTTTCCTTGGGCGGTGGCCAGGTGATCAGTGAAGTGGACCTTGCCCAAGGCGGCATCAGCTTGGGTAGCACCCTGAGCAGTGCCCAGCAGCAGGGAGCCGATGTGATCGTGCTCTTGCCCAATACTGGTACCCTCAACCAGGCCCTCCAAGTCATTGCTGTTAATGACAAAGTGCTACCTGTCATCGGTGGGGATGATGTTTACAGCGCCACAACATTGGAAGTGGGCCGTGCTGCTGCGGAAGGCATGGTGGTGGCCATTCCCTGGCACATCGATGCTTCTCCCGATCCCAGCTTCCCCAGTAGCTCCCGTAATCTCTGGAGTGCCACGGTTAACTGGCGCACCGCCCTGAGCTATGACGCCGTGCAGGCGATCGCCGCAGGTCTCCGCACCAACCCCAGCCGCGCAGGCGTCCAACAGGCCCTCAAGTCACCGAACTTCCAAACCAACGGTGCCTCTGGAGCCATTCGTTTCTTACCCTCGGGCGATCGCAACGCCTCTATCCAGCTCGTCACCGTGAAACCGGGCAGCGGCCCCGGCGGATACACGTTTGTACCTGTGCAATAGGCAGCAATCGTAGAGCATCCATTGCTGAGCCAATTGTTCAACGGCCTACCCCGTATGGCAATTCCATGACCTCATCCCCTGGATCGTCATTGCCGTGATAAGTTTATTTATTCGGTGGTGTGCTGTGCCCAAAGCCAGAACTCCTCCAGAGGTTAGGGCTGGGGCTAGTTCCTGTGCTGGTCCGACACCAAAATCGATATTCTTTTAACGTTGAGACATGCTGAAAATCCGCCTGAAGCGCTTTGGCCAGAAACGCGAAGCGAGCTACCGTATCGTTGTTATGAATAGCACTTCTCGCCGCGATGGCCGCCCCATCGAAGAGCTAGGCTTCTACAATCCCCGCACTAAGGAAACCCGCCTGGATGTTCCTGGTTTGGTGACTCGCCTCAAGCAGGGTGCTCAACCCACTGAGACTGTGAAGCGTTTGCTAGAGAAGGCGAATGTGTATGAGCAGCTCAAGGCTTCCTAAGCCTGAGTTACCCCAGCCCCAGGGCTGAGCTTCGGTTGGACTGCGGGTCTCTCTTCATTGGGCCCGTGCTCCTTCCCCATAGAATTCCACTCATCAACCTCGTACTTGGCCCCAGCAATCTCTTTGAAGCATTGAGCCTCGACGATGCCCACACCCGGCGATCCCCAACCGAATGCGGCGACCGAAACGCCAGACTCTGATGCGCCTAATCCAGACGTAGAGATTAGTGGCGAAATCAGTAGTCCAGAAACCAGCGAACCGGCGATCGCAGACCACGCTTCTCCCCTCGATTACCAAGCGTTGACCCGTTTCTTGTTGGAACCCCTGATCGATCTACCAGAAAATTTACACATCAACAGCGAAACCACCGCCAACGACACCAAGGTTTTGCTACGAGTCTCCCTAGGCCAAGCGGACCGAGGGCGAGCCTTCGGACGAGGCGGGCGCAATATTCGAGCCATTCGCACCGTACTGAGAGCTGCGGGAAAGAATGTAGGCCAGACTGTTTCCTTAGAAGTGATTGGTGATGACAGTGATGGCCAGGGGGGGCGTTCCAAGCCGAAGCCTCGCAAAGCGGGTACCCCCCGTCCCAGCAAGCCCAAACCTAAGCCGAAATCAAACTAAACGCCCCAATTGTCGCGGCCTGAACCGGCGAGATTGCGATCGCGTCAGCCCATCGGCGGGATTATTGCTTAGCATAGGGACGAGGCGACTTTAGCCTTCCATCTCAGGATCTGATCTACCCTATGGCTGAAACTGCCAACATCGAACTGCCCACCCCCGAAAGCGCGATCGCCATATCTGGCGACCAGGAAGAGAACTTCAAAATCCTGGGCCAACAAACCGGCGCAACCTTTGTCCTCCGGGGTCAATCTATCCAAATCGACGGCACCGCCAATCAAGTCGCCCTAGGACAACGCCTCATTGCCGCCCTAGAAGGGCTCTGGTCTAAGGGAGAGGCCGTCAGCTCCGTTGATATCCTCACGGCCCGCCACGCCCTGGATACGAAGCAGCAGGACGAACTCCAGGAACTGCGCCAAGATAGCCTCGCCAAAACCCGCCGAGGCGTAGAAATCCGAGCCAAGACCTTCCGCCAGCGGCGCTACGTCAAGGCCATTCGCAAGCATTCCCTCACCATCTGCGTTGGCCCCGCCGGTACAGGCAAGACCTACCTGGCTGCCATCATGGGCATTCAGGCCCTGCTCAACGGCGACTTTGAGCGCCTCGTCCTCACCCGCCCTGCCGTGGAAGCGGGAGAGCAGCTAGGCTTCCTCCCCGGCGACCTCCAGGAAAAGGTCAATCCCTACCTGCGTCCCCTCTACGATGCCCTCTACGAGATCATCGAGCCGGAAAAAGTGGCCAGCCTAATGGAACGGGACATTATCGAGATTGCCC
This sequence comes from uncultured Pseudanabaenaceae cyanobacterium, assembly GCA_938021205.1. Classification (GTDB taxonomy): domain Bacteria; phylum Cyanobacteriota; class Cyanobacteriia; order PCC-9006; family JAAUQQ01; genus JAAUQQ01. The sequence goes on from CALIGI010000223.1 coordinate 9,768, forward strand.
CCCTGGCTTACATGCGGGGCCGTACGCTGAGCAATGCTTTCGTGATTTTGGATGAGGCGCAAAACACAACGCCAGCCCAGATGAAGATGGTGCTCACTCGCCTCGGCAATCGTTCCAAGATGGTGGTCACAGGCGACTTGACCCAAACGGACCTGAAAAACCAAAGTTCTGGTCTATCCGTCACCCAGCGCATCTTGCACAACGTTGAAGGCATTGCTTTTTGCAGTTTTTCCCAGGCAGATGTTGTGCGCCATCCCCTAGTGCAGCGAATTGTGGCGGCCTATGAGAGCTATGAATCTGGCTCCAAGCCCGTTGTGGGCGTGGGCAAGAAAGGCGATCGCTAACCCTCCAAAATCATCAACCTTGGTAAGGGCAGGGTCTCCCTGTCCAGGCTGTACCAATGCCAAGCAGGGCGGGGATACCCCGCCCCTACCATCTCCATCCAAATCAAATTGGCCGACGTGGATATCCGGTTATTTGACGGGTCTGAGAACCGCGACATCCACAATGCGCTCACTGCGATCGGGCTGGAGCGATCGCATCCCTTTGCTTTCTTTGCTATCAATGCGCACATGCTCCACCGGCATATAAGCAATCCGCTCTTGATCTGTAAAGAAAGCAATAACGGCATCCGAAACGGCTGCCATAACAGCGGTGAGGCGATCGGCCTTGAGGCTAAAGATAATCCCCAGCGTTCCTAAGTCACCCACATTACCCAGAGGAATTAGGCTTGCAGGGGTACGCTTCATGAAGCCTTTCTCCGTTACCATCAGCAACTCATCCTTGCGGTACAGCGCCGCGCCACCCACCACATGCTCCGTCGAGCGCATACGAATGCCCTTGGTGCCCTGGTTATTACGGCTGCCATAGGCCAATTGGCTATCGTCTAGGACAAAGCGCAGTACCCGTCCCCCAGACGTTGCGATTAGAATCGACTGACCCGCCGTGGCCATAAAGGCGTAAAGCAATGCGTCATCATCTTTGAGTTTCATCAAAGTCAACCCCCGCCCGGTCAAGCTGGCGCAGTCACTCAGGGGCAGTCGCTTAATGCGGCCCTTGCGGGTGATCACAATCAAATCCTGATCGGTCTGGTCCTGGGGTAAGACAAAGCGACTGGCAATGCAGTCGGGATCACTATGGAGATCCTCCGGTAGCAGAATCACCAAGGGATCACCACGCCCTTTGCGCTTTGTGACCATCAGTTCTTCCACCTTGAAGCTGTAAGCCTTGCCAGTCTTGGTAAATGCCACCACGCTCTGGTCCGGTTGGGCCACTTCTAACTGAGTAATAAAGTCATCAGCAGGCTCAAAGCTGGTATTCGCGTCGGGTAGACCTTGGCGTTTTGCTGACTTCACGGCCAGGCGGCGCACATAGCCCCGTTGGCTGTATTCCAATACCGTGGGTTCGGAAACAGAACCACCGGAGACATAGGCTTCTGCCAATGCTTGCACGTCCTGATCGGCGTCGGCTTTGGTGCGAATCTTGGTTTGTCGAGGCGTGCCGTACTTGCGTTTGAGGGCTCGCAGATCCTTCTTGAGGGATTTGAGTAGCTCCTTGCGATCGCCTAGGAGGTTCGACAAACGAGAAATTTCATCGGCCAGCTCCGCCTGTTCTTCCCGCAGTTTGTCCTGCTCAATGCCGGTAATGCGGCGCAAGGGCATGGCCAAAATCGCATCGGCCTGGCGTTCATTCAAGTCGAAGTGAACCTGAAGCTGAGCCTTGGCTGTGCTGCCGTCCCTGGCATTGCGTAAGAGCTCAATCAAGCGATCTAGATCCGTCAGAACTTGGAGGAAGCCTTCCACTAAGTCATTACGGGATTCAGCCTGGTTCAAACCGTATTGATAACGGCGAGTCAGGGTTTCCTCACGGAATTTGAGGAATTCTTCGAGTAGTTGCTTAAGGCTGAGCTGGAGGGGCTGCTTGTCCACCAGGGTCAGCATGATCGTGCCAAAGTTCGACTGGAGCGCCGTCTTTTGGTAAAGCAACTGGAGAATATGGGAGGGACTACCGTCCCGCTTCATCTCAATGACCACGCGCATGCCATCCCGATCGCTCTCATCGCGAATATCGGCAATGCCCTCAATTTTGCCTGCATTCACCAGGTCAGCCACTTTGGTGATCCAGCTCGCCTTATTGGTCTGGAAGGGAAGCTCCGTAACCACAATGGCCTTGCGACGACGACGACCGGCTCCCCGGTCCACCTCTTCAACCGCCGAAATACCTCGAACCGTAATGCTGCCCCGCCCTTTGATGTAAGCATCGTTAATGCCAGCCAAGCCAATGATCTCGCCTCCCGTGGGGAAATCAGGCCCTGGAATGAGCTTAATCAGTGCCTCATCAGTGATGTGGGGCTTATCAATTAAGGCCACCATGCCATCCACCACCTCACCCAAGTTGTGGGGGGGGATATTGGTTGCCATGCCAACGGCAATACCGGAACAGCCATTCAACAGCAAGAACGGCAGCTGGGCGGGTAGAACCACCGGCTCCTGCTGAGAGCTATCGAAGTTTTCAGCAAAGCCAACGGTTTCTTCGCCAATTTCGCCTAACAAACCCTCATGGCTAATAGGAGCCAGGCGCGTCTCGGTGTAACGCATGGCAGCGGGAGGATCATTGTCCACCGAGCCAAAGTTGCCATGGCCTGCCAATAGGGGGTAGTGGCAGTTGAAATCTTGAACCAACCGCACCAAAGCGTCGTAAACCGACTGATCACCATGGGGGTGGTACTTGCCCAATACGTCTCCCACCACACGGGCGCATTTGCGATAGGGCCGGTCCGGGGTCAACCCCAGCTCATGCATGGCAAAGAGAATACGCCGCTGTACCGGCTTTAGACCATCGCGCACATCTGGCAAAGCCCGACCCACCATGACGCTCATGGCGTATTCCAGATAGGACTGCTGCATCTCTTGATGCAGGGAAATGGGAACTATCCGGTCGTTATTGGTGAGGTCTAGGTCAGCCATGGGGAATGGGTCGTTGCGGGGGGAATGGCGGTCAATATAATGTTGGTCCCATCACTTAACATCCATGGTCTGTCAAACCTAGATATGGCAAGCGGTGATGTGACTCGCAAGCGTCCTAACGAATTAGTCCGCGACTATAAAATCCCTCCTTCTAAAGTACATAAGTATCATCTCGTCGGAGGAGATTTACCATACATCTATAGAAGCGTTGTCTCGGAATGTTGACCGGAACGTTGAGGAGTTTAGCGCTAAGTCTACCGAACGCAACCCCTCTAAACGTTGTATTTCGGTAGATTCCAGCAGTTGTAGAGGCAAAGATAGGGCTGTCTGTTCCCGTATCTTTTCGATCTAGGGGTTGCTTTTGTATAGCAGATGCTACAACCCTACGAAAGGGGAAACGTCGTTTTACGTCAAAATAGTCCTATCATCACCCCAACGTCTCTCAGTCACGAATCCCAGCGAGATCTCCCCATGGCCACCGTTTTAATTGTGGAAGACGACCCAGCAAATATTCTCGTCTTCTCAAAAATCCTCAAGAAGCGGGCCAGCTTAGATGTACAGGCCACCGAGGATGTAGAGGAAGTTCTGCGCCTGGTTCAGGGGGGGAATATTGATCTGATTTTGATGGATGTGGGCCTATCCCGCAGCACCTACGAGGGAAAATCTATCGATGGG
>CALIGI010000224.1 GCA_938021205.1 uncultured Pseudanabaenaceae cyanobacterium
GAAGACTCATACTTCGGATCTTCACCATTGTCGATAATGATATCCACCTGGGATTCCAACGCATCAAACAACTCATAGCGAGACAAATAGGGCTGATCTGAATAGGGCGAATCTGCATCTACAACATGGGCCGAAGTCGAAACAATCGGATTCCCCAAGCTTTCCAGCAGCGCCTGACAAATACTCTGCTCCGGTACCCGAATGCCCGTTGTCTTTCGCTTCGGATTCATCACCTGCTTCGGGGCCTGCTTCGTCGCCTTAAGAATGAACGTATAAGGCCCTGGAATCAAATGGCGCATTTGCCGATAGGCAAAATCCTGCACCACCGCATACTCCGCAATATTTGATAGCGACGAACACAAAAACGTCAGCGGCTTCTCATTGCTCATCTGCTTTAGCTCCCGCACCCGCTTAATCGCCGCCTTGGCCTCCAGGTCACAGCCGATCGCATAAACCGTATCTGTCGGATATAGCATAATTGCCCCCCGCCGCAGCTCCTGCACAATCTTGTCGACATTGCGCTTCTGGGGATTCTGAGGGTGCAGTTCGTAGGTAGTAGCCATGGGTGGTGAGGGGGGAGTCCTCCCACCGTAACACCCGCTACAAAATCAACCTCAGAGTCTTATCGAAGCTTAAGGCGACTTAAGTTGAAGTGCTTCTGCTACCTGCTCCGACGTTAGCCCCATGTCTAGTAACCGCTGTGTCGCAGCCTCAAGTTGCTGCTCCGCCTCGTCGGCCCGAACCTTTTCCTGTTCTGCTCTAGTCCTTTCCTGTTCTGCTCTAGTCCTTTCTTGTTCTGCCTTTTGTGATAATTCCTGGGGCGTCAAGAACTTCTCTCCATCAGGACGGAAGATTTGTAATCCCTCTCCTGTAGTATCCATACGTATTCCCAGTTGTGGGCTCGTCCAAATTCCCTCATGGGCCACCCAATCCAAACCCTGCTCCTGACGCAACCAGGTTCGCAGTTCATTTTCGTCGGGATAGTAGATGTAATACTCTTCAACGCCGTAGCTATTGAAAAAGAGCAATTTGCGATCCATCTCCACCTGAGTATTAGACGGCGAAATGATTTCAAAAATCACTTGGGGAGGCTGATTGCTCTCTTCCCACTGTTTGTAGGAATAGCGCATTCCCTTAGACCGACCCAGAGCGACCATCACATCGGGTGCCACGGCGACCCTGTTGTTGCCTTCAATGGGATACCAAAATAAATCCCCAGCAATGAAGACATCTTCGTCGGCAAACAGAATCTCTAGATTCTCTTTAATTAAGACAATCAGGTCGAATTGCTCAGTGTTGTTTGCCACGGGCTGTCCGTCACAATCGGGGTAAAAGACTTCAGTTTTTGCAGCGCGAGGGGTTTGGACCATGATGGATTATCCAGATTTCGCTAATGGGGTGGGGCGATCGCTCAGCCAAACGGCGCTCTACCCATGCTCCGATCATAGCCGATGTATTTTGAGCAAGTCACAACTGCCCCAGCCCTTGTCGCCCTGTCCTTATTTCTAAGCTGCCCCCGCTAGCTTGCGCTCCAGGTCAAACAAGAACCCATGAATATATTCTTCTGTCCATTCCTCACCGTAGAAGCGCGTCAACATTCCCCGCGCTGGATCCTTCTCTGCCCGGTAGTTCAAATAAGCCACATGGGACTGCTTAATCGCCTCCTGCTCCGACTCAGCGACTGGCTCTGCCGCTTTCACAAAGGCAATGTACTGATCGAGGTAATCCTTAAAAGCCTCAAACACCGTCGTCTCAACAGCTTCAGTCTCAGCCGGACGGGTCCACAGAAACGCTGGCGAAAAGAATTGCTGAGCTTCTTCAGGGAAGTCGCCCCCCCAGGGCAAATCCTTCTGATAGCCCTTAAACATTTCCATCAACGGCTCGCTGTATTTGGTTTTGTAGGCATCCGTGTGGAACAGCGGCTGCATATCGATCGCAATCAAATGCCCCCCCGGTAGCGTCACCAAGTCAGCCCCAAAGAACGGGATATCATATTCCAACTGGGGGAAAATTACGAAGTTCAGCACCTGCAACATCGCACCACCATTCACATGGGCTGCGCGGATTTGACGCAGTTTAGGTGAGCAGGAGCCATAGCTTTCGGTGATCACTGTTTGGGGCTTGCTCTTAGAGCCGGTGACGCCTTCTTTGCGCTCGAAGCCCTCGGGAATGGGGTAATCGGAGAGGTCTAGATTTTCATTGAGAGTGGCGATCGCGTGGTCTAAAAACTTTTGGTAAATGGTCATTGTGATTGGGGAAATTCAAAAAATATTTAAAAATGTAGGGGCACACTGCTGTGCGCCCCCAATCCATCCAAGCCCTGATTTAATGGCTCGCTGCTAGCTGAACCGCATCTTCAAACAGGAACTCGTATAGGAAGCGATCGGCCCACTCCGCACCAAAATAGCTCGTAAACAAGCCATGGGCTGGATCCCGTTCAGCACTGTACTGGTCGTAATCCTTCTGAGCCTGCACAATGCGTGCCATTGCTGCTGGATCGTGATTGGGCTCTGCCTGCTTAATCATTGCAAAGTAGGACTGTACATAGTCCTGGAATGCAGGTAGCACCCGGCTAGCGACGGTCTCCTCATCGGTCTTTGCAAATAGCAAATACTTGGAGAAATACTGATTGGCGTCGTAGAACTTCATGCCCAAATTCTGGGCTAAATCATCGTAGCGCTCATACATTTCGCGCATGGGCTCTACATACTTCGCGGTATATTCCTCATCGCGGAAAAGGGGTTGGAAGTCCAACACCACCAAAATCTTCTTCTTGTTAAAAGAAAGGAAGTCAATGCCTAAAACCGGGGCACCGTAGCAAGGCTTTGGATAAAGTACGCCATTAAAAACCTGGGCAGAGTCGCCCGCATCAATGTAGGTGTAGCGCATCTTGCGCATCTCCGGCGACTCGTAGCACCAGCTCTGAATCGTGGCTGGATTACGCCCCCGCTCGGAGACATTGCGATCTAGGCCCTCAGGAATGGCCTTGGAGGTCAGCTCAAAATTATCTGACAGCGCTTGCTCTAAATACTTTTGAAAGGGCTTATACATTGAGCTGACCGAATCACCATTTTATTAATGTCAACACCATAGGCGATGCACAAAGGCGCTGTCCTACGGCCCTCTGACAACGCAATAATCCGTAACAGTGTGAACCTTTTGTTCGGCAGCGAGATTAGCAATCCTGCTGGATTGAGAAAAGACATTCATCTCGCTAGGCAACTCAACACAACGACTCAGGATTGCAACCTAGGCTAACTCGCTGCCAAAGTCGCATTTCGCTGCGCCATCTCGTCTAACATCTCATCTGAAACACAGCGAAACTCGGAACAGTAAGTCATCAAGTTGACACCACCCATCATCCGCACAGTGCTAACCCTAACGCGGAAGTTGTCATGGACAAACCAGCAGCGCTCTTGGCCCTGGCTATTCTCGTAGTCCGTGGAGATGGTTAGTACACCGTCGTCGGCAAAGGCGTAACGACTAATCACAGGAATATCCTCAACATAGCCGTGGTCACGAAAGAGACGACCAGTGCGTCCGGTTTCATCGCTGGGGACATCGACGAGTACTGCGGCGTACTTGTCACTGGGGGGACCATCATTAAGATTGGACTTCCAGCCAAATTGAGCACCGCTGGAGGCACGCTCGATGCCAAATCCCTGCTGGTCGCAGATGTGTTTGACGCGATCATCATCGTTATTAAAAACCGTAATAATGAGGTTCGATTCACCGGACTCATCGGCGGTGCTATCGAAGTGATGTACGCTGCGCTGGGTAAACCAGGTGCCTTCGCTTTTACGAAAGAAGGCTTGCATGGTCATGGGCGAATTGAAGCGGGCCATGGCAAAAGACGAAGGATGGGTGATGGGATAGAGATTTAGGGGGGGCGCGATCGTCCTGATTCATCAAGTTGGACCGTTCTTGATTAGCACAGACCCAACGGCGATCTATCTCAGAATCAGAGCTTTAGCAGTGGACAAGCCGCCGCCTACTTCCTATGGCTCCAGTCTAAGGGGCGGCATAAAGCTTCTTCTTCTTGCTGTTTACATCCTGTAACAGGAAGACCATGGAACGGAAAACGCCTGAGAGAATAGCCCTGAGCTAGCGCTTGTTGTTTGCTCCCCTCATAAAATTCTTTTTTGATTGGCCATAACGCTATGACGGCTGTAGACATGGACCCTCGCCTTTCCCCCGAACAGCTCGCAGCCATTCGCCGAGGTGAGCAAATTTCAGGCCTCGACCTCAGCCAGGCCCAGTTTTCGGGCGGTGATTTCTATCAGGTCAATTTGGCTGAAGCCAACCTGAGCAGTGCCAACTTGAGCGGTGCAACCCTCACCAACTCCGATTTGATGGGGGCCAACCTCGCTGGGGCCAACCTAAGCAAAGCTGATTTGCGGGGCGTTGACTTTAGTGGTGCCAATTTACGGGACGCCAATCTGTCAGGGGCTTTCCTGAATCGGGCTAATCTTCAGGGGGCAGATCTCTCCGGTACTAATCTGGAGGAAACAAAATTCCAAGTGGCTCGCTACGATCGCAACACTCAATGGCCTGAGGACTTCAATTACAAGAAATCCGGTGCAGTTGGTCCCAAAGCTCAACTCAATGGGGCCTATCTCAATGGGGCCAGCATGCGCGGAGCCGACCTAGAAGAAGTGAACTTTCTCGGGGCCTATCTCAGTGGGGCTGACCTCAGCCAAGCCAATCTCCTCAATGCTTCCTTTAGTGGAGCTGACCTGCGGCGGGTCTCCTTTGCCGGAGCCTATATGCGAGGTGCCCGCCTCAATGGGGCCCAGCTCCAGAGTGTGGATTTTCGCGCCGCAGATTTGACCGATGCTGAATTGAACAACATTGAAAGTATTGCGGGTGCAGATTTCTCTAAGGTTCAGGGCCTATCCGCTGCTGCTCGTTCCAGTATTCTGAGTCACCCAGGTCGAGAATTGACGACCTGGAATCCTCTAACGCGTAAGACGACCCAAGATAGTCTGAACGCTTGAATTAAGAAATTCTATCTGACCAATCACGAATTGCTTGCTTTCTCTAAATATTGAGAGATGGTTCATTGTGCGTATTTTTGTAATGCTGCTCTCATATTGTTGGCCTGGCCTACAGAGAGAGATGAAGCCCCTGGGCTAGAGGACTTTGGGTTGAGTCCTCAAAAATCATACTGATTTAATGCTTAACGCTAATGTTCTGTCTGTTTCTACCTGAAATTGGGTCTCATTAATCCTGATCATTGGGAAATAGGAATAGAAATCGTTGTAGCTCATTCCCTCCAATAGCTTCGGATTATTTGAGACTTTCCCTCGACCCAATAGCCGAATTATGAGAGGCCATAAACTTTTGGCAGTTTGTGAGGATATGGTTCTTGGGCTGAATTAGGATGACCAGATACACAGGCGTGGAACAGGATAATCGTTGTTCTGTCCTAGCTTTGTTGCATTTTGAGTGCTAACAAGGGCTCAAAGCATTTCGGCTAGCAGCTAGCGGTTTTATCCTTTCAGATAGTCTTTCTCTCTAGAGTTGGACCATTTGTCCAGGTGCCGTGGCGTAAGCCTTCCCACTTTCAAAGTTCTTAAGCAGTTGATTTGAGAGCAAGGGAATTGGCTGCAGTGGCTTAACCTTACGTTTTCTTTTTTTTAGAGACTGTTTTAGTAAACCTTTCCGACATTTTAGGAAGCTTATGGCGATTCCGTTATTGACCTATTCTCTCAAAAGTCAGAATCAGAGGGTTCAAGGCTTTGAGGTTGCTAGTGATGAACAGCCTAGAATCTTTTCTGCTGAGGATTTGCGTTCCCCTGGGGAAATGGATGACTTGATCCAAGCAGCCTATCTTCAGGTCTTCCGTGAGCAGCAGATGCTCAAGCATAACCGCCAAACTTTCCTAGAGTCCCAGCTACGCAACGGTCAACTGAGCGTGCGTGAGTTTATTCGGGGCTTGGTGCTCTCTAGCCCATTTCGTACCTATACCTACAACAGCAATAGCAACTACCGCGTTGTTGAACTCTGTGTACAGCGGCTTTTAGGCCGTGATGTCCATGGCGAGCGTGAAACCCAGGCTTGGTCAATTGTGCTGGCTACAAAGGGGCTTGAAGGATTTGTCTTCGCATTGCTCAACGGTGATGAGTATGAAGCAAACTTTGGAGACGACGTTGTGCCCTATCAACGCCGTCGTGTTCTCCCCCAGCGGAGTAGTGGTGAGGTGACTCACCAGCACATGCCTCGCTACACCAGTGACTATCGGATCCGCTTAGAGAATAGTGGCTTGCTGGTTAAAGGTGGCGGTTCATCCGCAGGGGGCTATGCTTCGACTTGGGAAGGTAATCTACCGCCGAAGTCTGCGCGTATGGTCGGTGCTGTGGTGACCTGGGCAGGGGCAACTGTGCTCTTGGGGATGTTTGTTTCTGTTGCCCTAGCAGCATTTGGCTTGATCAGCCTCTAGAACGTTCACAATTTGTTAATGCTCTGGAGCTTATGGCCTGTAGGGACTTTGGCCACCAGGAGGCTGGCCGATAAATGTTCGTAGGTTACATTTCTTAAGTTATTATGACTTGAGAAACTCGTATTATGAGACTTGGATAAGCTCTGTCATGGAGTCTTACTCCAAGAGCTCTGCGCTATGTGTGGTTTCAATCCAAATCTTAACTTTTAAGAATTTGGCCTGTCTCTATTTCAGCTCTAAGCGTTTTACACATTCTGGTGCTGAGTCGCCCATCGTCCCTGCCGATGCAGTAGGCGATCGCAACTGTTCACTGCGATCGGTTGGACGTCCCTCACCTTGTCAAAAAACTCCGTTAATATCCATTAGGAGACAGTTTCAATGCCATTTGGACCTGCATCCCAGCTGGGGATTGCTCGCTTTGACGAGACTGCCCCCGTCGAGTTGCTTCCCGGCCGCTCCCAAGAGGAAGCCGAAGTCGTTATCCAGGCCGTCTACCGCCAAGTTCTAGGGAATGCTTATGTGATGGAGAGCGAAAGGCTTTCCGTTTCTGAGTCTCAATTCAAGCGGGGAGAGCTCAGCGTACGTGAGTTTGTGCGTCAGGTCGCGAAGTCTGAGCTATATCGTTCTCGCTTCTTCGATTCTTGTGCTCGCTACCGTTATATTGAGTTGGCTTATCGCCACCTGCTGGGTCGTACGCCTTACGACCTCGAAGAGATGCGTGGGCACAGCACGACTCTCGACAACCAAGGCTTTGAAGCCGATGTCGATAGTTTTGTTGATAGTGCGGAGTATCAGGACACCTTTGGTGAAGATACTGTACCCTTCCTGCGTGGTTACAAAACTGAAGCTTGCCAGAGCATGGTTCAGTTCACCCATTTCTTTGACATGGTGCGCGGTTCTTCTAGCAGTAGCCTAAAGGGCAGTATCGCTGGTAAGACACCCGTGTTAAATGCCCGTGTGATTAATACTCAACCTACAGCGTTTAGGGGCAGCGGTTCTACTTTCGTCGAGCCTGCTTTGGGGTCTCGTCAACGTCAGGGCTCTGGTGCAACAGCCGATGGCAAGGTTTACCGCATTGAGGTGACTGCTTACCGCTCTAATGTGGTCAATCGCGTTTCCAAATTCCGCCGCAGCAACAAGGTGTACATGGTGCCCTTCACTCAGCTGTCGGAAGCCTACAAGAGGATTCACCGCGAAGGTGGTGTAATCGCTAGTATCTCTGCTGTGAACTAGGTTTGATAGATATAGGTTTTTGGTCTTAGGCTAATCATGCTCTCTGACCAAGAGCCTATTGTCATTTCTCGGTAACTTGATTTGGATTCCACTTCGGTGGATTACGTTGACTGTTTTCCCCATGCAGTTATGAGTTAAAACCGAGTTTCAGCCCATTCTCTGTGAAGAGCGTTTCACTGGTGTGGGCTGTGTTTTTAAAGTCTTTGATAAAAGTCGCTAAGGTTTATTCAGCCATGGTTAGTACTGCTCCCGCTGTCAAGTTTGGAATTGATGCATTTGCCGAAACTCGCTTTGAGCTTTGGCCCACTAGCACGAGTGATGATAAGGCTGCTGTTATCAATGCTGTCTACCGTCAGGTGTTGGGCAATGCCCACGTAATGGAAAGCGAGCGCCAAGTGAGCGCTGAATCCTATGTGTGCAATGGTCAGCTCTCAGTGCGTGAGTTTGTCCGTGCTATTGCTAAGTCTGACTTTTATAAGTCTCGCTTTTTTGAATCTTCTGCTCCTTACCGCTTCGTTGAGCTGAACTTCAAGCATCTATTGGGGCGGGCACCTGCTAGCCAAGCTGAAGTTTCTGAGCATATTCGCCGCTGCGTTGAGCATGGCTATGATGCAGAGATTGATTCCTACATCGATAGTGATGAGTATCAAACCAATTTTGGCGAAGATACCGTGCCCTTCTATTGTGGTACTCAGAGCCAGTTGGGTCAGAGCCAGGCTGTATACAACCGCACCTACGCTATCTTCCGCGGTCCTGCGGAGAGTGATAAGTCTGTGAAGGCTTCCAAGTTGGTTGCTGCGATCGCTGGTAATAGTGCAACCAAGATTTCGCCTCCTACTTCCGGTGCGATTGGTGGTGCATATTCTGCTCCTGGCAAGCGTTTCAAGATTGTGGTCACTGGAATGACCAATGGTAGCCGTCGTCGTTTGGCCACCAAGACCTACATGGTTCAAGGTGACAATATGACTCCGCAGTTGAAGCAGATTCATCGCACCAGTGGCCGTATCGTGAGTATTACTGAGGTCGCTTAACCGAATCTTGGTTGGGGACTAGGGCAAAATTGTTCAAGTCCCCAATATTTTGGGGGTGGCGCGATTCTTTTGGTAGCGTGCATCTTTAGTAATCGCGATGGCGATGTAACATTCACTGCATCGTTTTCGCCTGATTTTTGTTGTGCCGGTTCAAGATTGTCTTCGCGGGTAGCTCGTAGAGCATTGCTAAATCACAATAGCTAGTTAGATCCCGGCTAAGACAGCGAGTAAGTCGATAGCGATTTTAGTATTGGGAGAAATAGTGATATGGCTTTATGGGTTAGCCCCGAGACGGTTGAGCTGCGTGAGAACTTCTCCGAGGGTGAGGTTCAAATCATAATTAGATCGGTCTATCGACAGGTGTTAGGCAATGCTCACCTCGCTGAGAGTGAGCGTCTCGAGAGCCTAGAGTCTTTGCTCCGCAATGGTCGGTTATCTGTTCGCGGGTTTGTCCTTGCTGTGGGCAAATCTGAGTTATATCGCAAAAAATTCTTCGAAAGCTCGTCTCAATACCGCTTTATTGAGCTTAACTTCAAACACTTCTTGGGCCGTGCCCCGCTCAATCAAGCGGAAGTCTCGGAGCATGTGCAGCGATACCATGCTGAGGGTTATGACGCCGAGATTAGCTCCTATGTTGAGAGTCTGGAGTATGGGCAGAGCTTTGGTGACAATGTTGTGCCCTACGCTCGTGCTGCAAATACGCTGTCAGGTTTAGGTAATGTCACCTTTAACCGTTCAATGGCATTGATGCGTGGTGAAGCTACGAGTGATGCTAGCGGTCGCTCTAATTTGATTTACGCTTTGGCATCTGGCTCCTCTCCCAGTATCAGGCCACCTTCAGGCCAGGCCTATCGCATGGGCCGTGCTACTAACTTTGCTGTACCTGTGGTAGTTCCTAGTGCCGGGGAGCGTTTCTTACAGTCTCTTGATAAGCCCGCCAGTGATGCCTTGCAGATTCCTCAGCCCTCGCTCCAGGGCTGTTCTGCTTCTGAGCAACAAGGGGTTGCGCGCTTCAGGCAGCGAGATCCGGTTGAGATGTTGCCCGGTCGGTCTGATGATGCCGAGGTGGTTATCCAGGCTGTCTATAAGCAGGTTTTAGGCAATGCTTATGTGATGGACAGCGAGCGCTTGGTTGTACCGGAATCTCAGCTGAAGCTAGGTGCGATTAGTGTGCGTGAATTCGTTCGCCAAGTTGCGAAGTCAGAACTCTATCGCTCTCGCTTCTTTGATGTTTGCCCTCGCTATCGCTACATTGAACTGGCCTTCCGTCATCTGTTAGGTCGCACGCCGACTGACCTTGAGGAAATGCGTGGTCACAGCAGCACTTTGGATGCCCAAGGTTTTGGCGCTGACATTGATTCTTTTGTCGATAGTGCAGAATATCAGGACACCTTTGGTGAGGATACAGTGCCCTATTTGAGGGGGTATGAGACTGAAACCTGTCAAAGCATGGTTCAGTTCACCCATTTCTTTGAAATGGTGCGGGGTGATTCCAGCAGCAGCCTGAAGGGTAGCATTTCAGGTAAGTCTCCGGTTCTCAACGGTCGTGTCATCAACACCCAGGCTGTTCCACTGAAGTCGACGACGGGTGCTGGTGCTGTCTTCTCTGAGCCAGCATTGGGCTCTCGCCAGCGTCATGGTGTGGGTGCCAGTGCGGATGGCAAGGTTTATCGTGTTGAGGTGACAGCCTACCGTTCTAATGCGGTGAGTCGTGTTTCTCGCTTCCGTCGTAGCAATAAAGTCTACATGGTGCCCTTTAGCCAGCTATCGGAAACTTACAAGCGAATTCACCGTGAAGGTGGAGTCATTGCTAGTATTGCTCCTGTTAGCTAAGTCAACTTATTTGATCCTTGAATAACAAGCTAAAACTTAGTTAATTGATTCGATTACAGATGTTAGAGCTGTTGTTGTATCCATCGTAAAAGAGTGAGGTTTGGAGTTTATTCAAATCCCACTCTTTTGGTTTAAACCAGTCAGTTATTTCTAGATTATTGCTTGGGGGGGGCACTCTTTTGTATATCGCTATGGATACATCACTGAGTACATCCATTAGTGGTTAAACCTAGATGTGGCAGGCGGTGATGTAACAGGAAACCTCACAAGTCAGGCTGTTGATATGGCTGGTTTGTGGGGCTCATACTCTTCTTTGTTCGGGGCTGTAGCGCTTGATCGTCTGCGGATGCAGATTGGTTTGGTCTGCGTTGCTGTAATTGGAGCCTCCCAGAGAGGCGCTCCGATCATTGATGTCTCAAATGCTCTCTTAGATTGTTTCTAGAGGGCGTTTGGCCAAAGCATAAAAAACAGTCACTGTTAAGTGTCTTAACGTTGGATGGCGGCTCATGTCATCTGTCAACCAAAGTAAAGTTTAATGGGATCAAAATACCTTTTATTAGGTTTTTTAACGTCGATTAATATCCTGCTTTTTTAGGAGATAAGAACGATGGCTTTGTGGGTACAATCCGCGGATGGAATCGAACTCAGACCCAACTTTTCTGAGGGCGATCTTCAAGTTGCAATTCGCGCCGTTTATCGTCAAGTTTTGGGTAATGCCCATATTGCTGATAGCGAGCGATTAATCAATGCAGAGTCCATGTTGCGCAATGGCGATATGAATCTTCGCCAATTTGTCGAGGCTGTGGGTCTGTCTGAGCTCTATCGCAAGAAGTTCTTCGAAAGTTCTTCTCAATACCGCTTTATTGAGCTGAATTTCAAGCATTTCTTGGGCCGGGCTCCCAGGGACCAAGCGGAGATCTCTGAGCATGTTCAGCGTTACAACGCTGAGGGCTATGAGGCAGATATTCTCTCCTACACCGGTAGTGATGAGTATAGTCAGAACTTTGGTGAGAATGTCGCGCCCTATGCTCGGATGACTCAGACCCAGACGGGAATGAAGAATTCTGCCTTCAGTCGTTCCTTTGCGCTGTTCCGGGGAGATGCGACGAGTGATGCCAGTGGCAAAGCTCGTTTAATTTCGGCTTTGGGCTCTAACTTGGCAACGGCAATTTCTGCTCCAGCCAAAGGGTCAGGAGCGGCTAGCAACAATGGCAAGCGCTTCCGCCTTGAAGTGCTGAGCCCTGGTCAGGGTGCTCGTTTCCGCCGTGCTAATGCAACCTATGTGGTGAACTTCAGCCAGTTGCAGGACCGGATGCGGACTATTCAACGCCAGGGGGGTCGTATTGCATCTATTTCTGAGGTTGCTTAGGCCCTATTGGGTTTGAGATTGCCTTAAAATTGGGGGGGCTGTGAACTTCCGTTCTGGTCCCCCTGTTTGGGGCTAGGTTTGGAGCGTCAGCTCTTGCTTTGTTTCAGTTTGAAACCCTATCCTCCATAGCCCTTGAGGCTTTTGCAAGGTCAATAGGTTTCTAGCAGCGAGGCCGTTCTATTACACTCAAATTCTAAAAAGCTTTCTGGGATAGTTCATGAATATTGAAACGTTTGTCGATCGCTCTTTAGGACGCTGGCGATCGCAGCGTAGCAGTCATAATTTGGCGTTTCAGCATTCCGAAGAGGTTCTTTCTACGGTGGATATCGTTTCCGTTGCAGCTAGCGATCCATCCGTCGCTGAACTTTGTAAGGCTCAAGGGTTTGAGCCTGCTGCTGCGGTTTCTCCTTTCCACATGGCTTGGCAAGGGGAATCAGATTGGGATGACGATGAGAAGACAGAAGGCAGTTGCTTGCTCGTTCCCATTGCGGATCCGGACGGTGCTCCCAATCAAGGCAAACTCCTGCGCTCTAAGGGATATGCCGAAGAAATGCCAGCGGTGGGGGAATACCGTTTTACGGAGGAGGGAGTGTTTGTGCTGATTACGCCCTATGATCGCGCCTCTGCGGAGGAGCGAATTTGGTTTGGAACGCCTAACCTACGGTTTCGGGTCTCAATGATTCGCACCAGTGATGGCAAAGGTGTGGTTACAGCTTCTTTTTCGTCCGAGATCCGTGCTAAAGCCGAATCCTAGTCTCCGACTGGAGGCCAGGATTCGGCTTTAGCCAGACTAAAATAATCACGATACCAACGGTTTCAGGTCGTTCCATGGATTCAGCTGCCTCATTTAGAACGCTTTGCCAGTGGATGGCAGGGGAATTTAGCAATAAACGGCAGTCAATGGCTGAGCCTGCAAATTACGCCCATATTCATGTGGCCTTTCGCCCGCTGCCGTTTGAATTCTTTGATGCCATTGGCTTCTATTCGGAGCAAGCCTATGATTACGACCTTTGGACGCCTTACCGCCAGGGTATTCATCGCATGGTTCCCCAAGACGATGGCACGGTCTATATTGAGAACTACTCCCTGAAAGATCCCATGCTCTATGCCGGTGCGAGTCGTGAGGATAGCATCTTGGCTTCCATCCCTCGGGATGGGATTGAGCGCCGTTGCAATTGTTCCATGCTGTTTGCCCCGCAGGAGCAGCAGCCTGAGTTCAGCCAGGTTCCAGCGGACTCGGACTTACCCGGAGTTGAGGGCGATCGCCTTCGCTATGTGGGCCAGGTGGAACCTGGCAAAGGCTGCATTATTCCTCGGGATGGACGTCAGACTTACCTCGTCAGCGAAGTGGATTTGACGGACCAGACTTGGGTTAGCCGCGATCGCGGATTTGATGTCAATACCCATGAACATGTCTGGGGCTCTGCTTTGGGGCCTCTGCGCTTTGACAGGCTCCGCAGCTTTGCCGATGAGCTATCCTTCCCAACGGGGGGGTGACGTTTGTCAGGCAAGCTGTATTTATATAGTTCAGTTTTCTGGTCCTCTTGGCATAGACTCCTCTGTCGTACAGCCTGGAAATTATGGGATTAGTTCGATAGAACTGAAGAAATAGGAGCCTCGTGGGCATTCTTGTTTAATCTCGCTTTATTGATTGTCATTTCGAGGCACCTTTAAAGTCTCGCTCGCACAACCTTTAGTCTGTCAATAGCGGTCGTTCTTTTTTTAGGTCTGAACCCTTATTTTTAGCCTTTGGATGTTCCCCCTAGAGCTTCTGATGAGGGTTAGACATCTATCTCAGTATTGAATTCGGTCTTAATAAATACTTGTTTAATTTTTTTTGAGGCAAGGCCGCAATGTATCCCCTTCAGGCCGAGAAGAAATTGCGATCTTGGATTCGCAGTCGTCATCTAGTCTGCTCTGGCAACTTTTTTTGGTTTGAGACCGTAGAATCCTCTGCTGTGGATCGTTTCTCAGACTGCGTAGAATTGCTCGGTGGCTCTGTCATCACCGTAGAGTCCGTCAAGAAACTCTGGATTGGCAAGCATCGTCAGGTCGTGCTCTATCGTGCCAAGGCGAGTTTGCATACGCCTGAACATGCCCTGCGTAACTACTGGAGTAAATATGGCAGTTTCTATTCTCGCTTTGATGAGCGGGGGTAATTGGCTGGGCAAAATTTTGAAAAGTTTCAGTCTCCCAGCTTGAAAATGAGACGTCTAAATTATTGAATTGTCATTATCTGAAATAATTCTGATTTGCTCTGGCGGGACGATATTGCGGTTGTGCTGAGACCTATTTGACTGTTCTGAACCACCTTGCAGTCATCTCAAATCTGGGAGGCTTATGCTGGTTGCGCTTGAGCCCATAGGCTGGATTGTAACAACATTGAAACAGCCCTAAACGCCGTCCCTCGGTAGGTTTGGCTGTCGCTTGGGTAACAAAACTTAATGACCTTGGAACTCGAAAGCGCCTGCTGTCATTGTATAAATGTAGTAGTAAGGTTAAGGCTGCAAGTCGGCTAACCCCAAGCGGCAAAAACCGAATTTTCTTTAGTTTCTGAATTTTCCCTCCGGCTTCTTTTGGCCTAGCTCTCAATTATTATGAGAAGCGTTAGCAATTAAAATTGTGAATCGCTTAGGCTAGAAGAAGTCGTTGTGTCTGTCCAGTGATTGAGATGCTGGTAGTTTCTCTTGGCGCTTGCCAGGGGGATTGCCGGATAGCCGGTCATGCTGACTAGATTACAAACTGCTTTTTGTAAGTCAAGCGAATCGAGATTTAGGAGATTATTAATGTTTGACGCTTTTACTAAGGTTGTCGCCCAAGCTGATGCACGTGGTGCTTACCTCAGCGGCTCTGAGATTGATGCTCTGAGTGCAATGGTTTCTGACAGCAACAAGCGCATTGATGCTGTTAACCGCATGACCGGTAGCGCTTCTACCATCGTTGCTAACGCTGGTCGCTCCCTGTTCGCTGCTCAGCCTGGCTTGATTGCTCCCGGTGGCAATGCTTACACCAGCCGTCGCATGGCTGCTTGCCTGCGCGACATGGAAATCATCCTCCGCTACGTCACCTACGCAGCATTCTCCGGAGATGCTTCCGTGCTGGATGACCGTTGCTTGAACGGCCTGCGCGAGACCTACTTGGCTCTTGGCGTTCCCGGTGCTTCCGTTGCTGAAGGCGTTCGCAACATGAAAGAGGCTTCCCTCGCTATTGTTGGCGACAAAGCTGGCATCACCAATGGTGATTGCAGCGCCCTGATGTCTGAAATCGGCGGCTACTTCGACAAGGCTGCTTCTGCTGTAGGTTAAGTCCCCCTTTGGACTTTCCTGCTCTAGACCTTCTGTCTAGGCCTTTCGTTTGTTAATTCAAATCTTGCAAAACATTAGGGAGATCCCTTCATGAAAACCCCTCTTACCGAAGCGGTAGCCGCTGCTGATTCCCAGGGTCGCTTTTTGAGCAGCACCGAGCTGCAGACCGCTTTTGGTCGCTTCCGCCAGGCTTCTGCTGGTCTTCAGGCTGCTAAAGCTCTGTCTGCTAACGCTGATTCCTTGGTGAACGGTGCTACCCAAGCTGTTTACAGCAAGTTCCCCTACACCACCCAAATGGCTGGCCCTAACTTCGCTTCCAGCGCAGAAGGCAAAGCTAAATGTGCTCGTGACGTCGGTTACTACCTGCGCATGGTTACCTACTGCCTCGTTGCTGGTGGTACTGGCCCCATGGATGACTACCTCTTGGCTGGCATCGATGAGATCAACAAGACCTTTGATCTCTCCCCCAGCTGGTATGTTGAAGCGCTGAAGAACATCCGTGCCAATCACGGTCTGTCTGGCGATGCAGCTACCGAAGCTAACTCCTACCTGGATTACGCTATCAATGCACTAAGCTAGAACCTTCTAGTTGGTCTGTTGATCGCTTGATCTGATGATCATTTGATCTAATGAAGCC
Source organism: uncultured Pseudanabaenaceae cyanobacterium (assembly GCA_938021205.1). Lineage (GTDB taxonomy): Bacteria > Cyanobacteriota > Cyanobacteriia > PCC-9006 > JAAUQQ01 > JAAUQQ01. The sequence continues at coordinate 15,851 of CALIGI010000224.1, forward strand.
TGGATGGTGAGGCAGTTCCTGATTTGTTCAGGGTTGTCTATCTGTCCAGGCTTTAGTGTTGTTTGATGAATGTTTTGCCTGTTATGTCAGCCAATTCTCCTGAGATATCTGCTGAGTCGCTCTCCCTGGAAGATGCGATCGCCAATCTCAAGCAAACTGAGGATCCGGACCTTCGCTACTACGCGGCTTGGTGGCTAGGGCGTTTTCGAGTCAACCAGCCCGATGTCGTGGATGCTTTGGTGGTGGCATTGGAGGACGAATCCAGTCGCTCCCCCGATGGGGGGTATCCATTACGACGCAATGCCGCGCGAGCATTGGGAAAGTTGGGTGAGCCCCGTGTGGTGCCTGCCTTGTTGGCGAGTTTGCAGTGCGATGATTATTACGTACGTGGTGCAGCGGTGGAGTCCCTGGGAGATTTAGGGGATGAGGCGGCTATTCCAGTGTTATTGAGCTTTTTGGAGGGTGGGGTTGAGGCGGCGACGATGATGCCAGGTAAGCCCCACCTACGTGAGCCCTATGATTTGATTCTGGAGGCTCTAGGAAGTTTGGGAGCTACTGAGGCTGTGGTGCAGATCAAGCCTTTTGTGGAGCATTCCGTGGAGAAGGTGCAATATGCAGCGGCGCGGGCCATGTACCAATTGACTGGGGAGTCTAGCTACGGAGATGTCTTGGTGCGGGCCTTGGCTGCGCCGGACTTGCAGCTGCGGCGAGCAGCGCTGATGGACATTGGGGCGGTGGGTTACATGCCGGGGGCTGAGGCGATCGCTGAGACCTTGGCGGAAAACAGCCTTAAGTTGATTGCACTGAAGGGATTGTTGGAAACCCATTTGCAACAGTCTCCTGGGGATGTCCTCTCTGATGAAGCCATTCACGCCATGGATTTGATGGATGATTTGCTATAGCCCGTTGGCAAACTCTTTCCTGTCCTGGATTTGAAACTCTTTTTGAACTTAGCCTTAGTGCCATGACTGTTTCTTCTGGTTCTCCTCAGTTGCAACCGCTACTCGATAAGCTCCATAGCGCTGGCACGGCGGAAACGGTGCGATTTGCGGTGGAGGATATCGCTGCAGCTCAGTTGGTGGAGGCGGTGCCGATCTTGATTGAGGTCTTGGGCTATAACAATCCCGGTGCAGCGGTGGCGGCAGTGGATGGTTTGATTACCATCGGTGAACCAGCGGTGATGCCCCTGATGGAGTTGCTGGATGGCTTTAACTATGGCGCTCGGGCTTGGGCTTTGCGTGCCCTGGCGGGCATTGGCGATCCGCGTGGCATTGATCTGCTGGTGAAAGCGGCGGTGGATGATTTTGCTTTGAGTGTGCGCCGGGCAGCCGCTCGGGGGGTGGGGAAGTTGCATTGGCAGGAGTTTGCAGGAGAGGGCGATTGCGTTGTTGCCCAGTCCAAGGCCTTAGAAACGCTGATTCAGGTTTGTGATGACCCTGAATGGGTTGTACGTTACGCAGCGGTGACAGGCTTAGAAGCCTTGGGGCAAGTGCTTGAATCT
>CALIGI010000225.1 GCA_938021205.1 uncultured Pseudanabaenaceae cyanobacterium
TTCGGTTGCCAGAGGCGAAGCGGGACCAGAGAGCGATATTGATTTTCTTTGTGATTACGATATTGAGAAAATTACGGCTTGGTTTCCTTCGGGGCCAGCCTTAGAGCTTGAGCAATTATTAGGCCGAAAGGTAGATATTGCGACAGGAATGAATTTTAGGACAGAAAGAATCAAACAAAAAGTAGAAAGGGACTTAGTCAAACTATGAAGGAGACTCATCCATTAGATATCATTGACTTCATCAAGGATGCAATTACTCGGGTTAAGCAGTATACGCCAGAGCACAAACAAGAATTTGATGAAAATACGATGATCCAAGATGCCATTATCCGCAACTTAGAAACATTGTCCGATGCCACTGCGCAGCTCCCAGAAGCCTGGAGAGATGAGTATCCTGATGTAAATTGGCAACGCATCAAGGATTTTAGGAATCGACTGGCTCATGGCTATATGTCAGTCAATCTCGACACCATTTGGCAGGTACTTAAAATGGCTCCAGACCTTGATGATATTCTGACTGCGGTTACAGCAATGGAGATAGAATATAGTAATGACAAGACGTGAGAAATATTGAATAACAAACAAACACATCAACATTGCAGAACCAACGGCTGTGAGCGGCACCCGCAACATCACCAAGAGGGATATGAAGCTGAATGATTGGATGTCGAAGATTGAGGTGGATCCGGAGACCTATGAGGTGAAGGCCGATGGGGAGTTGTTGACCTGTGAGCCTTTCACGGTTTTGCCCATGGCTCAGCGGTATTTTTTGTTTTGAGTTTGCTAGAATCGCACTATCGTCAAATTAGGTCTTGGCAGACTTACTAGTCATTAATGAACAAAAGCCTTAATGCTCTTGTACAAGTAGGAAGATGGTGTTCAAAAAAATAGCCCAGAATAAGAAATGGATTTTTAGTGGCGTAGGCTGCGCACTTCCTTCCTTCTTCATCTTGTCAATACTTGCTCCACTAGCAACAGTAGTTTCACAGAGACTGCTGCCTGCTCCAGTTATTCTAAGAGCAACAATAATTGAAGATACTACTCCCCAAGATCTAAAAGACTGGATATCATTGGCTTCAGCTACTAAAGTTGATGTAATAGAGGAAAATTCAAATGAGAATCTATCTGAATCTGATGAGCTAATTCGTCAAAATCAAGTTTATAGAGCTAATGAATTCTCATCTTTACTCAATTCTCCTGTAGTTAAGAAGCTTAGGAAAAGTAGGCGATATGACATAGATAAAATCGTTCTAGAGATTAACAATAATTCTAGAGAAACAATATCCGATGTGCAGCTTAGGGTTGATTCACTATATTCACTGTGGTCTATAGAAGCTGAGGGACCATTCTTAACACCAAGCAAGCGTAAAGAATTGCTTGGCAGAGCGATAGAATCTTACTCGAACAATGCTCTAATTTTTGAGAGTTTACCTGAAATTCCTGCTAGGTCCTCTCTTCAAATAATCGTATATGGTGACATTTATAAAGATTCTTTTCACTCTGGAGGCGTCTCACTAAGAACCCCAGGAAAAACTAATAGAATCAAGCCCGTTTATAGTGTTGAAGATTCTACCTTTGTAAGAATACAAAGAAGACCTGTGCAGTTTTTTAGCTTAGTCTTCATTACTGCTTTCAGTATAGGATGGCAAGGAGTCTTGTGGTGGCCTACAATCAAGAAAAGAATAAAAGCAAAAGCTTTGTATCAGACTGCTGGAGAATTTGCATTAAACGGAAAGAATGAAATTGCAATGTCTTTGCTCTACAAAGCAGTCAAAGCAGGCTGGTCAAAGAAAGAATATGCAATGAATGATCGTGAATTTAAATCATTAAAGGAAAGGGAGGATTTTCAGAAACTTTTCTCAAGCAAAAAGCCTGTTGATTGACCCCAGCATCATTGAAAGTCTGCCAGATTTTGGTGGTACGGGGTGAGATTTACTGTGACAGTTATCTATGCTTTTGCCACCAGCTAGCAACAATATTTCCTATTCCAGGATTTGTCATTCCTGGGCTTACTACACCCACTCCTGTTTTTTACCTTACAGATAATTACTGTAAAAATGCGTAATTCCTCGTAGAATCATTGAATCTCTAAATAGATCGAAAGCCCCTTAGAGATTCATAAATGGAAACAGTCACCGTTTGGGAGTGGTTCTTTATTTTGCTCTTTCTGAGCATCCCAATTATCAACATTATCGTGTTTATTGCCTTTAGCTGCGGCGTCGGGAAACCTGGAATCGTCAACTTTTGCAGGGCTTGCTAGATATGGTTTGCCGTTGGAATGACTCTCGCGCTGATCTTTAGTGCCTTCTAGCCGCATTGATTCATTTCTCATCCCAACGAAAGTAAGAGGAACTCAATTGTGTACGGCGCAGACCCAAACTCCAAACACACGATGAACGGATTTCCCCAAATTTGCTTCATCAAAAACACCGTCACCAACCCCAACATCCAGATCGGCGACTACACCTACTACGACGACCCCGAGGCTGTTGCTGAAGGTAGGGCTGAGGACTTCGAACGCAACGTCCTCTACCACTTCCCCTTCATCGGCGACAAACTCATCATCGGCAAATTCTGCGCGATCGCCCGAGGCTGCCAATTCATCATGAACGGAGCAACCCATCCCAACAAAGGCTTCTCCACCTACCCCTTCTACATCTTTGGCAACGGCTGGGAAAAAGCCGCGCCCCAGCCCGGCGACCTGCCCTACAAAGGTGATACCGTCATCGGCAACGACGTCTGGCTGGGCTACGAAGCCACAATCATGCCGGGTGTGGAGATTGGTCATGGGGCGATCATCGCGGCGAAATCCGTCGTCACCCGCAACGTCCCGCCCTACAGCATCGTCGGTGGCAACCCCGCCCAGCCCATCCGCCAGCGCTTCGACGATGCTACTGTTCAGGCTCTGCTCGAAATTGCCTGGTGGGACTGGGACATCGAAAAAATCACCCGTAACCTAGAAAAGATTGTCGCCGCAGATCTAGAAGCGTTGCACAACTGTCCGTAGCTCATCGATCAAACACAGTTCCATGACCAACTATGTCTACATCGCCACCAGCCTCGACGGCTTCATCGCCACTCCCAATGGTGGCCTTGACTGGCTCAACGACATCCCCAACCCAGACCAAAGCGACTACGGCTTCGCTGACTTTATGGCAGGTATTGATGCGATCGTCATGGGTCGTAAAACCTTCGACATCGTCGCAGGCTTTGAGCCCTGGGCCTATGACAAGCCCGTCTTTGTCCTTAGCCACAGCCTGAAATCACTGCCAGCATCTATCCAGAAATGCAATGTCGAGCTAATTCAAGGCAACCCCCAGGCCGTTGTCCAGCAGCTCCACCAGCATGGCTTTCAAAATCTCTACATTGATGGGGGGCAAACGATCCGAAACTTCCTCGACTTCAACCTCGTCGACGACCTCATCATCACCCGAATTCCTGTCCTTCTAGGTAATGGAATTCCTCTCTTTGGCATACTTGAAAGAAATCAAATATTCAGTCATCTTAAAACAGAAATCTACAACGATACTCTTGTTAAAAGCCACTATCAACGGAAACTGGAAAAGGAAAATTAATCTTAAATCAATGACTCTCAGTCAGCTAGATGAGCAATGAGAGCGATTGACCTTCAGACGTTTTCTGAAATCTCTCCATACAAAAAAGCCCAGTGCATTTTAGAAATAAAGCACTGGGCTACAGGATGTCAGTTTAGACGAAACAAGCTAGGAAGGAAGGAGGAATCAAACGCAAATATAGGAGGCCGCATTGGATTATGTCACCAAGGTACAGCCGCTCGGCCCATTGCCTTCGCATCTGTTGCCCAAGCTGTTGCTGCCGCTGCACTGAGAGAAAGAGCGTCTGCCCCATCTGCTGCGATTCCGGTGGAAGCTTGTGAAGCGATCGCGCCAAACTTAGCTGCCGCAGAAGATGCAGTAAATGTAGCTGCAGCTGATGCTGCCGGATTGAACTGTTCGAGCGCAGATTGAGTGAACCGCTTAAAGGTAGAAGCAGACATATTTCTGTCCTCTCTAAAGAGTTTTCTTCGTTCGCCTCTCGGCTGATTTGAAGTTATCCCAGGTGCTTATAAGCAGACTGTCCATATTGAACAAGATGCTTTTATTTGATCGAAAAAAGTCTGTAAATCCTCTGTCGTTAGGGCATTTCAAGACTTCTAAGTTGTTTTTAGAAATTAGCCAGAATTAGTCAAAATAGATTGCTCTTGTCAGCCAATCAACATAATTGTAATCTCAATAAAATTTTATTTCTAAATCTTAAAAACTCTTTTGTTCAAAATGAACAATTCAAAGCAAGTCGCCCTTTGCCCAGCGATCCATTCATTCGCGCAGAATGAACCATCCAACTCATATTAAAAATTCAAGGAAAAAGCCCATGCAAGACTGTAGCTAAAAATCACCACGAACCCATCATCTGAAGATCAAAGAGACTCCGCTATGCAGCTTCGGCCTATTGCACTGATCCAAGCCAGCCTCGCAGGCCTCATCGTTGCCGCATCAGGCAGCAGCAGCTTTGCCCTCACCGAAGCCGCCGCTAGCCATAACCATCAGCCACAACAATCTCCTAACCTTATCGCCCAGTCTCCTGAACCTGGCAATGCTTGCGACCTGGATACTCGCCTCGCAGCCAGGGTGTTAAACAATGCTCTCTTCGATCGCACCTACAGCACCCGCTCTCTCCTAATGGTCGAGGGTTTTGCTTCCGGTGCCACTCTCAACGTAGAAGCCCAGGTCACCACCCTCACCCAAGCCCCTGGCCAATTCCGCTCTGAAATTGTCTTCACAGACTCCAACAATCGAAATCAATCGGAATATCTGATCACCTCCAATGGAGAACAGGTCTGGATCTACGACAAGCTTGGCGATCGCTACTCCACCATGAGTCAACAGGCCTTCGATGACTCCGACGATGATTTCCTCATTGGCTTCATGGCCAGCCTCGGCCTAACGATCCAGGCTGACTTCAGCGACATTGAAGCCATGCGCCAGCTCTCAGAAGCACAAATGGCCGTAGTCCTAACGGAAAGCATTGCTCCCTGTCGAGAGTCAGGCCTGAGCATTGAGATGCAACATGTGAATGGCCAGAGCTACCAAACCTTCCGCTATGAGAACAAGGCAGAAGGGGTCGCCATGACAGGCTTCATGAATCGAAAAACCGGCAGGTTGGACTATTTCAACCTCAGCGGTAATGAGGAGGGAGTTGACTTTCTGATGAATGAGAAAATTATCAGTCGTATAGCCATGCCAGAGGTTGCCTCAACAACCTTTGAGTTTATCCCCCCTACCACAGCTCAAGAAGCAGAGGGAGCCATCTCCATCGGACCATTCTAAGAAGCAACCGTAGATCCAGCAGGGGCAGTCGCAATAGTAATGATGCTAGCTTTGCTATTGCCCCTTACCAGTAACAAATAGGCCGCAGGGATAAAGTACAGTGCTAAAAAGGTTGCACCGATAACGCCCCCGGCGATCGCCACGGCCAGCGGCGGCCAAAATGCCCCACCCCCCAGGATCAACGGCAGAAAGCCCAGCACCGTCGTCATCGTCGTCGTCAGCACATGGCGGGTGGCATGCATCACGACCTCGTAAATAGCCTGGGCATTACCTGTGCGGGTGCGTGGGTCTTCCTTTAGAGCCGTCAGCACCGTAATCGAGTCATTCACCGCTACACCAATTAAGCCGATGGTGCCAATTAGGGGATTAAAGCCCAGGGGATAGCCCCAAACCCATTCTGCGAGAAAGCCCAGGCCCACAGATACCAGGGCAACTACACCAATCAGCGCTGCAAAGCGGAACGAGCCCAGGGATAGTACCAGCGTTGCCACCATCATGATCACGAGGATGCCAACGCGGGCTAATAAGTTACCCACGGCCGCATTACGCTCCTCTTCTTCTCCACCAAATTCCAGGCTGTAGCCCGGTGGGATAACCAGTTGTTCATCCAACAGGGTTTGAAACTTGGCTGCGACGGTGGCGGGTAAAGCTCCAGCCTCTAGATAGCCCTGCACCGTGGTCAAGCGACGACCGTTACGGCGGGTGATGGCAGCTTGCTTTGGTTCTAGGCGCATTGTGCCCAGAGCATTGAGGGGCGTGGAATTGAGGCTTGTGCCATCGCTGGGGGTTAGCAGGTCCAGGCTCGCAATGCGGTCGAATTCTGCCCGATCACTGTCCGATAATCTCACCCGCACTGGCAATTCCTCCGTTCCCTCCAGCACCGAACCGCCGCGAATGCCTTCTAGCTGATTGTCGAGCTGCTGGGCAATTGCCTGGCGACTGAGGCCCCGCGATCGCGCCTCAGTTTCATCCACTTCTAGGGTGAGCTGGGCTAGGCTATCCGTTAAGCGAGAGCGGCTGTGGGTCACGGCGGGTATCTGGGTCAGCAATACCCTCGCTTCTTCAGCTAGTTGCGTCAGCACATTAATATTGGAGCCATAAATCCGCAGTGCAATGGGAGCCGCAAAGGGTGGCCCCTGTTCAAAGCTCCGCAGCAGCACCCGCGCCTCGGGAAAGTCATCATCCATCTCTTGTTGAACTTGGTTGATCCAATCGTTATCGACTAAGCCACTGAGCTGGACAATACCATTGGCATAGCTGGCTTCACTGCTGCGGCTACCAAGCTGGTTGTAGTAGATGCGGGGGCTGCTTTCTCCTAGGAACCAATGGATATTCGTGATTTCAGAATGCTGGAGCAGGCGATCTCGAATCTCATCCGTCACCGCTGCTGTCCCAGCCAATGCCGTCGACACGGGTAACTCCACTTCGATCTGCATTTGATCGCGATCGGCAGCGGGGAAAAACTGAAGGTCTAAGGTTGTGACTGCAACAAAGCCTGATAGGGGCAGTAGTAGCGACAGCAAAATGCCCAGCACTGGCTTTGCCAAACTCCAGCGCAGCGATCGCCCATAGAACTTCGCCAATAGCCCATTGCTAAAACCTTGAGTGAGCCAACGCCAATGGCCAGGCTGCCACACCTGATGCAATCGCACGGCTAGCACTGGCGTAATCGTCAAGGCCACAACCAGAGACGCAGACACCGCCAAAACCACATTGATTCCCAGGGGACCAATGAATTCTCCAATGTTGCCGGTTAGCAAGGCAATGGGCATAAAGGCCAGCACCGTGGTCAATGTGCCCGCCACTAGAGGAGCCGTGAGATAGCCCACGCTTTCCCGCACGGCAACAGAGCCCCGCAGCCCCCGAGCCAGTCGAGTCTGGACATCATCCACCACGATGATGGAGTTATCGATCAGCAAACCCAAGGCCACGATCAAGCCCATGATCGACATCTGATGCAGTGGCAGTTCCAGGAGCGACATTAGACCAAAGACGGCCATGACTGACAGGGGCAGGGAGAGCTGGATAATTAGCGCAGATTGCAGGCCCATCATGACAATTGTGACGCAGAACAACAGGCCTGCACCCATCAACAGACTACTGAAGAGCGTGCTGAGGCGATCGCTGACATATTTGTTCTGCTCCAATAGGATCTCGGTCTCCAAGCCCATCGGCAGTTGCTGTTGGAACTCAGTCAGCATCTCCTGAGCCGCTTGGTTCCAAACATCCAAGCGATAGCCCGACTCCACATAGACCCCCACGACAATGGCAGGCTGACCATTGGCGATCGCCAAGGTCGAAGCCGGTTCGGTAATGCCCTTGTTCAAACTGGCAATGTCACCGAGGCGTGTGAACTGCCCCCCAGTCGTGGCATCACCACAGGCTGGGCAGCGAATGGGAATCTGGCGAATGCGCTCCAGTGAATCCAATTCTCCTGCGACTTCTATTAGCAACTCCTGGTCGCTGCGTACCTGTCCTGCCGCACCTTTGACATCGCTTTGTTGGATCTGCTGGGCCACCTCCTGGGCCGTCAAGCCCATGGCAGAAAGAGCCCCAGGGCGAAGCTCTACGGCAATTTCTTCGTCGGGCTCACCGTAGATGTCTACTACCTCAGTGCCCGGTAGCGATCGCAAGTTCGCCTCCAGCTCTTCCGTCCGCCGCCGTAGAATGGCATAGTTGGGCGCATCATCCTGGGTCCAAGTCAGGGCTACCAGTAATGCCGCCGCTCGCACTTCAATCTGGTCCAAATCAGGATCCGTTGCCTCTACAGGCAGCGACACCTGGGCATCGCGCAACCTATCTCGCACCCGCGACCAAACGCCATCAACGTTCTCTTGGGTAACGGCCTCCTGGAGTTCCACAGTGATGATGGAGATTCCAGCCTGGGAAGTGGATTCAAAGGTATTCACCTCTTCTACCTCGGCGATCTCTTCTTCCAATACTTCCGTGACGAGGGCTTCGACGCGATCGGCACTGGCTCCTGGAAAAAACGTGCGTACGACCGCAGCACGAGGGGTCAGCTCGGGATCTTCGAGGCGAGCTAAGCCTTGGAATGATGAAAAGCCCCAAACAAAAATCAGCAGAATCGTTAGGATGAGCAGGCGAAAGTTTCGATACAGCAATGTCACAGAGAAACCTCCTGACCATTCACAATGCGCTGAACACCTGTTGCGATGACAACATCTTTGGCTTGGAGCATGCCCCGTACTAAGGCCCGATCACCCTCCGTATACAGCACCTCTACATCCCGGCGCTCTGCTGTCTGACTAGCACCGTCACTGACAATGGCATAGGCCGCCCAGAGACCGCGATCGCCTTCCACCAGAGCCTCCACTGGCAACCAAAACCCTTCTGTCTCGATGGTCTGGGAGAGCGAGAGCCGCGCAATCTCTTGAGGCACAACGTTTGGGATCGCAGCGGAATCTAGCTGAAGCACTGCCGTTTGGGTACGAGTTGCAGGATCAACCTCAGGCTTAATGGTTGCGAGCTGGGCCGCATAGGTTTTGCCTGCAATCTCCAGGTTATGGCGACTTCCAGGCTGGAGTTGAGCAATCTCCGCTGCCGGAATGCCAATTTCGACTTTGGGGCTGGCTCCTTCCACAAGTCGCACAATGGCCTGGCCGCTATTGACCACCGTGCCCTCATCCAGGCGACGCTCGCCGATGGTCCCGCCGAAGGGAGCCAGGATTGTGCTCTTGGCAATGGTGATGTCGAGGTCGGCGATCTGGGCCTCAATTTGTTGGATGACAGCCTGTTGGGCCGCCACTTGCTCCGGGCGGGTGCCAGCTTTCAGCTCATTCACTTGGCTTTGGGCAGAGGCAATGCGATCGTTCAATGCTTTTTGTTGGAAGGCGATCTCGTCTAACTGTTCCTTGGCGATCGCCCCCTGCTCGTACAAATACTCCCGCCGACTCTCCCTAATCTTCTCTAAGGCTAGTTGGTCCTGCAAGTCAGCTACGTTAGAACGGGCCGAGTCAATAACTTCTCGGCGAGGCCCATTTTCTAGCTCCAATAGCACTGCACTAGCCTGGGCTTTCTGAGCCATGAGGAGCTGCCGCTGGGCCACGAGATTTTGGGTATCGAGGCGGGCAATTTCAGCACCAGGGCTAACGCGATCGCCTGCTTGTACACCCAGCCACACCAGCTTGCCCCCCCGCTCAAAGCCCAGCTCACTGGCTCGCGCTGCCTTGACCTCCCCCGTATAACTGCGTTGAACACTGTAAGCAGAGACCGGTTCTAGGGTCAGAGTGTTCACTCGCAACGCCGGGGATGCGATCGCTACGGATGACTCGGCAGACTCTAGAGACTCAGCCCTGGCCTCGATCCAGCGAGGGCCTACCAGGGCGAGGCCCCCGGCGATTAACGCGATCGCTGCGGCCCAACGCTGCCATTGCCAATGGGGCCATTTGTGCTGCTGTTCCATAGCGCTTTCCCTAACCCTATGCGAGATCAATGGAGTACTTAACGGCTGAATATCCATCCCGTTTATACTCAACAAGTTGGATAGTTGAATGCTATATTTAATTCACTAAATATGTCAACGATTGATTTTGACTGTCACTCCGTTCTGTCACCTCACAAGGAGATCTAGGCTTGCGCAGCAATCGCAACAAATGGGAACGGTAAACTGTGCGCTCCTGCCATTGGATCCTTCTGCCCTCAGCTCATCTGACTGACACGATGGCTTAAACAGGTGCGGCAGTATAGTGGATTTCAGCAGCGGGCCTTTCATTTTCCGTTTCGATGCCTTCGCTGCTTACGCATCTCTCAGATTCCAATGGCTCTTCCACACACAATCCTTGCAGCCCTATGCATCAGCGAGCAAAGCGGCTACGACCTGCTGAAGCGTTTCGCCGATAGCAACGGCTGCTTTTGGCGGGCTACCCAGCAGCAGATTTACCGAGAGCTCGCCAAGCTAGAAAGTCAGCAGCTAATTACCCCCGAAGTGATTCCCCAAGAGGGCAAGCCCGACAAAAAACTCTACACCATCACCGATACAGGCAAGCAGCTCTTGCAGACCTGGATTGCCGAGCCCTCCACACCTACCCCTGTGCGTGAAGATCTCCTTGTCAAGGTCTTGGCCAGCCATCTCGTCGAGCCCCAAGTCGTAATGGATGAGCTCCAGCGGCGACAGAACCTGCACCAAACACAGTTAGATATTTACTTAGAGATCCAAGAGCAATACGGCCTGGATTTAGGCAAGCTTCCCTTGGTAGAACAATGTCGCTACATGACCCTGCGCCGAGGAATTCGCTATGAGCAGTCTTGGGTGGAGTGGTGTGATGAAGTGATGGATTGGCTCGGGAGCATTAAGGAATAGAGCTTGCATCACTGATCCGCTCCAGTCCGTAAGAGCTTGAAATTCTCCCCCGTAATTCAGGTCAAAAAAGATGCATCTTTTTTGAATATTAAAGCGAGCGCCCAATCCCTCATTAAAAAGTCCAAGGTCATCCCAATCTTCTTTGAAGTTCTATGGTCTATCTGAACTAAAGACACCGGGTGTATCTTGCTAATCCGTTCCTCCTCTGTTTTGAGGAGAGGTTTGGTGGAGTGGGCTTGCCACTTGATTAGATGGGGAATTCTTTCCTAGATATCACCTGAATGCGCCATAAAATCGAATTTAAAGTACCTAAAATCCCAGTCTTACTGGGATTCAAGCTTACCAATCCTAGTTCTTTATTAATAGGTTGAATTATCTATTTAAATAACTCTATCTTTAAGCCATAGCAAGGTCTCCAAAACTACTTCCATCTGGGCACAATATAGGCTAGCCAGCCAACAAACCTCAATACTCATGAAATCGCGGCGCTTCTTCCTAAGCCTATGCAGCGGTTCAGCCATTCTCCTGAGCAGCAGCCAATCTGCCTGGGGACAATCCATCCGCAGGGGCGGGTGGCTCGAGCTGAGCAGCCTGAAAGGTCAGGCCATTTATCAACGAGATCGCATTCGGCAGAAAGCCTGGACGGGGATGCGTCTCCATCGAGTGGGCGAAATCTTTGAAACTGATCAAGGAGCAGCAGCCACCTTCAAGCTTGATCAAGGCCTGGGAACGATCCAAGTTTCCGAAAAAACTCGATTCCAAATCAAAGCCCTCCATAAAACCCTCACAGGCGGGAGGGTCACATTGCTCACCATTCTTCAAGGTCAGGTTAGACTCAAAGTTCGCCCCATGAGTAACCCGAGTTCTCGCTTAGAAATTTTCACCCCGGTGGGAATGAACGGTGTGCGAGGGACAGAATTTGGGGTCAGCGTTCAGCCCAGTGGTAAAGCCAGCATTGCCACTCTCTCTGGCCGGGTTGACACCACGGCTATGGGGCAAACCCTGGTCATTGCCAAAGGTCTCCAAACCCTCACCATGCCCGGTAAAAGTCCACTGCCTCCCACCTCCCTCCAAGACAATCCTGGGGTATTTGTTACTCGTTCCCAAGTAGAAGGCAACAACCTAAGACTCGTGGGCACAACCGATGCCGTGAACACTATTTTGCTCAATGGTGAGCCTCAAGATACAGATCGAGAAGGCAATTTTGATTTATCCTTTCGAGTTGGTGATGCAGCCTTTGTTAACCTACGGGTCATCACTCCCCTGGGGAAACAAAAAGACCACAAACTCCCCCTGCGCTAGAGATCAAAGCTTTCTAGTCATACCGTCGCTGAAATAGATGGCAGTCCAATCTAAATTCCTTGCGCCTTGGCTGCCCCTGATTATGAGTGGTGTAGTCACTCTCATTCTCACGCAGCTCGGCCTCGTTTCCAGCCTAGAGCCGTTCGCCCAGCGTCTGCTATTTCAGGCTCGTGGAGCCCAGCCCTGGAGCGAAGAAATTGTCCTCATCAAAATTGACGAAGCCAGCATTAATGCGTTGGGCTGGTTTCCTTGGCAACGCGATCGCTATGCCCAACTTCTCCACCAACTCACCGCCGCCGAAGTCAAAACCGTCGCCTTCAACATCCTCTTCTCTGAGGAGACCGATGAAGACCAAGCCTTTGCTGAAGCGATCGAAGACCATGGCCAAGTCTTGCTTGCCAGTACTTGGCGTGAGGACCAAAGCCCCTGGCTGCCTAGCCCCACCTTGGCTAAAAAAGCTGTTGCTATTGGCCATATGACCCAGCTAGAGAAAACATTACCGGTTACTGTGGAGCCACACATTGATGCATATCCAGCATTAGCGATCGCCACTGCCCAAACCCATCAACTCAACCAGGGCGAACTAGGCCTTCTAACATTTGAGCAACCTCTACTGGCCCACTGGCCAGGACCCATTAATCAACTACAGCAATACTCCTTTATCGATGTCTTAGAACAGCGCATTCCCCAAGGTGCACTCCAGGGGAAAATTGCCCTAGTGGGCATGACAGCCGCAGGCTTTGATCCCTTCACCAGTCCCATTGAATCGGACCTAACTGCCAGCGGTATTCATCTCCATGCTGCTATCCTCCACAGCTACCTCCAACAAAATTTTCTCCATAAGCCAGGTCAATCCTGGGGGATTCTCTGCCTACTACTCTGGGGCCTAGGCCTTCGTTTTGGGCTTTCCCGTCTGACAGAAGCAAAGCAGTTAATTGCACTATTCATTGGTCTTTTGATCTGGCCTGTCTTAGGGGTATTGTCGCTCAGTTTTAATATCCTATTGCCCATTTCATTTCCACTATTGCTGCTGACAATAACTGGTTTTAGTCTTTTACTGATTAGTAATATTCGCCTCCATAGAATTAATCGCAAATTACAAAGTAAAGCCACGACAGATGCACTCACAGGCTTAAAGAATCGTTCATTTTTCAATGATTATTCAGCTTATATTTGGCGTAATTCGATTCGTGAAAAGCAACCCATATGTCTAATTATTTGCGACATTGATCACTTCAAGCAATATAACGACACTTATGGCCATCTGGCCGGAGATGCTTGCCTTTCCCAAGTTGCCCGCAACCTTCAGAGAGCTGTCTACCGCACGACAGATCTTGTCATCCGCTATGGTGGCGAAGAGTTCGTCATTCTGTTGCCTAACTCTAATTTGGAGCAGGGTTGCACCATTGCCCAACGTATCCAATTTCAACTGGCTCAACAGGCAATCCCACACAAAGGCTCTTCCACAAGTGATCAAGTCACTCTCAGTTTTGGTATCGCCTGCATTACTCCCAGCAGGAGAGATCGCTTAATGCTACTCATTGATCAAGCAGATAAAGTGTTATACAGAGCAAAGCATGAAGGACGAGATCGTTATAAAGCTCAACAACTCTAAATACATGATCAGTGCAAGCAGAGATACCTTCAGTTGCAGAATTTGAGCAAGCCTAAAAGTGTTGATTGAGATTCACCCAAGGTAGGCAGCTTGCGATGCAGGCCGGGGCATTATTGGCCAAGCGATCTTGAGTGATCGTCAAATTAATGTCAGTTGCAACATCTAGACGATAGGCATCCAAGGCTGCCTCAAAACTCTGCTGGTCAGGGGGGACGGCTTGTTGGCTCGGGACTGTGGTTTGAGCAACTAATTCAGCGGGGGCTGCGAAAACCGAAGCAGCAGCAAATAAAACGCTAGTAAAAGTAAAAGTGGCAGCGAGACGGTTAAAGCTTTTCATGGGGACCTCGATAGATATCAGTTAGGCGGTGATTCGGTACGCCTTGTTTGCGATGTCTATAGGATGCAGCGCTGGGCTGAGGCTACCATGAGGGCTCACTGAAGCTTGGGGAATATTTCCCTGAGCATTTGCTGTGAGGCCTAGTGATTAGACCTCTTGCACGAATGCAAATCTGCTCCCATCCCCCGACCCCTTGCCCCCAAGTCTGGGGGAAGAGGAGCCTCAAAATCCCTCTCCCAAGCTTGGGAGAGGGCTTTAGGGAGAGGGCCAGAATTTATGCAAGAGATTTTATATAGACTGGTCAGTCCGTAAATCGAGCAGAATAGTGAAGGTCGTAGATTCTCAGAACTGCTTGGAAAACGCTAGCTTTTACGCAGGAGGTTGCATTGAAGAGCTGATACAAGTAGGGCTTCGTCACCAGAATTCATTAGAGAAAAATGAAAGACAAACAGCTTCGAAAATAACCCAAAAAGCTATACTGGTATAGCTTTCAGACAATCTGCCAATTTAGCCTGAGCATAGAGAAAATAGTTCGTATAGACCACTCTCTGAAGAGAATTAGCGGACCGATAGCACCGAATATTCTTCCGTTGATTACACAACTTTCCCCGCTGAGATTCGAAAACCTTGACTAGCGAGGATTTTCAGGAGATCAGGTCGATTTTTCTTTTCTCAATTCTGGTGACGAATCCCTAAGTCATCCCCCACCAAAAGAATAGATACTTAAAGTCTAAACTCCCTTTCAGAGAACAGCCCGCTTCAAAAATCTGCGATAGTTTATATAACTAAACGTTTGTGCGCCTAAACCCGCAGAATCGCTCAAACCCTTTTGCACCCGCAGCCTGCTGCGCCCGGAGAATCCCAAGGAACTGACAATGGTCTACCAACTCGACAGATCCGCCAGCCAAACGGAAACAACCGAGGGCAAATTCCCCGACAGCCTGAGCGATCTGCCCACCGAAGCCAACGGTGCAACCCCAGAAGCCGCAAACCACTGGACCATCGAAGACAGCGAAGAAACCTATCGCATCAAAGGCTGGGGCGAACCCTACTTCGCCATCAACGCCACCGGCCACGTCACCGTGTCTCCTAAAGGCGATCGCGGCGGCTCCCTAGA
>CALIGI010000226.1 GCA_938021205.1 uncultured Pseudanabaenaceae cyanobacterium
AAGGCCTTGCGCGGCGATCGCGTCGGCAGTCTCCCCGTCCACATCGGCCTACCCCCCATCGTCGAAGACTTCCGCCGCCAAGCCAAGCTCCTCCGCCTCAAGCTCAACAGCACCGAAGCCAAATCCCTCAGCCTCGACCTCTACCGCAAGCGAAAGCACCGCCAAACCAGCCGCCTCTTCCACAGCCTCACATTCCTCAAAGTCCCCTTTGCCAAGCGGCGCGGTGGCCCTGATTTTGTCAAAGGCAAACAGCTAGATCGCCTGATCGAAGACTGGGAATATGAATGGCAGCCTAAGACGGAGAGTTATCTGATTGAGCGATCGCGTCACGGCTCCACCGTTGCAGAAGCAACCTTAGAAAAGCTCAAACTCGCCATCCTGGAACTCGCCGTCACGGGCGAAGGTCAATCCGCCCTCGTGGCAGTGCGCCTGCTCATCGACGCCTGCCGCATGGGCCTCCACGCCCATACCACCGAACTTCTGCGCTGCATCGACAGCCAAGTCAACCAAGACAGCGATTTCCTCTCCCTCGCCGAAGCCCTCAACCAGCTCACCCTACTGTGGCAATCCCGCGAGCCCTTGGAAGCCCATCGCCTGCCGCAAATTCCTGAATTGAGCGCGATCGCCTACCGCCGCCTCTGTTTCCTCCTCCCCTCACTCGCCCAATTCCCCACGGACCGAGTTAGCTCCTTACTCAATGCCCTCGCCAGCCTCTGGGAACGTATCAATCGCGAACCGAACCCAGACCCGCAAGCCTCACAGATGTCTGAAGCTGAGGACACGCAACTGGACAGCGACTTGTTCGTTGATGGCCTTCTGAGCCTGCTGGAAATCCAAGGCGGCAATTCCATTGTTCAAGGTGCAGCAGCGGGCATTCTCTACAATGCTGGCTGTCTTGAAGGCGCAAGCTTAGTTGCGATGGCATCTGGCTATTTGGCCGGGGCGATCGCCAGTCCCAGCGAAAGCGTCGGCTTCCTGCGCGGCCTCCTCAGCCTCAGCCGAGAAGTCGCCTGGCAGTTGCCCCAGCTATTGGAAGCACTGGATGCTCAGCTCAACGAGTGGAGCGACGACGACTTCCTCCAGGTTTTGCCAGAACTGCGCCTGGCTTTTGCTGATTTGCTGCCTCGCGAAACCGATCGCGTCTCCCAGCTTGTTCAAGGCTTCTACGACCCTCCACCCGAAGCCCGGCAATGGTTATTGTCAGCAGAAGCGATCGCCCTCGCCCCCCAGCTCAATCAGCGCATCACCGCCGCCTTGCAATCCGAAGGCCTGAGTCACTGGCTTGCATCCACTCCCCCGGCAGCTCCGGCTCGTAAACCCGGCTCATAACCTTGCAGTTTGTCAGCGATTCAACGAAATAGGGCCTCTGGAGAGAGCAATGCGATCGCCTGCTCGCAATCTGCCAAAACCTGGCGACTCATCCCAAAACTCAACAACGCCTTGGCCTCCCCTCCTGAACACCAGCGAAAATCACGAATTTCTTTAGCCTGAATCAAAACCTTCGGCAACTCCTCATCCACCAAAGGAACCGTGGCCAAAAAATACTTCACGGTTTTATTGACCCGCTTGCCCTTCTTTTTTCGAAACTGATAGCGCTCCACAAAACTCACATTGGATAACGCTTCGTATTGCCTAACGCCAGTCTCCTCTTCAAACTCTCGCCGAGCCGCGACCAAATCCGACTCATTCCCTTCCTTATGACCCTTGGGAAAGCCCCAATGTCCCTTCTTGTGGCGAATTAATAAATAGCGCAACTCGTCATGACCCAGCCAGGCCACTGGCACTAAACCAAACGCAAAGTCGAGCGCGATCTTGTCCAGGACCATGGAAGGACGGAAAAGTAACTATGGGCACCAGTATCACGAAGGAACTGAAGCAATGCAAGCCAGCTTCTCCCCCAAAAGCTCTGCAATGTCGCTGAGTTACGCCTCAGTGGCTGAAACTCTTTCCGTAAGAATTCGGCTTTTCCCAGACGACACCTGTCTTCTGGCGTTTCTTGACTCGCCAGGGGAATCATGGGCTCATACAGCAATAGCCTGTTGGAAATCATGACTCCTTGTGATGAGTCATATTGTTTTTGGGATTTTCCCATGGCTCAACTTGATCCCCACGAGACCGAGAAGCAAGACTGTTCGACTTGGAGTGAAGCTGTGGCAGAAAATGCTCCAGCGCTCATGCCCGAGAAGTTACCCCCTGAATTTAGCCCAGCGCCTTTCCCTGTCACCGTTAAACGCAAGCGGCGTCGAGTGGAATTACCCAAGTTCAAACAATCATCACCAAGAAAGTAGCCTGAGCTAACGGAATACCTGCTCCCCTAGGAACAAGACTTAAATGAGACCTTTGCCCTTCGTCAGGGTGTTGGGGGGATCGGGCCGTGGCAAGCCAAATAGTCGATCGCCCCAGCATCCTTGAAAGGGGGGAGCTAATAAAATTGTGGGATTAATAAATCCTCGTTCCACCGTAATTTCCACCGTAATTTCCATCGTACAGGCCACTATTTTGCGAGCCCTCCCAATAGAGGGTCTATTGATCTGGCAAGATTACTAGAGGTTCCCATCACATTCCCACGGGAAAGACACCATGGCTGTCAAGAAACAAAACATCAGCCGTAGCTGGTGGAGCAATAAATTTATTAGCGCCCTGGAAAGCTACACCGAGCCTGGTCGCCTCAAGCGCGGGCGCTCTTACTCCAGCGACTATCGCCTCAAGTCCTTCGAGATTGACGGTGGGCTCGTCCTCGCTAAAGTTCGCGGCAGCGTTAACCCTTACTTTGGCGTTACCAAAGAACCGACCTACGTCACCACCCTAGAATTTCAACCGATCAGCCGATCACACTGGGCTGCCGCGATCGCCCTCATCGCCACCAAAGCGGGTCTGATCTCCAAGCTGATGATGAGCGAAATCCCCGACAACATCGAGGATAGCTTCAGCCAGCTCAACCTGAACCTCCTGCCCCAGGGCGTCAATGACTGCAAGACCAGCTGTAGCTGCCCTGACTACAGCAACCCCTGCAAACACATCGCTGGCCTCTACTACCGCGTTGCCCAAGAGTTAGACAAAGATCCATTTCTGCTATTTCAACTCCGGGGCCTGCCCAAAGAAGCGCTCCAACAAGAACTGGGAAAATCAACCCTGGGCCAAGCCCTCTGCAGCGAGTTGAACGATCAAGTGGCAGCGGCTAAGCCTGTAACCTCGCTCTATACCCGGCCAGAAATTACAGCAGCTCCGACCGAGCTGAGTTTAGAAGAGTTTTGGCAAGGCGTTCCGTCGGTGAACCCAGCTCTGCAAGCAAGTGTGGGTGGAATGGAGGGGAAAGAGTCGGTGGTGGCAGCGATCGTAATCAAAAAGCAAGGCGACTATCCCCCATTCTGGCAGCGGGACAACTCATTTATCGAGACCATGGAAGAGTTCTATCAACGCGTCCGTACTAAAAACAAAGATATTCTGGAATAGAATAGACCTCCTGCACAAATTCTGGCCCTCTCCCTAAGTCCCTCTCCCAGAATTGGGAGAGGGACTTTCAGACTCCCCTTCCCCCAGAATTGGGGGCAAGGGGTCGGGGGATGAGGGCAGATTTGGATTCATGCAAGAGCTCTAATGACTTTGAATGAGATTCAGTCGCTGTCCAGTGAGAGAACTATTTGATCGGACTCTGGTCCAAAAAAACTCATAGTAAAGGTGGAATTTGAGCAAGTATATCTCTTTTGGATGGATTTTCCCGAGGCGATCTATAGACTTCAAGACAACGAATCAAACAGCCAAAAGCCCCATGCCCAACATACAGCTCTCCTGCTGAATCAAACTTTAAAATAATATCTATCCAACTCGTCAAAGATAGTGGCGGCTCATCAAGTTCCGAAAAGAGTAAAGGGGAAATTTTTGTCACTTCCTTCTGTATCCCAGAAGGAAGTGACAAATACAGTCATAACGATCTCACTCCCTGCATCTTGAGTCCTTCTCCTGCTGCAAGGAGTGATTGATGAGAAGGCCATTGAACAGATCCAGGAAGGAATTATTTGAGCGTAGAGATAGGTTCTATCTCTTGAGAATAAACAATCAAATTGCCATCAGCATTTCTTTTTCACTAAGCAGAACCAGTACCGATCGCTCTCTAGATCTACCCGTTTTATCGCGATCAGCCCATGCTCTATACCCCAGGATTGGGGTTGGTGTAGAAGCTGCTGTCGCTGCTGGTTAGGGTTTCATCTCCAATGGTAGCCGTGACCGTTGCGGTATTGCCAAAGATGCGGCGATACTCCAGCTCTGTGACGGCCCCGCTGTGAACAAAGTTGACTTCTAGGCGGTTGGCGATGTCACCTTGGAGCTGCAGGTATTGGAAGCTGTTGTCGCCTAGGGCTAGGGCTTCGTTACTGGTGATTAACTGGCCATCTAGGAAGCTCTCTGCTGTGACCAATCGCTCAGTTATATCCACATCCAGGAGGCCAACGGCGTCGAGGGCAACACCATGCTCTTCACCAAAACTAAAGCGTAGGGTACCGCCATCGGCGTTGTCGTCGGGATCCAGTTGGTCGCCATCTTCGGAGATGATCAGGACGTTGTGTTGGGCGGTGGTATTACCGATACCTGCACCACTGTCGCTGCCAATGCCAGGGCCTGTGGGTTGGGTGGGAGTGCCCAGGTCGAAGTCGCCGCCGGTGGGATTGGCACTGTCAAAGATAATGGCGTCGAAAGGGTTGATGGGGGTGGAAACTTCGAGGAAACCAAAGTCCACCCTGTTGTATTGGTTGGTGATGATATCGCCTGCGCCATTGATGAGGGATTCATCGAAATTCACGCTGACACCCAGGTCTTGAGCGATGTCAGTTGCTTCGAAGGTCCAGACCTCAGCAGCATCGAAGCGACCGTTGTTGTTGCTATCTCCTCCGGTGAACTGAATGCCGTTGGCAGCAAGGATGCCGCTGGGGATGAGCTCAAGACTCAAGTCATCGCTGCTGTCATCAACGGTGCCATTGTCGTCGATGAGTAGGAAACTATTGATGCCTGTATCACCTGTGTTGGTGAGCTTGTAGGACCAGGTGATAGTCTCACCAGCAGAGATTTTAGCTGCTTGGGCAGCGGTTGAAGTCGTCTGACCGTTGGTGAACTTTTCCAGAGTTATGCTGGGGTTTTCTCCGGGGTCAATTTCATCCAGATCGTTGACTGTAACGGCAATGTCTTGTACATCCGTTAATCCACCTGCATCGATGGCGGTGACTTGGATGTCGTAGACATTGTTATTGCCTGCATCGGCTGGAGCTTCAAAGTCTGGGGCATCAATAAAGGTGACAATACCAGTGGTGGCATCAATATTGAACAGGGCTGCATCGGCTCCGCCACTGAGGCTGAAGCTAACGCCAGGAGTATCGTCAGTTGCATCAACATCAATGACGCTGACTTGATTCTCATCTACCGTTGCGGCTGGAGCACTGATGATAACCGGGGCTCCATTTTCGCTCACGTCACTGACCGTAACGGCAATGTCTTGTACATCTGTTAAGCCGCCTGCATCGGTGACGGTGACTTGGACATCGTAGATATTATTAGCCCCCGTATCCGTAGGTGCTTCAAAATCGAGAGCCGAGACAAAGCTCAGTGTGCCGGTATCGGTATTGATGGTGAATTGGGCTTGGTCTGCACCGTCAGTGAGGCTATAAGTGAGACCTCCTCCGTTTTCGGTTTCACCATCGATATCAGAAGACTGAATATCCAGCACAGCGGTTTGGTTCTCAGGAACGGTGACGGCATTGGTGCTGGTAATCGTTGGGGTTTCATTGATGTTGCCGATAGTGATGGCGATATCTTGAACATCGGTGAGACCTGCGGCATCGGTGGCGGTGACTTGGATGTCGTAGACATTGTTGCTGCCTGCATTAGCTGGAGCTTCAAAGTCTGGAGCATCAATAAAGGTGACAACACCAGTGGTGGAATCAATATTGAATAGGGCTGCATCGGCTCCGCCACTGAGGCTGAAGCTAACGCCAGGAGTATCATCAGTTGCGTCAACATCAATAGCGCTGATTTGACTCTCATCTACCGTTGCGGCTGGAGCACTGGTTATAACTGGGGCTCCGATTTGGCTTTCAATGGCACCAGCATCGACAGCACCATCGTTCACGCGGTCAAAGCCAGTGCCGCGCTGGTCGAAGGGACTGGCTTCGTTGGTGTTGCCATCGCCATCTTGGTCGGTGGCATCGGCGGGGATATTGGCATTGTTGCCTGCATTGATGGCAGGACTACCGCTGGGGAGAGCATGGGTTTGAGTTGGGCCACCATTATTGGCGAGGGGAGCAATGATGGCGGTGATGGCGGTGGGATTGGTGCCATCGCTGGTGGCGTTAATGTCGCTGGCGGCGGGAGTGAAGGCGTTGAATGCCTCGGCGCTGGTTTTGTCGCTGTCGCCGAGGAGGTTATTGCCCTGGCTGGTGATGATGCCGCCGTTTACATTGCTGATTTCATCGCCAAGGAGGCCGTTGGCGACGCTGTTGCCTGAGACGATGCTGTTAACCAGGATGAAGCGGGCATTACTACTACTGCCATTGTTAAGGATGCCGCCACCGCCAATGGCACTCGCTCCATTGGTCACTTGATTACCAGTGATAGTGCTGTTGCTGATGGTGAGAGCAGCGCTAAAATTGTCAATACCGCCACCTTCATTGCTAGCAATGTTGCCACTGATGGTGCTGTTGCTGATGGTACTGTTACTGATGGTCCCGCCGGAGAATCCTGCGTTAGAAATGCCGCCGCCGCTGCTGGCCATATTACCGATAAAGCTGCTGTCGGTTACTGTAAAGCGAGCACCATCCAACAAGTTGTTTAGGCCGCCGCCGCTGTTTCTGGCCGTATTGCCTACGAAGCTGCTGTTGGACACCGTCAAGCTGCCATTAAAGTTGTTGATACCACCACCGATGAGTGATGTATTGCCGGAGAAACGGCTGTTGGTTATCGTCAAGCTGCCACTGTTATTGATGCCACCGCCCAGGGTGTAGGCCACATTGTTGGAAAAGCTACTGTTGATAACGGTCAAGTTGCCATTGTTGTTGATGGCACCCCCATCGCTAATCAGTGAGCTAAGGGCTCTATTCCTAGAGAAACTGCTATTGCTCACCGTTAAGCTGCCGTTGTTGGAGATACCGCCGCCGACGGTTTCCGAACTCGACGAAACTAGGCCGTCAACGATAGCCAAACCATCGAAGGCTGCACTTGCTCCACTCTCAATCTGAAATACACGGGTTCTATTACCACCACTGATGGTGATTGCGTTAGCGCCATTAATTGTCGTCGTGGCACTATCAGTCAATGCCAGCTGACTGCTTAGCGTAATCGTCTGAGTATTCAGGCTTGGAGCGAAGGTGATCTGGTCTGCTCCAGGAGTGGCATTGGCCGAATTCACCGCCTCCCGCAGGGTCGTTACCCCATCGGTAGCATTCACGACATCCGCAGTTGAATTCACTATAAATGTGGCAAACTCCACCGCCACCTGCTGTCCATCTAATACTAGGCTGCCCTGGTCATGCTCCGATCTCAGTGCTGCTAAGACCCTCTCATCCAAACTTTCGCCCCGTATCAAAGCCGAAAAAATTGCTCCCTCATCCCCAGCAGCATCTTGCCCTATATTGAGCTGAGCATCTAGATCATGACCGAGCTCCTCCAGCAACACCGCTACTAAAGCCCCGGACCTCTCAGCCGCCAACCACGACTCCGACAAATAAATCGTCCGACTTGCTGCTGCATAGGCTCCTAATGCCCCCTGTAACTCCACCGCAGAAAGCAACTCAACTTCTGGCCAGTCATAGCTCCCCTCTGCCAAAGCCTGCTGCAAAGCCTCACCTGCTTCTGCCGTAAACAGCGTGCCAAACGCCTCCACCAGCAACTCTGAAAAATCGTCAGTCAGCGCTGCATCTTGTAATAACCGCCGCACTTCTGCTAATGAGCCCTTAAGCAACACCAAATCTTCGGGGCTTAGCTGAGGTGTGGAAAATTTCATGTCTAAAAATCTGGAGAGATGGCAGAACGTAAGATGCAAAAAGACAACCCAAAAAGCGCTATCCCCAGAACAAATGCTGTGAACAACAGAAAGAGTCTTTATTCATTGCCTCAAACATGAGGTAATGCTTCAATCCCATGCCAAAAGAGAAGCTTCAGGCATTCTCAAGTTCCCGGTCCCAACCCTATATGGAGGGTGAGGGGAAGATGAGATAGGAAGGTTAACAATTAAAATGGAACCGAACTTTAATGGAATGGCCCTGCGACCACGCAAGCAGTCGGTGCAATTATTATTACTCTAAATCTATTCAAAACCAGCATCTTCACGCAAGCCTTATAGCTTAATTAAGAGAATTCAATATACCTATTCGCGAGAACACCAGCGGGCTCATTCCAAAATGCTCTTTTCTGTAAATGCCACCCAAGCTGCAACGGATGCCTAGCTATCTGCAACCTTTATACGGCGAGATGTTTTTAAGTTCGGTGATGAGTTTGCCGACCCGTTTGATTATGGAGTGGAGCATACTTGCTACTGTGCTCTTGCCCCGGCTCGCCAGGGAGTATGGGCAGGCGGTATATGAGCTCTTAAAGTTTGGGTGCATTGTATTAATTTATTTTGGTGCCACGATCGCCAAGGCACCTCTCTCTTTGGCTGTGATGCGGGAAAGGTGCGCGATCGTTTTGCCGCGAAGTTTAAAATTGTTAGTTTCGAGTTAGACCCAAATGTAATTGAGGCTCGCAAAGGGTAGGAATATGGAGGACTCTTGAGGAGGTCTAGGGGCGATCGCTAAGCTCCACCACGGGAGTGGTCATAGGACGATGCAGCTTCCCATCGTTATTGCGGCGATTGGTCCGTCGTTGAACTCAAGTTATAGTTGCATTGCAACTTTTAGATTGCGCTGGGCTAATTTGAAACTGGGATCACTGGCGATCGCCATTTCATAATGCTCAATTGCAGCAGCCTTCTCCCCTGTTTTAAGCAGCGCCATACCCAAAGCATTGTGAGCTTCAGCATGGCCTATATCCTCTGCAATGACCTGACGCAGATGGGAGATCGCCGCCTTCCACTGCTGCTGATCTACCAACACAACGCCCAAATTGTAGCGAGCTGTAATGAACGTGGAATCTAGCTCTAAACAGCGTCGATAATGCTGAGCTGCCCCTGCTAAATCTTGCTTGGCATAAGCTTCATCTCCCTGGGCAAGCACCTGAGCAGTTGATTCATTTGGCAACTCACTAAAGGCGACTTCCGCTAGGGCTTCATCAGGCAAAACATAGGACTGGTGCAGAATATCGATGGCTTCGTTGATGATTTCGGGGAAGCGGATGCCTTGGAGGACTTCCACTGCAAAGACTTCCTGAACCGCTTCTTCAAACTGTAAGAAGCCCACGGTTTCGCCCGTTTCAATATTGACCACATACATACCGCAGACTCGCTCGGCCACGCGCTTAGTGATGGGAATCCCGCTAAATACAGCAGATTCGCGCACTTTGGAGAGGCCAATAAAGGCAAAGGGGCCGCAGAATGAAAGGCCGCGAGTGAAACCAGGCAGTTCTGCAACAGTTGTTAGGGCACCTGTTACTTTGTCAACTTTAGCCAGCGTGCCACAGCCCGATTCCAAGACCCAGAGCTGATCGCGATACCAGCGAGGGGAATGGGGCATGGAGAGATCTTCACAGATGATGCGGTTGCTGGTGATGTCCATCAGAATGCCACCGTCCGCTTTGGTCGGTCGCCAGCCACCTGGGGTATCGGTGGTACCCAGGGCGGTGACATATTTAGGTTTGCCATCGACGAGGGCTAGGCCATTGAGGTGGCAACGGTCTTCGGGGGCGTAGGCACTGAGAAAGGGGGGCCGCCAGCGGGGGACAAAGCTGTGGTCTGTATCCAAGGTGCAGAGGCAACAAAAGCGGGTGTTGATGAACCAGAGGCCCTCGTCGCCCCAAGCCATTTCGTGAATGTCGATGTCGCCTGTGATGTGGTTACTGCGGGGGATGAAGCAGCCATCATGTTTGCCCTGGGGCTCTACTTTTGCGGCGGCAGCAGGAACATCGCGCAGGTCCATAATGTGGGAGCGGGTGCCCAGGGCAAGACGAGCCGCGCGATCGCCGCTCTGGTCTAAGGCCATGCCCATGGGCTTATCAAACAGTCGGAAGTGGGTGTTGAGCTGGTCGCCATCGGCACGCAGGAGGACGACTTTTCCCGCTTGGTAGGTCGAGATGATGACGGAGATGCCGAGGTGATTGAGGAGTTGGGGCAGGCTCTCGGTATGGATGCTGCGTAGGGGCTCGGCTGGAGGCTGAGAGGAAGCTGGCTCTTGGTTGGCAGGTACTTCGCTGGGTAGGGTGGCCATTGAGACTTATAGATAGGAGAAGTGATGGGATAGGGAGAAGAATAGAAGAGGCGGCTTAATATGGATTTCCAGGAGCCAAGGGAAGAATAGTTCTAATAGGCTACCAAGTAATGCCCTGACTAACTTTGGCTCTCTAGGAACTGCCGTGGTAGCCGCAATATCTAGAGTCTAGGTTGTATCCCTCATGGGCAGTAAACCACTAGATGTAGCGGGCCTACACGGCAGTTCCCGAAGAGCCCTAACTTTCTGACATTGTGGACCGATTTAAATAAGCCCAAATAGGACCCACTTTGGGATCTATAGCGTCTCCTTAACCTAGGGGGGATTTGGGTTATGGCCGCTAAATTTTTCTGTAGGTCTGCTAATGTCAAATGCACTCGAAATTGAGCGACGATACAGGAGAAATTGATCATCGTTGCCTCTAAACCACCTGAAGTATGTCAGATCCTTCTATTCCTACGTTCTGGTCCGAGAAATATCAGGCTGACTATCGCCCACCTTGGGACTTAGGCCAAGCAGCTCCTCCCTTGATTGAGTTCTTGGCAGCTCATCCTGAACTCAGCCCAGGCACAACAGCTCTAGTCGGCAGCGGTCTCGGCAATGATGCATTGCTCTTTGCTCAGCGGGGCTTTGAGGTGATTGGCTTTGATTTTGTCGAGGCAGCCATCGCAGGAGCCACCCAAGCCGCTGCGGATGCTGGCCTGTCCGCAAGCTTTCTCCAGCGGGATCTGTTTAAGTTGGGTGATGAATTTGCCCAGCAGTTTGATTATGTGGTGGAGCACACTTGCTACTGTGCCATTGACCCGGTAAGGCGAGATGAGTATGTGCAGGCGGTCTTTGAGATATTGCAGCCTGGGGGCCATTTCATTGGTTTATTTTGGTGCCACGATCGCCAAGGCGGTCCGCCCTTTGGCAGTGATGCGGGGAAGGTACGCGATCGTTTTGCCACAAAGTTTGAAATTGTCAGTTTTGAGTTAGATACAAATTCGATTGAGTCTCGCAAAGGGCAGGAATATTTGGGCTTGTTTAGGAAGATAGGGGAAGAGCGTTAGGGTTAGTCTTAGTAAGAGGCAAAACCTCCTCTCCCCCTGCCCCCTCTCCTAAAGGAGCGGGGGTAAGAAGCAAGACTGCAAGTAAGGCTTTACGCAAGGTTTTGCGTTCGGTTCCCTGTCTCCTTTAGGAGAAAGGGTTAGGGAAAGAGGAGGCTGTTTGGCTGTTGCAGCCAGGCTCATATCAACAGCTCCAAGAACTCAAACAAGAGTGAATTCTTCAATGTCCTTCGACCTCAGCTCCATTCCATCCCAACAGGGCAAGATCGCGATCGTCACCGGTGCCAATACCGGCCTAGGTTACGAAACCAGCCTAGGTCTTGCCCGCACTGGCATGAAAGTCATCCTAGCCTGTCGCAATCTAGACAAAGCTCAGCAGGCTCAAACTAGGATTCTGAGCCAAGTTCCCAGCGCTGAGCTTGAAGTGATACAGCTGGACTTAAGTAAATTGACATCGGTGAAGACTTTTGCGGAGGAATATCGAGATCGCCACTCCCACCTAAATCTACTCATCAACAATGCGGGCATCATGTTCCCAGCCTATGAGCAAACAGAAGATAGCTTTGAGAGTCAATTTGCTGTTAATTATCTCAGCCATTTTCTCTTGACCTCACTGTTGCTAGACCTAATGCCAAACAACTCTGAATCTAGAGTTGTTTCTCTGAGCAGCAATGCTCATAAGTTTGGTAAGATAAACTTTGAGGATCTCCAGTCTGAGAACAAGTACTCCTCAGTAGAAGCCTATGGCCAAAGCAAACTAGCCTGTCTAATATTTGCTAATGAACTCAATCGAAAATTACAGCAAAAAGAGAGTAAAATCCTCTCCATTTGTGCCCACCCTGGCGTCTCTGAAACGGAGCTAGCCAGACATATTCCCAGCATAATTCAGTTTCTCCTGCGACTGACGCCACTGCCCTATATGTCTCACCCTCCCACTCAAGCAGCTCAGCCCACGCTCTATGCTGCCTTGGCTGAGGACGTGGAGGGAGGAACGTATTTTGGTCCCCAAGGTACGTTAGAAATGAGCGGTCCTGCGGGTCAAGCGATCCAGTCTGACATGGCACAGGATGAAGCGATCGCCCAAAAGCTCTGGCAAATTTCAGAACAACTCACCCAGACAAATTTCGACCCGAAGCCCCCCCATTAAATTCAAAAGTCATCTGGTTAGGGACTCCCTAGGAATAAAGCATCCGAAGTAAGATAGTTCTATGAACAGATCTGCATTCAATCCTTGCCAATTTAGTTGCGTCTGGCTGCTGTGAGCTAAAGTTCACAGCTCAAAGCTCAAGTCCGTTAAAACGGACTGAACAGCCCTAAGCTATTGGATTTCAGCCCACTTTAGTGGGCTTTCGCTCTTAGCCTGGGGATTTATCCCCTAGCGTTCCGGGTCGGTATTCCTAGTGCTATCAGACTAAGGTTGGGATGTTTTATTTCTGGGACTTCCCTTAGGAGTCGATCTTCCTGCCCCTCAGAGGAGATAAGGTGCATTTTGCAGAAGCAGTCTATGCAGGCACAGTATTGAGTGAATGCTGCACAAACCAGCATCCCTCCCTACAATCAAGAGTGGCACCTGACCCTGCAATGATTTCTGCCTCTTATGACCCTGCAATACCGCCGCTTTGGCCGCACCGAGCTGCAAATGCCCATCTTTTCCTGCGGCGGCATGCGCTATCAGCATTCCTGGCAGGAGATTGACCCCAGCACTGTCCCCGATGAAGGCCAACGCAATCTCGAAGCCACCATCCATAGAGCTTTCGAGCTAGGCATCAATCACATCGAAACGGCCAGGGGTTACGGCTCCTCTGAAATGCAGTTGGGTTTAGTCCTCCCCCAGCTCCCCCGTGAGGAACTGATTGTCCAAACAAAAGTCTCCCCTAAACCCAATCCCCAAGACTTTGTCGAACAGTTTGAAAAGTCCCTGTCGCTGCTACAACTAGATTATGTGGATCTCCTAGGCCTGCATGGCATCAACAATGATGAAACCTGGCAATGGTGTCTAGATGGCTGTTTGGAAGCGGCCTACGAGCTCAAAGCCAAGGGGCTGGTCAGGCATATTGGCTTTTCCACCCATGGACCTACCGATATCATCGTCAAGGCAATTGAGTCAGACCGCTTTGACTACGTTAATTTGCATTGGTACTACATCAACCAATTCAACTGGCCTGCGATCGAAGCTGCCACTCGCCATGACATGGGCGTCTTTATCATTAGCCCTTCGGACAAAGGCGGAAAGTTGTATAACCCACCCGAGAAGCTCAGAAAACTGTGCAAACCCCTCAGTCCAATGGTCTTTAACGACCTGTTCTGCCTCAACCATCCCCAGGTCCACACCCTTAGCTTAGGAGCTGCTAGACCCAGCGACTTTGATGAGCATCTCAAAGTTATTCCCTTGCTAGACCAGGCTGATGCAACCCTAGCGCCTATTCTGAGCCAACTGGAAGAAGCGGCGATCGCCAGCCTCGGTGAAGACTGGTATCGCAACTGGCATGTTGGCCTCCCCGACGAATCCAAAGTCCCCGGTAATGTCAACATCCAGATCATCCTCTGGCTGCGTAACCTTCTCCTGGCCTATGACATGGAAGAATATGCCATTGCTCGCTACAACCTCTTAGAAAATGGGGGACATTGGTTTGCTGGAGCCCAGGCCAAAAACATTGGCCAGTTTAACCTCACTCCAGTCTTGAGCCAGAGCCCTTTTCGCGATCGCATTCCAGCGCTATTAGCGGAGACCCATGAGCGGATAGGTGGCCAGGCTGTTAAGCGGCTGTCTGAGTCCTAGTACAACCTGGGTGCGATCGCCGTAGTTTGTGTTCGCCGTTTGTTCCCCAAAAAGAAAGAGCAGGTTCTGCTTTGCAGAACCTGCTCTTTTTAATCCCAATGCTCAAGCCTTAATGCTTTATGCGTTAGCAGATGCTTTATGCGTCAGCAGCAGCTTCGGGCTCGGCAGCAGCTTCAGCGGCAGCTTCTTCAGCAGGGGCCTCAGCATCAGCTTCCTCTGCAGGAGCAGCTTCAGCGGCAGTCTCTTCAGCAGGAGCCTCAGCCTCAGCTTCCTCCGCAGGAGCAGCTTCAGCAGTGGCAGCCTCTTCAGCAGCCTTTGCTTCAGCAGCAGCGGCTTCCTCAGCAGCCTTTGCAGCAGCAGCCTCTTCCTTGGCCTTAGCCTCAGCAGCAGCCTTCTCGCGGGAGCCAAACTTGGGACCCCGAGCAAACACTGGATTTACGGGAGGACGACGCTCTTCGCGATCGCCTCGACCCTTGCCCCGGCCTTTGCCACCCCCTTTGCCTTTGCCGCCACCCTTGCCACGACCCCCACGGTCTTCCTTAGATGGCTCAGGTTCGCCTCGTTCGGCTGCTTCTGCCCGGCGCTTTGCCAGATCTTCCTTCTTAATGGGCTTCTCAGCCATGACTCTAACGATTCGTAACAGCCTGCCGATCCTACCTTGAAACGCGGCGATCGCTATATTGCCCTGCCAGCAATCCCCAAAAATTTCAGCCCCAAAGCAGTATCCATCTCAAACTCTAGCTCCCAAATCCTCTCCCCAGCTAAGCTGGCACACTCCCCCGCAGCACAAAGCGAATATAAGGCGCATACAACTCAGGCTCTAGCAAGAAGGAGTCATGGCCCTTCGTAGAATGAACCGTAATATAGGTCACCCGCACCCCTGCCCTTTCCAGCGCACTCACCACAGACATTTGCTCCTCAGGATAGAAGCAGACATCAGAGTCAATGCTAAAGACCAAATACTCCTGAGCCTGGCAGCTCGCAAAAGCCCAAGCATCACTACTGAGACTATAGTGCTGCCACAGGTTGAGAATCCGTAAATAACTATTGGCATCGAAGCGCTGGGCAAATTTTTGCCCCTGGTAGAGCATATATGACTCAATCGGGTGGGAGAGTTCGTAAAAGTTACCGATCTTCTCACTAATCTCAATATCTTTGCGGGCGCGGCCTTCCAAAACATTGAGGGAGACAAAGGTTTTGTGGGCCACAATACGAGCCAAGGTCACGCCTTGATTCGGTGGCTCTCCATCATAAAAATGGCCATCATTGAAGTTGGGATCATTGCGAATGGCAATAATCTGTTCAAAGTTGAGGATGCGTTGGAGAACCGTGGTTTCTGCACCGGTCGCTAGGGGTATCACATATTTCACTCGCTTGGGACAGCGCGTGGCCATCAGCAAGGAAAGCATTCCGCCCAGAGATCCACCAATCACGGCATGAAGTTGGTCGATCTGGAGATGATCCAGCAGCTTGAGTTGACTATGCACCACATCCCAGGCGCTGATGACCGGAAAATCGCCACCATAGGGCTGGCCGGTTTGAGGGTTGAGCGATCGCGGTCCTGTGGAACCGTAGCAACTGCCCAGGTAGTTGATGCAAATGATGAAATAGCGATCGCTATCAATCGCTAGACCAGGCCCAATGAAATTATCCCACCAGCCGTTGTGACATTCCTGGGTCCAGAGGTTACCCGTCCCAGGAACACTGGGGTTATGGCCTGCGGCATGTTGACTTCCGGTGAGCGCATGGAAGACCAAAACGGCATTGTCAGCATTTTCATTGAGGGTGCCATAGGTCTCGTAGGCGAGGGTTAATTGCCCAAGGGAATCGCCGGAGTCTAGGATGAAAGGCTGGGGAAGGGTAAAGAACTGGGTCTCTACAGGACCAATGGTCATAGCGGTGCTGGGAATGGACGCGAAGTGATACTAGATACTAGCGTGGTTCGAAATTTAAGACCGATTGAATCGCCTCAAAACCGACCTCATCCTTTACCCCTTCTCTTTCAGGAGAAGGGGTACCGAGCACAAACCAGCGAACATAGCTGCTTGCTTGTGTCTTCTCCCTTCTCCCACGGGAGAGGGGCTGGGGATGAGGTCGGCTGGAACCCAAGGCTGGTGCGAGCAATTGAAGCAAACGACCTGTAGATGTCAACGCAACTTAACCTGCCGCTAGAGCCTGCTTAAGGTCAGCGATGATATCATCCGCATGTTCAATGCCGATCGCCAAACGAATCAGCTCGGGAGGAATCCCAGCTTCAATTTGGTTCTCTTCGCTGAGCTGGGAGTGAGTGGTGGAAGAGGGGTGAATCGCCAAGCTCTTGGCATCGCCCACGTTCGCGACATGGGAGAACAGCTCAAGCTTCTCGATGAACTTCTTGCCTGCATCTGCACCACCTTTGATGCCGAAGACCACCATGGCACCGAAGCCATTAGACAAGGCTTTCTTGGCATTGTCATGGGCCTTGTCACCCTTGAGGCCGGGGTAACGCACCCATTCCACTGACTTCTGCTTGGTGAGGAACTCGGCCACTTTCATGGCGTTCTCACAATGGCGCTCCATGCGCAGGTGCAGGGTCTCCAGACCTTGGAGGAACATCCAAGAATTGTCAGGAGAAATCGCCGCACCCAGGTTACGCAGGGGCACAAGGCGCATGCGCAAGATATAGGCCAGAGGGGTCAAGGGACCGAGGTCATGGGCATAGCGCAGACCATGGTAGCTAGCATCAGGCTCACTCATCAGCGGGTGTTTGCCTGCGGTCCAGTCAAACTTACCTGCATCGACAACCACACCACCCACACCGGTGCCATGGCCACCAATCCACTTGGTCAAGGAGTGGCAAACAATATCCGCCCCATGCTCAATGGGGCGAATCAAGTAAGGGGTCGTGAAGGTGCTGTCCACGATCAGGGGTAGACCGTTCTCATGGGCGATCTCGGAAACCGCCTGGATATCAGTCACTTCCAGGCCGGGGTTGCTAACCGTTTCACAAAAGACTGCTTTGGTCTTATCGGTGATGGCTGCGCGGAAGTTCTCGGGATCGCGGGGGTCCACCATTTTTACGGTAATGCCGAACTGGGGCAGGATGTCCTTGAACATCGTATAAGTGCCGCCATAGAGCGTATTCGCAGAGACGATTTCGTCACCTGCACCGCAAATGTTGATGATGCTGTAGTAAATCGCGCTGGTACCAGAGGCAACAGCCAGGGCACCTACACCACCTTCCAAAGCCGCCATGCGCTTCTCAAGCACATCGCTAGTGGGGTTCATCAAGCGGGTATAGATGTTACCCAACTCTTTGAGAGCAAACAGGTTTGCCGCATGCTCGGTGTCACGGAAGACGTAAGCAGTTGTGCGATGAATGGGGACCGCACGGGCTGTGGTGGTTGGGTCAGGCTCCTGACCGGCATGGAGGCACTGGGTTTCAATGTGCGTCATCGTCAATCTTCCTAGACAGAGCGGATCAATTTCATATCCTTTCTAGTATCCCGGTCGAGCGGCCTCTAGGCAATTTGCTTTGTGAGCATTGATTTTTGCTAATGAATCTCCACATATATGAGATCTCTCGTCCAGGTTTGAGAGAGAGGGCTGGACTAGGCAATAAACGCTCCTTTCTCACTCAGAGTAAAAGCTGTATAGCTGCTCTAACTAGGACGATGACGGCTTTTGTGGGATTCTGCAATTGCCCCAGCATTGTCTTTAAGATATGCCCCCTGCACTCATTACATTTTGTGGTTGGCTCCCAGCTGTCATTATCCCCATGGCAACCTTGTTGCAATTAGTTGCAATTGTGCGCAAGCGCTCGGCAGCAGGGGTGGACTGGGTGACCTGGTTTTTGTTTGGGGTGGCCAACGTGGGGCTGTACATCTACACCGAGAAGTATGGGGATGTGCAATCGGTGGTGGGACTGCTGGGCTCAGCTCTGATGGACTTTGCGATCGCCAGTCTAGTCCTCGTAAATTATGGAATAGAGGCTTCTCAGAGCCCAAGCGATTAGATGGGAAACGCCCAGTAGACTGCGATCGTCAATGAAGAAGTAATAAGAACTCCATTGCATTATGTCGCAGCTGTCCATAAATCAATTTCCTGCCGCAGCTCAGACAATAATGAAAGACCACCGTCAATGAAACCCAAGCCGTGACCTCCGACCCTGTAACTTCCGACCCTGCCACCCCCATTGAGCATCAAAACGTCCCCCAGGCTCACCAGGGACTGCACGATTTCCTCTATAGCGCAGCGGATGAGCATGGGGCAGAGACCGTAGAAGCGGTCCCAATCCTCGACAGTGCAACGGACATTCCCGTTGCCCTCGCAGCTTGGTGTGATGAGGCCAGTAATGCCAAGGTCGCAGGGGTTTACGCCGTGTTGGATGGCGATCGCCAAACCCAATTCATTGGCTACTCCCGCAATGTCGCCCTTTCCCTGCGTGGCCACCTCACCTCCAAAGGCGAAACCACCTGCGCCTTCGCGAAAGTTCATCCCTTCAAATTTCCCAAGCGGGATGCCATGGAAGCCCTCAAAGCCGAATGGATGGAAGCCCTTCCCAGCCCTCCCCCCGGCAATAGCGATGGCACCTGGGCAGGTACCATCAAAGAAGCTGCGAGTAAAGTGATGTCCCCTGCCGAGCGAGAAGCTTACGAAGAAAAGAAACTCAAACTCCGCCGCGCCATGGCCGATGGAACCCTCAAGCAAGTTGCTACGAAAGTTCAAGGCGACGCAGCCCAGCGAGCGGACTTAGCTGCTGCCATGGATGAGGACAATTGGAGTGCAGTCATTCGCGAACAAACGAAGGAAACCCAGGGTTAATCCGACAGGTTCACACTGAGAATGCTGAGGGACTTCCTATTTCTAACCCCCCCTGAAAACTTGCCATTGCTAGCTTGAGTTCGGTAGCCGACAAGCCGAACTCATCCCCTTCCTTTTCTCCTAAGAAAGAGAAGGGGAACCGAGCACAAGCAGGCTGTTTCAGAACCTTTCATGTTTCCTGGAGGTCTCTAAATGCATTCAAACCCAATCCGTCTATGCCACCGAAGAAACCCTGCAACCGCTGGGCAATCTGTTCCACACCACCTGTCACATTAGACTCAATATTGAGAGGCAGAACCGGGTCATGGAGGGAGAGTCGCAGTAGAAACCAACCTTCCTCCTGAGGCGCAGAGCAAGTGACACGAATGCCTTCGTAATTGTTGGGAACGATTGCCCAGTCATCCTGCTCCGCCACAGAAGCTTCAAGCTGAGCAATAACCCCTTCCCCATGGGATTTAAAGTCTTCAACCTCAATCTTGAGACGTAGTTCTTGGCTTTCCTGAGGTTCTTTTAGATTGGCAATTAAATCGGTCAAGACGCGCCCAGCTTGCTTGGCTTTAGCCAGTTCAACCAGCAACTTACTGACCAGATAGGCCCCATCATCGAGAAAATAATTTTCCTTCATGGCCCCATGGCCAGAAGTTTCGATCGCCAACCAAGACTCCTCTCCAGCCCGATTCAGTTTGACGGCCTCATTAATTACATTTTTGTAGCCCCGCTTAAAGCGGTGGTGCCTGCCGTTCAGCTCACCTTCTATAAACTGCTGCAAACCATCAGAGGTAATCGAATCCGTCACGATGGTTGACCCAGGATGCTCCTGCAATACGATCGCCCCAATCAAGGCAATTAAACGATTGCGATTTAATTCCTGACCCTCGCCATCCACTGCCGCAGAGCGGTCCACATCGGTATCGAAAATAATGCCGAAGTCTGCCTGGTTTGCAATCACCGCCTGGCAAATAGAAGCCATGGCATCGCTGTCTTCGGGATTAGGCACATGGTTGGGAAACATGCCATCAGGTTCCAGGAACTGGCTCCCCGTGGTATCGGCTCCCAAGGGCTCCAGGACCTTGCTAGCAAAAAAGCCACCCGCACCATTCCCTGCATCCACCAAGATTTTCAAACCCTTCAGGGGCTGGTCAAATTCTTCAGGGTGGTTGACCCCAGTGCGAATTTTTTCAACTAGCTGCTGGGCATAAACAGAGATAAAATCTCTAGCTTCAATTGAGCCTGCCATCTCTGCATCGGCAAAATCATTCTGCTCAGCCAGGGCCAAAATCTCCGAAATATCGGGTTTTCCCAAGCCGCCTTGGGCCGTGAAGAACTTCAGTCCATTACGATTAAACGGCAAGTGACTCGCCGTCATCATGATGGCCCCGTCACAATCAAAGTCTGGCGTCACTGTACTCATAAACATGGCAGGCGTGGAAGCAATGCCACAGTCCAGCACCTGACTTCCCTGACTCGCTAGGCCCGCCATCGTTGCCTGCATCAGCTCCGGCCCAGAAATACGACTATCACGACCCACAGCCAGACAAAGCTGCTTGTCTGGAGCCTTCACCTGCTTGTTCGCGAGCCAGACTCCAAACGCTTGGCCCAACCGCTGACAGACCTCGGGAGTCAGGTTCACGGCTTCGTCAGGGACACCTGCGATCGCGACCCCACGAATATCTGAACCGTTTTGCAGCTTTTTCCAGTTGAAATCTTGCAGGGTCATGGGCAAAGCAGATCCTCAGGATCAAGCGTGACAAAGTAACGGCGGCATTCATCCTAACTGAATCATGACAGCCACTCCGACGGAACAAGCAAAATGCGCAATTTTTGTTAAAAAGCAGGGCAATTCGTTACCCAGTCCTGGTCCATCCAGATCTCTTGGGTTAGCTCGATCCTCATCCAAGAAACTGCCGAACTCAAAACGGGTCTACAGTTGCAGACCCATCCAGAAATGGGCTATAAGCTTCGCGGACTGAGGATTTAAGGCCAAGAGGGAACTATTGCCTTACAATGGCCGACATTAAATCGCAGTTCGAGGATCGTGGCACCCGAGCAACGAAATGGAACTTTAGCTGTGCAGCAGCTAACCCCATTCAATGCTGGCCTGTCCTGGCCTTCCCCCCATCGGAGTTCCTATGCAGGTATCAACATTGCAACAGAATCATTCAGGCTTCCCCAAGCTTCAAACGATGGCAGCGTTAGCCAGTTTGGCTCTCATTGCTAGCCCTTGGGCAACCACAGCCGCCAAGGCAGGCAGCACTGACAACCTGCGTCGTTTACTCTCCAGCAACATCTGTGAAAGCTGCGACCTCAGCAAAGCAGGCCTAGTGTTTGCCAACCTGGAAGAAGCCGAGCTGAGCAACGCGAACCTAAGCCAAGCCAACCTGAGCCGTGCGACCCTGAGCAATGCAGACCTGAGGGGAGCTAATCTATCCGGTGCTGTGCTCTATGGGGCGAACCTATACAACGCTGATCTGACCGGAGCCGATCTGCGAGGCGCAGACTTGCGGGGAGCTTACTTAGGAGGCGTTAAATTTGAAGGCGGCAATCTCCAGGGAGCTGCTTTGCAAGGCGCGATCGCGATCCCCTCTAACCTTGTCAATGCTGAGACCTACCAGACCTGGGCCATGACCGAAGCCCAAGGCAGTCGCCACGAAGCAGCAGTTAGCTACTACAACGAAGCCCTTGAGAAAGATCCCAAGCTATCGACGGCTTACCTAGGGCGCAGTTTCTCAGTTTCTATCCTGGGCCAATTTGACCAAGCTACCCGCGATGCCGAAACCGCTAAAACGCTCTTTGAGGCAGAAGGAAATCGACAAGGCTTCGACGCCGCTGATCAAATCCTGGTAACCATTGGACAAGCGAGAGCTGCCGCCGCCGAATGGGAAGCCAAACCCACCCACCAGAAAACCAGCTCCAGCAGCTCCAGGCCAGGTAGACGCCGCAATTGGGGCCGAACTTTTACTTCCCTATTCAAAAGTGTTGGCAGCTTAGTGTTTAGAACGGTGTTTTAAGGTTAGGTCACAGCTCTCATTTTTAGCAGTTCTTATAGCCGTTGCCACATCACTTAGGAGATTCATAGCCTGTCAAAGCTATCCATGGCAGGCAGTGATGTGGATAGCAAGCCTCCTAACAAGTGAGGCCGTTGCTATAGCCATGCTTCTGCGCTCGCTGATTCAATCAGAAGAGGGGAAAAAACTCGCAATCTTCACCGCCAGATGAAGAAATATGCACATAGCCGACTGTGATAGAGATAGCAATAGCTCACAACTATCTCAAGACATGTGAAGCACTATCTTTATGCGATCGCTCCTGGGAAATCTAGCATCAGTTGAACAATTCCTCTTAAAGAGGAAAAGCCAGTCTGCCACCAAACTCTAGCTAGGTTCATCCCATGACATTGCATAACGCACAGCTCCCAACTCCTGCAGCCACAGTCGCACAGCTCGAGCAAGCTCAACAGTCTGACTCCCATCAACCCATGGGAAACCCAGCCCCTATGGTGGCCACAAATTGGCAGCCCGCAGCAGAAATTCGAGAAACCGCAGACTTTATTTATGTGCAGTTACAACTACCAGGCTTTGAACGAGAGGAGATTGAAGTTCAGGCATTTGAGACCGCTATCGGGGTGCGGGGTGCCCATTTCCCATCCCATCACCGCTCCCAAGGTGATGTTCTAGCTTCTGAGTTTTGCTATGGCGCTTTTGAACGAGTCCTACAGTTGCCTGGGGCGATCGCTGTGAATAAAGTCCAAGCTGAACTCAGCTGTGGTCTACTCACGCTCAGCCTGCTCAAGGTCACTGAAAACTAGAATATCCTTCTGGTTCTAAGAAACAGACATTTAATAAAATCTGGCATCACATCGTCACATGGCATGCAATATCAACCCTAGCGTTGGCTACTGCATCAATCTCACAAACCGACAGCCCCCCGATGCTATTCCAATCAACGGGGGGCTGTCATCAATCAAACTAAATTAGCATTGCTGAATGAAGGGATGAATCATGGTGGTAGGGGTAACCCCCAGAACTTGATATCGTGACTCTACAGCGGTGGGTTGTTGGGTGATGCAGGACAATGCAGAGGATATGGTCAGGGTCAGTCACTACTTTGAATTTATTGTAAAAGCAACCTTGTCCACGACCCGCTTCAACCCACGCTGATGCCCCCAGCCCACATAGCCTGCGAACAAACACTTGCCATCCTGATCCGCCACATAAATATGTTGAACCTGCGCCGGATTCTTCCAAGTCCTTAGCGTGACACCATCTCCCAAGTTGCACCGCACCTGTGCCTTGGCAAAGTCGCGATAGCCCGCTGCCGTCATACCCGGCACCGATCGCAACGACCGAATCACCCCCTCCGCGACAGGACTCAGCACTTCTGGATCCACTCCAGGTCGCTGCCAAAACTGCTGAATTTCCTGGGCGACTGCCGGGCTATAGCGCATTGCTGCATGGGGAACTTTTGATAATAATTTGAATTCACTGCCTGGCACTTTAGTTGCCTCTACAGCAACTAAGCCGTCGCTGCCATGACCCAGATCTGTTGCAATTACTAGGGTTGGAATTTTGTGGGCAATTTGCTCTGCGAGGTTGCGGCGATCGCGTCCCAGGTCCGCTGCAATGCCAATTCCCAGACCCCAGGGATCAATGAGCCGTGCTACATCCGAGCCGCCAATGGGCGACCCCACCATTACAAATGACTCCACCCGCTCCCACCAATCGAGATGGCGATGCAACAACTCTGTCCAAATTAACCCACCCATGGAGTGAGCCACGATTCGTATGGGTACATCGGGGTAGCGAGTTAAGGCAGCCTGGGCGATCGCTTCCTTCTCCTGTACCAACAGCTCAATTCGTAGCCAGGTATTCATAAACTTGAGGCTGGGGGCCACGACCTCACTATGGGGGGGAGCCACAGATCGCACCAGCTCTCCTAAGTATTTGCCTGTATCCGACCAGCCATGCTGGGCAAAGATCAATCGCTCGGGCCGTTGTTGGGAGGAACT
Organism: uncultured Pseudanabaenaceae cyanobacterium; assembly: GCA_938021205.1. Classification (GTDB taxonomy): domain Bacteria; phylum Cyanobacteriota; class Cyanobacteriia; order PCC-9006; family JAAUQQ01; genus JAAUQQ01. Next base: position 23,974 of record CALIGI010000226.1, read on the forward strand.
GGAAGCCATAGCCAAAATAGATGCATTATTACAATCTTCCCGACTACTGTAACGAAGCTCAAACACAACTGGCAGTCGTGAAATCTTCTTCGTCAAGTGTCATTACACTCGCGGTTGTTTGCCCCCAGCCTCGCTAGGATCGAAGTCACGAGATTGGGGAATGGCAAACCATTGCCCGACCCAAATCCATAATCCAATGCCCTTCTCAATCTTTCTGCCATGAGCAAGCAAAAATTCGATAGCTTTGACGACATGCTCGCTAACTCTGAAAAGCCTACCCTGGTTGACTTCTATGCCCCTTGGTGTGGCCCCTGTCAGATGATGGCTGGCATCCTCAAGCAGGTGAAAGAGGAGCTGGGAGATAGCGTTAATATCGTCAAAATTAATACTGACAACTATCCCCAGATTGCTTCTCAGCATGGCGTTGAAGCGCTGCCAACCTTGGTGCTGTTTAAGAATGGTAAGCCCAGCGATCGCATTGAAGGTGTCCTCCGCCCCGAGCAACTAGTTCAGCGCCTTCAGCCAAATCTTTAGGGCTGGGTGCTTGAGAGGTCGCTGCACGGGCAAGTACAGATTGGGAGCTCATTGTAGAGGTCTGTGAGTTTGCTGACCATGTTGCTGGGACCGAATGTCAAGCTCCTCCTATCCTCACCCCAGTTTGCAGAGGCTGGGAGGAGCTTTGGTGTTTTTCTCTTTTGGATTGCTGGACTGGACTGGCGTTTTAAATAGCTGAAGGGGTCAAGTCTGGACAGCAGCTTGGATCAGGCTTTCTTGGCAGAGCTGGGTGATGTAGCGGAGGCGAATGAGGGCTTCTGCTATGTCGCTGTTTGTAGACGTGGATGCAGTGTTGAGGAGATGGGCGATCGCATTAGCCAAACCCTCAATCCCAACTTGTTCCCATTGTTTTTGTTGTGTTTGCAAGTTTTGGAGCTGAGCTGCTTTGAGGCGACGGCTGCCGCTGTCTGCGATTTGCTCTAGCAGTTGCAGGAGTTGAGCAATGGGTTGGCTGAGGGGGGAGGTTGCGAGGAGTTGGGACTGAAGTTGGGCAATGTCAGGTTCATCTGGATCGGACAGAGCGGTGGGGGCATCGCTGCGTTTGCGGGGGGCGTCGGTGAAGCTGAGGTTGGTGACGGCGGACTGGGATAAAGGCTTGTCGCAGAGGAGGGAGATGGGGTAAAGGCTGAGGCCGGTTTCGCTGAGGTTGGCTTGGCCGACGATGAGCTGGACTTTGGATTCCGTGGGGGCGAGGGCTTCGAGGTAGGCGATGCGTTTGAGGTCGTAACTGCGGTAGGGCACTTGGAGGGGGAGGGTGCGACCGTTGCTGTCGAGGATGTTCCATGTGAGGGTTTGACTGAGGTTATCGAAGGTTTGTTCTCCCCAGTCACTGGGTTGTAGTACCACCAAATTGGCGATGGGATCGGCGATGGCTAGGCCCATGGGGAGGGTGGAGGCGATGTAGGCTTTGAGCTGTTGCCAGTCGCTAAATTGTCGAGAGCCGAAGCTGAGTTGTGAGAGCAACGCTGCGCCGCGAATAAGGCTTTTGCTTTTTTTTGAGCTGGAGAGGCGACCTTGGGCGTTGCGTTTGGCTTCGATGAGCTGGAAGCGGGCTTTGGAGAGTTTGGCGGGGCTGTCGCTGTCCCAGGGGCCATCGCCTTTGTAGGCGTGGGCAGGGTTGAAGCGTTGCGCTTGGAAGGCGGGGCGGCTGTCGCCCCAGGTGCAGAAGCGTTGAGCATCGGCGTCCCAGAAGATGAGGGTGAGGCCTTTGAAGCCGCTGGCGCTTTCCCAGTGGTAGGCTCCGATGCCTGCGAGGTCGAGGGTTCCGACTTCGTGGTATTGGCTGCGGGCTTCGCCCATGAGTTCGAAGCTGTCAGCATTGCTTGGTTGCTGGAGGGCTTCGCAGAGGGCGTAGGTTTGGGCGAGGGTGGCGAGGAGGTCGGCGGAGTTGGCTGATGCGTTGCGGGTGAGGATGAGGGCGATGCCGTCGTTGATGCTGCGCAGGGCGAGGGCAAGGCGGGGGAGGTCGACGCTAGTTGCGGACACAGCTAAAGTGGTGAGGCGTTGGCAGGTGCTGTCGGAGAGGTGGAGGAGGCCTGCGGTGAGGCTTTCGCGCAGGAGTTGTTGGGTGGATTGGAGGATTTGGCTGCGGCTGCGGGGGGATTCTGGGTTTTCAGGTTTGGGCTTGGGTGGGGATTTGGGCGTATCCATTAGCGTTAGTTGACCATCGCGATCCACCGTAGCCATTGAATGACCCGTAGGGACGAACCGCCGTTCGTCCGGCTGTTCACCGGGGTTAATGCGATCGCCAAAGCCAGATTGATCCGAAGCAGCATCCGGATTTGGATTGGGTTGGGAGGCGTCTGGAAGCGAAGGCGAGGCAGAGGCTGGAGCTGGGGGGACGAACGGCGGTTCGTCCGTACCGTGGTTGGATTTGGTTGACGGGGCTGATTGATTGCTGTTGTTGCCGCCGAGCTGGGTGCAGAACCAGAGGCAGGCGACGAGGACGTGGATGCAGGTGCTAGTGGCGGTGGTTTGAGCGGGGCAGGTGCAGGTGGCTTCGGCGGGGACGGCGGCGGGGTAGGTGATGCGGTGGCTGTTTCCGCTACTAGAGCCGAGTTCGATGGTGAGGGGATCCGCGGAGATTAGGGTGGGGGTCGATCCCAAGCTGAGGGCTTGTTTGGCGCGGCGGAGTTGGCCGGGGCTGGCGATCGCTCCCAATGCCTCTTCACTAAAAGCCTCGCGTAGAAATTGAATTACGAGATCGTTCGGGCCAGCCATGCAGCGAGATTTTGGGGAGTGAGGGCGGCGATTGACCTGCCGCAGGCGGCGAGTTTTTTGGCCATACGGCGATCGTAGTAGGATTTTGCGTTCTCATCCAGGGCAGCGAAGCTGAGGAGGAGGATATTAATGAAGGCACTTTGCCTGATGATAGCCCGGTCTTCTCATATACCCACTTTAATGGCGTGGACTGATATCGGACGTTGCGATGCCAGCCTCGCCATTTCGGAATGCTGCTAAGCCTTGATAAATGTGGTCAAGAAAAGCCTGAACTCTTCCATTACGCCTCAAGTCACGGTGGGTCAAGAGCCACATGTCTGTATCCAATCCCTCAAGCACATCGCTTAATCTCACCAGATTATCGCTCCGCTCTGCGTAGACCATCGGCAAGATGCAGGCACCGCTGCCCGCCTCTGTCATGATGAACTGCGCTACTGGATTATCTACTCGGAAGTGAACTTGCTCTGCTGGGACATGTTTCTCCATCCAGTCATGGGTCATGTGAGCATTGACCGTGTGCTCCAAACTGATCCAAGGCAGTTCATCCAGCTGAGAGGGAGGTGTTGTCGCGATCGCTTGATGGGCATATACCGCGAACTCTGTATGGATCGCCCGCATGCCCACTAGCATCTCATCCGGCTGCTTGGAAACGCGGATGGCAACATCAGCCTCCCGCCGCGATAAGCTATGCAACCGGGTTGTGTTTGAAACTAATTCCAGCCGGATATTGGGATATCGAGCTTTGAAGCTGGTCAAGAGATCAGCA
>CALIGI010000227.1 GCA_938021205.1 uncultured Pseudanabaenaceae cyanobacterium
GGTCAATAATGCAAACCAGTAGTTTCTAAGAAATAAATCTAGTACCTAATCAGGGCTGAACAGATCAATAGAAGCGCTTGAGTTTAATTTACAAAATGACATGAACTTCGGGGTCTTGGCAGGCGTTGGTGAGAGTCAGAACAGGCTCTTCACCAACCGACTAACTTATGGGCAATAGTTAGTGGGTTTGAGAATATTGAGACCTTACTTCTGCAATATGAACCAGCAGGGGGTCGAGACTGGGAGGGATTCTCCAATAGACTGATGCGGGGAGCGTAGTGATCAAGACCCCTGCTCCAAGCAGACGGGGTATGCAAAAAGAGTCTGCTCCTAGAGCTCGGTCTAGCTTGCAGTTGTTTCTCTGCGCTGCAAGCAGCAGGGAAAGTCCCCTCACAGGGATTGAAGAGCATGGTCAAATCGAGCCTCTGTATTCAGAGGGGTCTGCGCTTAGTGATGCAGAAAACTTTTTTGAGTCTCAAGCTGAGAAAAGAGTGACCTTAGAGAAGCTGAGCATAAGGTCTTGTATCGTGCGCTTGTGCTTCGAAGCTGAAGCCGGGGGTGGACTTTTATGAGGGAGGGGTTGTAACCAAGGGAGGGGTAAGCGCTTGTAACAGAGAGTCGCTAATTCCCTGAGACCCAGCTGCAAGAAGCTCAATCCTCTTTGAGCATGCCAATCGAGACGATGAAGCTGACCTAGCAGAACAGCTCTAACCCCCAACATCCAAGCAATCAGGTAGGCAATGTCGATTAACATGACCAGGCAGGTCAGGGCTTTTGCATCGCGGAGCCGAGAGTCGGTGATATCAAAAGCAGCGGACTTGTAATCCTTGAAGTGGGGCTCAATGCCCCCGAAACGCTCGCCATAGCGCGTGAAAGTATTGAGAGTGGTGGGTTTGCCACTCAGGACGGCCCAAGCATCCGCTCCGTCAGGTTGATGTGCGGTGGCGAGATGACAGTGAATGTCACTCAAGATGGTCACATCGTGGAACAGATTAACCTGATTGCAGGGGGGAAGCAGGTCTTGTACGGCTCGAGTTCGTCCGCTGGGTAAGGTGATGAGTAGGTCAGATTTGGCTCGAATAGCCCAGTCCCATTGATGCTGTTGCAACCAACGTATCAGTTCTCCATGCTCAAACCCGCGATCGGCCAGCAGGGTCACGCTGCATCCAGTTGGCAAGAGCTTCAGGGCTTTTTCGAGCAAGGGAGAATAGTCTTTGAACCCCACAGTGGCACTACCATGCTCAATGACCTGTTGGGCCAGGGTGAGAGAGCGTCCCCCCCAAGCCAGACAGACTTCGATTAAGCAGAACTGGTCCCACAGCATACTGGTGTCTAAGGTCAGAACCGCAGCCTGTCCCTCGAAAGTTTGGAGACAGTGACGCATCAGGGGGTCATAAAAGGTTTCGGCATCAATGGCATCGTTATGAACGAAGTAGCTCAGCCGTCCCAGATGCGCACGGGCATTGCAACTGCGATGACTCAGGTAGGGGAGCCAGCGACTCAAGCAACCGGTTTGGGATTGCAAGATCGCGGCAACCATCTCTGCGCAGCCTGTGAGATGGCGCTGGTCTTTCGGGGTTACCCATTGACTCAACTGAGTTCGCAGTTGACGATGGAGGTCGGGTGGGGTCATGGTCCATGCTCTTTGTGTAGGAACTTGAGCTTGCCATATCTCACCCTTTCTCGTCATCTCTGTCTCATTGAGAATCACCCGACAAGAAGGCTTTCAAGACTTTTCTGCATCACTAAGGGGGTCTGCGTTTTGCAGATTCGATGGTTAGAAAGCTATGGCTCGTCGAATCCAGGAATGGAGGCATCAAGCGAGGCGCAGTGGCGAAACTGGAGCTAGCCCCAAATGTTCTTACGCTGACGAACTGGTCTAGAACGGCGTACTGCCATAAACCAAACCCACCACAGTAAGAAAAGTTGTAAAGGAACACGAAAGAACAGATAACGAGGGCCGTTAATATTGCCGCCGAAATCAACGGAATTCAAAGCTGCGTAGAGATTAGACGGAAATACAGCCATCAAAAAAGCCAGGGTCAGCAGGCCATTTGTGCGTCGGACAGATGGCCACAAAAAACCGAGGCCCAGAGCGATTTCTATGATGCCGGTGAGGTAAATAATCGGATAGCGTCCCGGTATCCATTCCGGCAACATCTGCACCATGCCCTCAGCTAAAGCAAAATGACTGATTCCAGTGAACAGAAACAATGCTGTAAAAGCAATACAACCAGCAGTCCGAATTTGGTAAGGGCGTTGAGAGATCGCCAGCAGTCCCAATGCCACAGAAAACACGCTGAGTAAGACAACTAAAACAATCATGTCGCTCTCCTTTAGGTCATCAAATTTGCTTCAAATGTTGTGGTTTCATGGTTAGAGCAATTAAGCAAACTGCTCAAAGTTTATCTAAGTCATAGTCAATTCTGGGGTGAGTCAACGTCAGCTTGTGTCGCAATCGTCTTGTAGAACTGAGCGATCTCGTAGCGAGATCGCAAGTGATAAACCTGCTTTGTCGCCTTAACCTGCTCCACATAGTCCCGGTATTTGGGCGTCAGCTTGGTGTTGCAGAGCCGAACGGTGCTATATGAATTCAATGTCCCTTTCAGCAGCGGGCTTTGGGTTGGCCAGCCCGCAGGCGGCATCCACGCCCCCTGCAAAAATCGCTTAGTCACCCACCAGTAGTGACGCCAGACCGGCATGTCGAGATAGATCAGGGTATCAGCCGTCTCTAGTCGTTCCCACAGCGTTGTCATCGAGCCGAAGCCATCGATGATCCAGTGCTCTTGCTTGATTAAGTCATCATGGGCGGCCTTGAATTCAGCCGGAGAGACTTGCTTGCCACCTGGTTCATATTGGACGGAATCGAGCGGTATCCAGGGTAATTCAGTTAGGTCAGCCAGCCGCTGACTCAGCGTGGATTTCCCACCCCCTGCATTGCCAAACACTGCAACTTTGTTCATTAGCGTTTCCTCTTGTACCCAAGAACATGCTCATACAACAATTGCTAGCTTCCCTTTCACCTGACGAGCCTCTAGCTGCCGAATTGCTTGCGGAACCTGACTCAAGGGATAGCTCTGATCTACTTCGGGTTTGACTTGCCCTGCTTCGATCAAGCGTTTAAGCTCCATCAAATCTGCCCGATTAGGCTCGCTCTGTAAGACCTTGATCGAGCGATGCATTCGCCGAGTCAGCCAAGGACTCAAAAGCAACGTTTGGAATAGCTGCCGTGAGGAGCCTCCCACCAAAATATAGGTGCCAGTCGGTTTAAGAACAGGTTGATAGTCTGTGACTGAGCGATAGGCAGCGGCATCCACAATCAAGTCGTACTGTTGACCGGTTTGGGTCGGATCTTCTTGGCGGTAGTCGATGAGATGATCTGCCCCGAGTGAGCGAACCATAGCCAGCTTTGAAGTGCTGCATACTGCGGTCACCTCAGCGCCCATCGCCTTGGCCAGCTGCACGGCATAGGAGCCGACGCCCCCGGACGCACCGTTAATGAGAACCTGCTGTCCCGGTTGAAGCTGCCCTTGATCGCGCAGTGCCTGTAAAGCAGCGATGCCGGAGACAGGGACTGTTGCCGCCGCTTCAAAGTTGAGGTTACTCGGTTTGGGTGCGATCGCCGTCTCCGGGACAACCACGTATTCAGCAAAGGCTCCAAAGCCACTGGTAGATAGATCCGCGAACACTGCATCGCCCGGTTGGAATTGTGTGACCTGTGAGCCGATCGCCTCAACTTCTCCCGCCATATCGGTACCCAGCACTTTGACCTTGGGGCGAAATAGTCCGCCAAACACTAGCCGAATGACAAAGGGAGTACCGCGCATTAAATGCCAATCTCCGGCATGGACAGAGGCTCCACGCACGCGTACAAGCACTTCTTTCTCATTGGGAGTCGGGACTTCAATGTCATCTAATGTCAAGACATCGGGAGAGCCGTACTTTTCTTGAATAATGGCTTTCATGATTTGGATTCTCTAAAAGTGCTCCTCGTTGTTTCTCGCTTTTTAATCCCTGTCTGATGGAGTAGCGCTAGCATTGACGACTGCGCCAACGATCGCTCCAGTGCCAACTCCAAACGCCACATAAACGCCCATATTTTCAGTCGTTGCACCCACGCCAGCAGCAATTCCTGCACCGAGTGCAATCCAAACAGGCAGTGGGAGCCGAGTTCTTTTTCGAGACATTGCGATTCTCCTTCAGGCAAAGCGAACGGTGGGTTGATGTCTGTCAAGATATCGGCTGTTGCTCCCCAGCGTATTGACCCGCTCTGCCAAAGAATTGGCTTTTGCTGTCAAGGGATTGAAAGCCTCATGGCGTAAGAGTTAGGCCTCTCGCATCACTTGTCGAAATGTCGCTGGCGTTTGCTGCAACCAGCGCTTGAAAGCCCGCTGAAACGAACTTTGTTCCGAAAAGCCACTTAAAAAAGCAACGTCAGCTAGGGAGTAGTCCGTATGCTTGAGCAATGACTCCGCAGCATTGCGGCGGGTTTCGTCCACGAGAGTCTGGTAGGTGCGATCGCATTCAGCCAAGCGGCGATGGAGCGTCCGCTCGCTCATATCTAATTGGCGTGCAACCTCAGCAATCTTCGGTACGCCATCACTTAGGGCATTGGCCACGACTTGCTGAATTTGGGTTTCTAAGGATTGTGATTCCTGCCGCTTCTGAAGGTCGCTGTCCAGATGTGTCAGCAAAAAGCGGGAGAGCCCGTCATCTCCCAGGGCAGATTTTGTTGCTAGCAACTGATGGCTCAATAACAGCGCATTATGCTCAGCCTCGAAGCGAATTGAGCTGTCGCCAAAGTAGCGGTGATGAGCCTTGGTACTGGCAGGACGGGGATGAGTGAAGGAGACCGTGAGCGGTGAAACATCAGATTTCGAAACCTGGCGCAGCAGCGAAACAACGGCAGCTAAAGCACATTCATTAGCAATGCGCACGGCAATACGCTCGGGCATGGGCCGATGGAAAATAAACCAAGCGCCGTCAGGGTGGGCCTCCAATTCATAGTGAGCCGTATCAGTAAGCAGCAAATAATAGCGAATCAGCCGCTCCAGCGTTCCACGTAGCGTTTCAGCCGTCTTGAGCGCCAACCCCAAGGCTCCGAAATCATCAACCGCCGCGCCTCGGGCGTAGCGAAAGGGAAATTCGGCATCGTTCTCGACTTCGAGCCGGTCAAGCAAGTCATAAAACACCGCAGCAGCGACCATATGCTGAGTGGCTGCCGTCGCATCCGCCTCTGAGGACAGTCCAACCGTGGCTAGCATCGCAGCTGGATCTTCGAGGTGCTCCGCTGCGGCAACCAACTTACGAATGAACTGCGAAGAGACTGCGCCAATTTGGCCTTTCATGACGTTGCTGACCTCACTTTTTCAACCACAGGAGCAGAGCAAAGATTCCCAGAAGTAAGGCCTCTGTGCCTAAAAGACCATTCAACACCTGAGCATCACCCGGTTGTAGAACAAACTGAGAGCGCAGTAGCGTATAGGGTATGAGCTGGAGCAATGCAATGCCGCCAAACGTGAGCCAAACGGACCAAGAGAGCCCCCGCCAGAGTGAGATTGCAGCGACTCCATTAAAGATCAGCAGCACCACATCCATTCCTCGCCATAACAGTGGCGTCGCCAGCCAGAGTTGGCCACTCAGCCCGGCCATGTTTCCGATGTGGACAGTAGCCCCGTAAAGCAGAATTAACGCTAAAAACTTGGCGTACCGGGCAGTCCAGGGATGGTTGAGCCGATTGGGGATGGGATCAGAAATCATGGTTACGATTCCTCTTGCTTGGTTCCTATCCAAATACAATTCATATCTTTCAACCGGAGCTAGCTCGAACGGTAAGCTTTGGGCGTCATTCCGGTGAGCTGCTTGAACTGTTTGCTCAAATGACTATGACTGTTAAAGCCGCAGGTAAAGGCAATATCAGTGATCAGTCGGTCCGTATTTTTCAAGAGTTTCTTAGCACACTCCACCCGCTGCTGAAGCAGGTACTGATAGGGGGAAATTCCTAGAGATTGTTTGAATAGACGGCTGAAATGAAATTGACTTATATCTAACAATTGAGCCAAGTCAGCGAGTTTAATCTCTTGATCCAGATGAGCATCAATGTAGTCTAAAACCTGCCGTAGCTGACGAGAGGGCAAGCCGCCTTCATAGGTCGGTAAGTGAGGTCTGGTTGTGGCATGTTGCCTGAGCAGGTTGACAGCCAGAATGTTGGAGAGAGAATCAACATAAAGCTGGTTAGACAAAGAGCCTTGCTGCACTTCGTTGAGCAACATGGTACTAATCGATTCAAACTGGGGATCGCGGGTGTGGAATTTGGGTTGGAGCGTAATGCGGTCACAGTCCCCAGCGACCGTCTCCCTGGCCACCTTCCGCACAAACTCATCCGTCAGGCGAATTTGCAGACAGTTCTCTTGCCCCTCCCAGCGCGCAAATAGTGGTGTATTGGCTGGCGTAATCAATATCTCACCGCGTTGATATAGCCCTGTATAGGTCTTGCCATCCTGACTGTGTAAGTAATGAAGCGGGCGAGGAGCCAGCGACATATACAGCGTATGCTCGCCTTCAAACAGGCAGTTCGCCTCGCCAGAAGGATATTGCAACAGCTCGACTTGAACTTGGGCCGGAGCTTGGATTGTTTCTATCGCCATCTTGCTCATGAGCCAGATTGATCACGACATCGCACAACGTTTCTACCTGACAATATAGGCAATGTGTCTGCTGTTGCGGCGTTATCAATGGACCTTTCCAGCAATTTTCAACAACCCGCCGCAAGATCGTGATAGTTCCGCAAGAAGTTGAAAGCGACGGCAGCGGCGTCTCCATAAGCTGAAGACATCAAAACATTGGAGACCACCGCAATGAAACTCGTTATTTTTGGAGCCACTGGCAGCGTGGGTGAAAAGGTCGTAGAACAGGCCCTAGACCAGGGTCATCAGGTCACCGCCTTTGCCCGCACTCCCGCCAAGCTCGACATCCAGCATCCCAACTTGATGCTTTTCCAAGGCGATGTTACCAATCTCGCATCTGTAGAACAGGCGATCCAAGGACAAGACGCCGTTGTCTGTGTCCTCGGCGGAGGAAAAAACCTGAGCAGCACTGTCCGCTCCGAGGGAACCCAGCAGATTATCCGAGCGATGGAGCAAACGGGCGTTCGACGGCTGATCTGCCAATCCACCCTAGGGGCAGGCGATAGCTGGAGCAATCTAGATTTCTACTGGAAATACCTCATGTTTGGCTTCATCCTGCGCAAGGTCTTTGCCGACCATCAGCTGCAAGAGCGCTACGTCAAGCAAAGCCACCTCGACTGGACCATCGTGCGCCCTAGTGCTTTTGTTGATGGCCCTCGCACTGGCGCATATCAGCATGGTTTCGCGGGTGACCAAAAGCTAGCCAGCCTCAAGATTGCGCGAGCTGATGTTGCAGACTTTCTCCTAAAACAGCTTGCAAGTGATGCCTACCTCGGCAAGACACCAGGCTTGTCTTATTAGTACCTTCCATTCCAGCTGGTCAAGCGGCTCCTGGTTACTTTGGGCAAGCCGCTTGAACCTCAGCGCCACGTATTCAGATGCAATAGCAACTCTTGTAACCCCAAGACCTGGAGAAATATCCTGTGAAAAGCTCGCTAACCGTCATTTTCTTACTCCTATCCGGGCTACTGCTGCTGACCATTGGCAGCGCTATCCTCTTTACGCCCCAAGTGTTCTACTCCCACGAAGGCATCTTGCTCGGCAGCGACCCCAGTCTACTGTCAGAAATCCGTGCCTCTGGTGGGCTTCTAGCCAGCAGTGCCGTAGTGATTCTCCTGGGCACAGTGCGCCCAACATTACGTTCACCCGCAATTATCCTCAGCACACTCATTTATGGCTCTTTTGGCCTCGCACGTCTCCTCGGCTTGGCCATGGATGGTGCGCCCTCTGACAACTTACTGATGGCGCTCGCCATCGAGCTAGCGCTGGCTTCACTCGGGCCACTGTTACTCCGCCCTTGGCACAACCAGCCTGATGTTTAAGCCCTGATGTTCAGGCATTTCAAGAATATCCTGTTGCTCGCTTGTCCAATCATTTTTCCAACAATACGAGGACTCTTGATGAAAACCATTTCTGTTGTCTATTTCTCAAATATGGGCCATACCCGGCTTATGGCCAAGTCCATAGCGAAAGGAGCCGAACAGGCTGACGGTACGACTGCTCACCTCTTGCAAATTACAGGTGAACAAATCACCCAAGGTCGCTGGAAAGATGAATCAATTATTGAGCAACTGAATCAATCAGATGCGATCGTCTTTGGTTCCCCCACTTACATGGGCGGTGTTTCGGCCCAGTTCAAAGCCTTCATTGATGCGGCCAGTGCCATCTGGTTTCAGCAAGGTTGGAAAGATAAAATTGCCGGTGGTTTTACTCATTCTGGTTCCCCCAGCGGTGATAAGCAGGGCACACTACTCTATCTGGTCACCAACGCCATGCAGCACGGCATGATCTGGGTCGGTACCGGCGAAATGGGAATGCAAGAAAATGGTGTGAACCGTCTGGGCTCGTGGCTAGGACCCATAGGAAGTACACCGCCAGATTTCAGTGGTGGCCCAGTGCAAGTTGATCCCGGCGACTTATTGACTGCGGAACTCTATGGAACCCGAATCGCTGAAGCAGCGAAGAAATGGGTTTGATTCCTCCCCTAATTGCTTCAGCAACAATCTCTTCCAGGAAACCCCAAACCATGATTTTTCAAACTCTTCAGACCTCCCTCATCTACTTTGCCGTCATCAGCAGCGCCCTCTCCGCAGGCATCTTCTTCGCTTTCTCCACCTTTGTCATGCGAGCCCTTGCCTTACAGCCCTCTGCTTCTGGCATCGCCACCATGCAGTCCATCAACGTCACAGTCTTCAATCCCTGGTTTTACTCAGCCTTCTTTGGTCCAGCCGTCGCCTGTGTGGTTCTGGCAGTCGTCGCCCTACGCCACTGGGATCAGCCCGGAGCAGTCTATCTACTAATCGGCAGCCTGCTGTACCTCATCGGAACCATAGGCGTTACAGGATTCGGTAACGTTCCGCTCAACGATGCCTTAGCCGTCATGCAGCCCACCAGTGCAGAAGGTGCTCAGCTCTGGAACCGTTATATGAGCGACTGGACATTGTGGAACCACGTTCGCACCGCCGCTGCCTTTCTCGCCGCCGCCCTGTTCACATTTGCACTGCCATAAACCAATGCCGTAACAGACCGTACCGTCGCTGATTGAACAGGCTGTACGGTCTACCGCTCTGGACTCTGGGACTCAACGAGCAAAGACCTACCGATCAAAAAGAACCAAAAAATTTGTCCAATACCAAAAACCGCCCCCAATTCTTCCAGCAGCGGAACAATCGTCAGGAGTCCAGCAGCGCCAGCAGCGATGCCCAGATAGTGAATGCTTTTGGCCCACAGCTTATTCCGCAGCGCAATCCAGCTCACCAAAACCATCCATAACCCCCCAACAATCTCCACGCCTCCCCCAATCCCATCTTGGACTGCACTGACTGCAATCCATGCTGAAGCAGCTTGCTCCGGCTCTAGAACAAACCAGTCTTTCAGCGCTTTTAATCCAATGACCGCGACCATACCGCTAGCCATCACCAAGCCAGCCCAGATTAAGCCAAATGCGTTCATGATCTGGGTTGCCTTGGGAGCATGAGACTTCAAAGCTTCGCTGATAGAAATTGCTAGGACAACTAGGCTAATGCCAAATAGAACATAGATGATGGCGTACCAGACATGCAGAAAATACTGTCGCTCTAGCAAAAACTCAAGCTGTGCCACAGAGCCGTCAGGCAAGCCGGTCAGTAGCGTCAGAAAACCAGCGAATCCAATCAGATAGGCCAAGCCGTTGAAGAGCGCTGCGAATCCGCCCAGCTTCTGTAAATTATTTTTTGAATCATTCATCCCTGCTTTCTCCAGCGCTAATCAGCGAAATCACGACCAATACACACATCAACGTTGTGATGGGTCCCCAAAGGTAGCGTTCAGACTGCGATGGGGTGATCCAATTCAGCACCATAGAAATGCCCTGAACAACAAGCGTTGCCCACCCTGTCCAAGCAGGCCAATGAGGCAGCCATTTGGCCTGCTTGGACATGACGGAATACGCGAACAGAACCAGTAGAATTATCGATACACCGGCTATAAGTCTGCCTGAGATAGGCAATGCACCAACATTCTGTCCACCCTGAGTCAGATGCCCCCAGGGAAGGCCAATAATCAGACCCACTTGGAATAGAATCACCCCCCCGCAAAAGAAAGCGTAGAGCAAAGCTGAAAAGCGACTGATCACTGATTTAGCTCCCGAGTAGATGGCCTGTAACCTTCGCATGAAGTGCTAACTAAAGGCATGGGGCTGGTAAATCAACAACCAACCCGTTTTGCTCAAAGCCCCATCGCTGCGCGGGTAGCAAAAGCAATCGTTCCCAGTGCGACCGCACCCAAGGCAATGGCCATAACGACCTGCTGCACCCGAGAATAAGCTGCGCTTGCCTGCCCCTCATGGGACAGAGATACAGTCGCCAGGGTTGGCTGCGGTAATTCTTTCAGCGTTTGCATGGACAGCCACAGCAGAGGAAAGGAAATTACCGTTCCCAACACCTCGATGGCGAGCAACGCAGGTGGCATGGCATCAGGAGAAACGGGAAATATCTTCGCTAAATCCACCCCATATACGCCCAGGAACGAGAGACCGCAGACTGCCGCACCGCAAATGGCCCAGCGCTCAGATTTCAGCACAAAGTAAACCAGTAGCACACTGCCCAAGACCAACGTCGTCAAAAAAGTATTGAACACACCTAGGGTGAGGGGATTGATGTGAGCAAAACTGCGAGTTTCAATCGGGCCACCGGGAACTAAAGTGGCTAGTGCAATTCCTGAGAAACCGAGTAAGCCAGCAACCCAGTTTTTAGTTTGTGCAGTCTTAATTTGTACAGTCATGGTTTGAATCCTCAAAGACGTGAAGTGAAAGTCAATCGAAACGAACGCGAAGTGAAATATCGGCGTGGTTCTATCGGCGAGCATTCGGCTGATAGGCTGTTTCATTCAGCAAGTGGCTGACCAGAAGCTTGAGAAAAAAGAGGGATAGGAACCATTCCAGTCCGGGAGTAGGGGTTAAAAGATAGCGGTCTCCTAACAGAGCCAAGCTATACAATCCCAATGAGAGCGGACGTTGCAGATAGAACGGACTGCGCAAAATCAATGTGGATGCCAGCATCAAATAGCTAGCAACAACGGCAAAGAAAAGTCCATCTGCCCCTCGAAAGCAAAGTGCCACTAAGCCAATGTGAAACAAATGCACCGCCACAAAGCTCAAATGCTGTCGCCATCCTTGACCGGGACGGTGGTACCAGCGCTTGGCGGCTGCGGTGGCATTAGTCAAAATCCCACCAACGAGATCAAATCCCAGAATTGAAATTAAGCTGAGTTGCCACCAATTCCAGTCAATGGGCAATGTAGAG
>CALIGI010000228.1 GCA_938021205.1 uncultured Pseudanabaenaceae cyanobacterium
TCAGGGTTAGGAGCGAACTCAGCTCCCGCAGAAATTGGCTGGTGGTAGAGCGCTGGCGGTCCAGCAGCTTCAGGGCTACGAGGCGACCGCTGGCACGATGAACCGCACAATAAACTTTGCCAAATTGCCCCTGGGCAACCAGGCCTAGTGGTCGATAACGGGCCTTAAGAGACCCAATGGGTGCGTATTCCTGGGTGGGGTAGAACAACAGTCGCGTTCTGAGTTAGCTGTGGCGAATCGCTAGAGCCCCTAGCCTACCAAGGCGATCGCCCCGACCTAAGCCCTACTCATCAATTCTCTACGAGGAAAAGATGAGATTAGCTTTCCACCAAACTTTGCATAATCGCTTCCCAATCTTCCTGGGCTTCCACCCTAGCTTCTACAGGCTCCAAACGGTCCTCAAGCCCCACCACAAAGCGGTTGCAGTCAGCCCCCAGGGACTCACAGGTGAGCTGCAAGCAGTCCAAAGATTTTCCAGTCAATCCAGAGAAAAATGCCGAGAGGATTCCCGCATCCATAAAACAAACAGGGCGATCCATTTGGGGAGCCTGGGCCGCGAAGGGAGAATTCCAGGTCTTGACCAAGAACAAGCCGCGCTCTGCATAGCTGGGATCAAAATCAATTTGGCCCCAGCCATGGCTGACCCAGCACTGCTGGAGGGACTGCAAAAAGTCCACCATGGGCAGAGAAGCCAGGGGCACACCGTAATGGCCCGTTAGTTCTTCGCTAAAGCGCTGATAGAAATTCTTGCCCCACCAGCGACCACAGTTGATCAGCACCAGTCGAGCGGCCAGTCCCGTTTCCTGCTCAAGGCCAGCATAGAGGGCCTTAATTAGGGTGTCAGGAATGGCAATTAGGCGGCTGCCGCTGCGATTTTCCAGCAGGCCAAGCTCCGCATCACTGCGCACATAGGTATTGGTGGCGAAGTAGTTACCCGCCGCGACCTTGGGAGTGAGTAAATCAGCAACGGAAATCATGGGCAGGGTCGGTAGTTGAACAGCGAATGCAAAGCGGCTGGGTTGTCACAGTAGATCACTGAATCTACGGAGAGAAGCTAGGCGGCAGTGGCAGCTAGCTTTTGAAAGGGTTCCAAATAAGGCAATAGAAGCTTGAAGTGGGCCGCTTCTAAGCGCTGCTCCAGCTGCTGGGTCATTAGCTGAAAACAGAGCTCATCCGTCTGCTGAGAGTCATTGTTTGCCTGACTCTGACGGACCCAACGCAGAGTGTCATCCAGGCTAGAAATATCATTAGTGAGCATCGCCATGGCACTGGTGCGCAGCACTGCGATGCCCAGCTTAAGGCTCTGTTCAATCGCAGTAACAGAGGTTCCAACCAAAGATTTTTCCAACCCATCGGCAACGGGCTGGAGTAGCGCAAGCTCTTGGTCGCGAATCTGGCGATAAATCGCTAAGCGGTGGGGCAAGGATAGGGTGTAACGCCCTAATAGCTTTAGCTCTGCTTGAGCCAAATAGCGCTTATCGGATTCGCGGAAAAAGTCTGATAACGGATGCATGGAAACCTCAGCGGGCAAGCGCCAGCAATGCTAGCTGAATCATGGGGCAAGGCGGCCTAGGGAGCAAGCGCCAGAAGCGCTAGACAATATAGATGGTCTGGATTAAGCGAAAGTTTCAAACAGAGACTGTCTCAGCAAGCCCATTATGCCCAGGCACAAGCCGCCACTTTTTATACCATTGATATTAATTTATGGGGAATTTGTCTTTCCTAAATCTAGGAGCTGCTAAAGCGCGAAAGATCCCAGGAAATCATCCAGGGTGACATCGCCACCATCGAGATGGGATTCATCCGCAATCTCTTCTAGCTCAGGTAGCTCTTCCGGGGCGGAGTCGTCATCCAAGCTGGGCAGCTCCTGTGCAGGCTCGGGCTGAGCCATACCAGGGGTAGCTTGAGCAGAAATGGCAGCAAGCATCGCTCCTCCATCCCAAGGAATCGTCCCAAAGAACTGCCCCACGGTCAGACTGTAATCCAGAGCGACAGGCTGTCCGGTGACTAAAGCCTCCAAGACAGGAGTTTCAACGTTTTCCCAATTACAGCGGGCAAAGAAGTCACCCACAGTCTGCTGCTTCCAAGCTTCTGTTTGGGCCTCTGACGGTTGCTGGGCAGCGGCTTGACTGCTCTGCTGATCCGTGAGAGTTGCAATAGCCATAATTAACGCTCCCCACTGCGTAGACGAGAGGCAATATCCTTAGCCGTTGCCCCTTCATTAAGCCAGAAGGAAGCGGCGTTAATCCGATCCTGGCCACCAATCAAGAACTTGCAGTAGTTCTCGCCCATGGAATAGCACTGGATCTCGATGCAGCTAAGCTGCTTTTTCACCAGCTCCGTAAAGAAGCCTGCGAACAGTCCTGCGTAAATGTGGCAGGCAGGTTTACCCACGTCACCCAGGGTGCGAGCCATGGCGGAGTCAAACAGATTGATGAACATAAAGCCCTGCTGGCGATCGCTCAAATCAACTTCCCAGCGACCCCAACCCTGGCTGACATAGGGCCACCACCAAGTCTCCAAGAGAAACATCAGGTTCACTTGGCGCATACTGCGGCCATATTCCTTCTCAAACCACTTTTCAAACACGAAGGAATCGCGCTTACCCCACTCACAGCCAACGGTATACATCACCGCAGCAGAGGCATCGCCCACTTCTTCTTCCAAGCCTTCGATCAGCCCCAGAATGAAATCCTCACTGGTGAGAAAGTTTTGGCTTCCATTCCAGTCCACGAGGGTGCCCCGCTCCGGGTCGAAGCGGAAAAACTCATCGAAGCCATAGTGGTTGTGCTTCTGGGGATATTTAAGCTTAGTCTTGGGCGGAGCTAGAGTCTGGGTCATGGAAGCAGTGCCTCAATAAATGCCTTAGTGGTAAGGATTTTGGAATTATTTTTAGAAATATCGGCGTAGGAATGACTCCGTAGTCTTATACACCATGGGTTCGGTTGAAATAATGAGACACCTCGAAATTAACATTCTTAAGCTGTTTCAACATCGAACGTGTCACTAGTTTTCCCCGCTGCACCAAAATTGTTCCGGTGAAAGGATGAAGCAGGTCCTGGTCTGCTCGACGGCCAATCAGCGCCTCGATGTCTTGAATCGATTGAACATACATGCCTGAGGGTAATTCCACCACGACCCCCTCTCCCTGGACGCGGGTTTGGCAGGCCAGACGGGAGTTGGGACGACAGGAGGTAATCACCTCCAGGGTGCGCTGCTCCCGGCGGGACATGCGCGATAGCTCGGGCATACCTGCCTTGATGTAAATGTGGCAGGTGGCGCACATGCCCCGGCCACCACATTCCTTCAGGACATCTAAGTCCTTATGAAGCAGCAGCGACAGGAGTGACGAATTGGTTTCGACCTCGATGGTTTGGGCGATGGGTTCCAGGCGAACTTGCTTAACCATGGCAAAAGTCGAGACAAACGTAGGGAATCAAAAAAGATCCGCCCCTAAAGGTCAAGCATCTTGGACTGGTCTTCACTTAGGGACTGCTGGGCCAGCTGGGGGAAGTCCCGAATCACCTTGCTACAGCGACTAATAAATTGGCTTGCCCAGGCTTGGAGCGCAGTCTGCTGAACTTCGGTGATGGGCGATCGCCGAGAAGCAGCATAATCCGGCCCCAAACGAATGCTATTGGCAGAACGCTCAATGGCAAAAGCTCCCCGAAGCCATTCATCCCCCGGACGGCTGGTGCGCCAGTAGTTAACGATGACCGCCCGGCCCAGATAATGGGCAGAAAACTCACCCAGAGCATTGAGGGACTCCACATAGGACTCCAGCACGGTATGGCTGGTTGGGGGAGCGGCCTGCTCTGCCACGGGCTCCTCGTAACCAAAGAGATCATCAATCTCAATGTCATCGTCCAGGGCTACCGCATCGAGGCGATTATTGAGCGATCGCTCCGGAGCATCATCCCCTAGCCCCAGCGCCCCCTCCAAATCAGAAGCAGGCTGATTAACTGCGAGCAGTGGCGGCTCCCCTAACGCATCATCTTTAAGCTGGGGCTGGCTAGCCTGGCTTTCCGTCAAAGCTTCATCCAGCGCCGCCGCCGCTGTATCAGGCGCGTCCCAAGGATTAAAGGCCTCCATCATGTCAGCTTTCACCTCGGGCAATCCCACCGTATTGTCCGAACGAGCAACATCCCCAAGGGCCTCCGGATTTGGCAGTGCGACATCAACCGCTTCAGCCTGGGCAGCATCAGAGACGTCTGACAACTCGCTAGTTTTGGAGTCCCCGCCATTCTGGTTTTCAAAGTCTTCCTCGCCCAGGGACAGCGTATCCACGAGCGCAGCCAAATCAGCCTGGTGGTCTTCCTCACTGGAAGTGGTGGCATCCGGTATTTTCGCTTCAGGAGTCGGAGTCACGGCCAACAGCGAATCGACCTCCGGCAGAGATTCGACCGCCATATCATCCCCATCCAGAGAGGGCAACTCCATAGCTTGCTCGGCCTGCTCCAATGGGGAGCTCACTGCATCTGAGATCTCAGGTGAGGCCTTAGCCTCCGATTTCGCAGCCTTCGATTTCGCAGAGCCACGACCCACGAGGGAATTGGCATCTGCCAAACTGGCCGCAAACAGGGCCGCAGCACTATCCATCTGAGACGCGACATCCGGGGTCGCAACGTCAGCAGGTCTTTCGGGCAGAGCTCCTTCAGTTCCGCCAAGGTCAGGCAAACTCGCATCTGCCCCATCCAGATCGGGCAAGCCAACATCCGTCGCAGCAAAGTCTGGCAACTCTGGAGCCTCGTCAAGGGGCTCGTCAGCATCTAGGAGCACCGTCGCAGGCAGGTCACCCACCCCAGGACGCGCCGGATTAGCCGGGGCATCAGGCTCCACGGCAGCCATCGAAATATCCGTAATCTCGGTATCCGCAGCAACGGCATAATCTGCACTGCCACTGGGAATGTCCAGCGGCGGAATGTCCAGCAGCGGGATTTCTAATGTGGGCGGCTCCTTAGAGGATAATTCAGCAGAATCATTCAGCTCCGCCCCATTCGATTCCAGGGTCTCAACCGGGGTGGGGGCTTCATCCGGCCCATTGGCCACATCACTGAGATTCAGCGGCGTGACCTTAGTATTACGCGCCCCCAGCAGCCGCTGGAACGCATCCATGGTGGCACTATTATCTTCGTTGAACGCCGCCCGAAGGCGACTAAAGGCATCAAAATAATCGGGGTAAATCAGGTTGTCATGGGTCAGCACCAGCAGGATTTGCTCCTGGGACAGCTTGTGAATGTAAACCTGGGTACCCGCAAACTGGAACTCAAAGGATTCAAAGTCGTCTGGAATGGTCTCCAAGACCTGCCAAACCCCCTGGGCCAAGGCCTCACGCTGCTGGGAATTGAGAACACGCTCAATGCCTTGGAAGTAGGGGCGCGATCGCCCATCAATTAACGCAACACCTTTCATTCCTGGAACATTTAGGAATGATTGGACAACTTCCCAAGTTGTATCTGTGCTTAACATTTATTTTAGTTTCGCATTGTGGGCTACCCCGAAAGGCATAGTGTTCATAGCTGTGTATGCCTGCGTCTGGTTCCTAGGTTTCCCGCAGGAAGGCCAAAAACGCGCAACGAGCCTATGTTCGAGAAGACAAGATGCACCTTATCAAGCGGAGTCTGGTGGGGTCATGCTGCCTGTTCGGTACAGGTGACCTTCTAGGGATAGACTAAGGCGCGAAAGCCTCGATTCCGACGGAGACCGACCATATTAGTCTCTTGGCAATGTAATTTACCCTGCGATTGGCTTCTTTAGAGTAGGTTGAGCCGCTATGTCCGATCTTCCATTCACACTAGACCAGCTCAGAATCCTTAAAGCGATCGCCGCTGAAGGAAGTTTTAAGCGAGCTGCGGACAGTTTATATGTTTCCCAACCAGCGGTCAGCCTACAGGTACAAAACTTAGAGCGCCAGCTAGATGTCCCCCTCTTTGACCGGGGAGGGCGTCGTGCTCAACTCACTGAAGCCGGCCATCTTCTACTCAACTACGGCGAGAAAATCCTCAGCCTCTGCCAAGAAACCTGCCGTGCCATTGAGGACTTGCAAAACCTCCAGGGCGGAACCCTGATTGTGGGGGCCAGCCAAACCACGGGCACCTACCTCTTGCCCCGAATGATTGGCCTATTTCGTAAGCGTTATTCCGACGTAGCCGTGCAGCTCCACGTCCATTCCACAAGGCGCACTTCCTGGAGCGTCGCCAATGGCCAAATTGACCTCGCGATTATTGGCGGTGAGGTTCCAGTAGAACTTCAGGACTCCCTTGTCACCGTCCCCTACGCCGAGGACGAACTGGCGCTGATTTTGCCTGTGTTCCACCCCCTGGCCCAGGCAGAGAAAATTCAGCGGGAGGATCTCTACAAGCTGGACTTCATTGCCCTGGATTCCCAATCCACCATTCGTAAGGTAATTGACCAGGTACTCACCCGCTGCGGCATTGAAACTCGGCGACTACGAGTGCAGATGGAACTGAATTCCATAGAGGCAATCAAAAATGCCGTGCAGTCCGGACTGGGAGCAGCATTTGTCTCAGTTTCAGCGATTGAAAAGGAATTAGAAATTGAAATGCTCCACCGCGCTGACGTGGAAGATGTCGTCGTCAAGCGCACTCTCGCAGTAATCTACAATCCCAATCGTTATCGCTCCAAGGCCGCAGAAGCCTTTAGTCGTGAGATTCTACCCCGCTTTGCCAAGCCGGAATGGGATGAATCCTTTGACCTTTATTCCATGACCAATCCTCCACTGAAAGAGTCCAAGGAACGTAGCGAGCCCTCTACCTAAGGCACTGTAATCTCCCATGAACCGAGCCATCAGCTTGGGGAGTTTCGCCTGAGAAGCTATAACTGTCACGCAAGCGAATTTGAATTTATCCCAGCAAGCACTATTGCTCCATGCGGTAGACGATAACCTCAGAAGCAGGCATCGCCATCGCAACAGCGCAGCTCCAGTTGCGACCTTGGTAAAATCACAAATAAATCTTTGCAGCCGATCTAAGCCCTCGCTGAGCCATCCATGGAGCTGACCTGTACTCGCCCCGGCTGCCCTCGACCGGCCAATCTATTTCCAGATCTCTCTAACCGCAACACTGTAAAGACAGTGCAGCAGAAGTTCTGCACGTCCTGCGGAATGCCCTTAATTCTCGTGGGCCGCTACCTTCCCCAGCGGCTCCTAGGCCGAGGCGGGTTTGGGGCAGCTTACTATGCCGTGGATCGCTTCTCCCCTGGCCTAAAGCCCTGCGTCGTCAAGCTATTTCAACCCGATGGCGACCTCAGCCCTGACCAGCTAGAGCTAGCCCAGGGACTGTTTGAACGGGAAGCTGAAGCCCTGGAAGAGCTGGGCAATGCCAATCCTCAAATCCCCGATCTGCTTGCCTTTTTCCCCCTAGAGGTAGAGAGCATGCAGCCCGGCAAGCAGCAGGAGCTGTTTTATCTGGTTCAGGAATATATTGACGGTCAATCCCTAGAACAAGAGCTCGCCCAGCGAGGGGCATTCTCGGAATCGGAAGCCTTGGAAATATTGGAGAAAGTGCTCCCTATCCTAGAATTTGTCCATGGGCGCAACAGCATCCACCGGGACATCAAGCCGTCTAATGTAATGCGCGATCGCAACGGCAAGATTTATCTTCTCGACTTCGGGGCCGTAAAACAAGTCACCCAAAGCGCCGCCGGAGCTGCCCCCAAGGCCTCCACCGGCATCTACTCCATGGGCTATGCCCCCACGGAGCAAATGCAGGGTAGTAGCGTGTATCCCGCCACCGATCTCTATGCCTTGGGTGTCACAGTCCTGGTACTGCTCACCAACAAAGAACCAGAAGAACTGTTTGACAGCTTTAGCGGTCGCTGGAACTTTGGCCGCACTCCCCCCGTGAGTCAAGGGCTACAGCTAGTACTGGAGCGAATGCTAGAAGCCAAACCCAGCGATCGCTTCGACTCCGCCAGCACAACCCTCAAGGCCCTCTCACTCATTCGCGGTCAAGGCTCCTCCTCCCCCAGCAATCCTCCCCGTAGCAACGCTCCAACTCAGCCACCACCATTGCCTAATCCGGTCGCTGGCACCCAAGTTCAAAGTCAAGCCCCACCATCATCCGCGAGCCCAGGCAAGTCCTTCAAACCAGGCCAAGCTCAAGCAGCCGTGCCCATTGCCCAACCGAGCCCTGGGCCAATTCAAACTGCTCCTATCCACAAACCAACTCCGAAAATCGGCGGCAAGTCCCCAGGACAATCCCCCAATAATCCACCTCTGTCACTGCCTAGGCTCCTAGGCAATGCTCTCTTTGCTGGAATGGAAGGTAGTTTATTGGCGATCGCGCTGCTCAGTCTAATCAGCACCATCCAGATGGGCTCCGCAGCCTGGCTCGTCATGTTTGGAGGCTTGATTGTCCTGCAATACCGCCGCATCGTGGAAGGGGTCGATTTACTGATTATTCTGGGCTTAACCCTTTTGCTGGTGGCCCTCCTTTCAGGTCTCACCGACTTAGTTCCAATCCCCTTACTCACCATCGCGATCGCTACGATGATCAGTGGACTGGTCACCCTAGCAGCAACCCTCCTGTTCCAACTGCTCTATCGCTTACTACGCAAGTTTCTCTAGCACCCGCTCCCAATCAGCTTGCATGGATAGAGCGATTACCTAGCCTTACAGCAGCCCTCCAGCAGAATCCCCAAAGGTATCCCCCGCCGAATCATCCGAGCCATCCACCCAAGAAACATCATCTTCTAGAGCTAAGTTAAGCCTGCGACGAGGGCCGCCAGGCTTGGACACCAAATAGACATCAATCTCGGCCGGTCCGTAGCGGCGCTCCAGGTTGCGGCAGACTGCACGGCTCAAGCGATGGCACAGGCTATCAAATTCTGGATGGAGGCGAAGTTCAAGGGCGATCGCTAGTCTCCGCCCCACGATGCCCTCACAGGACAAGACCCGGCAACCAATCACCCCATCCACCTGCTGAGCCGTGGCAGCGATGGCTTCAGGAGCGATCGCCATGCCCTGACGCCAATGGGGCATATGCACCCCCAACCAACGCCAAGCATCAGCCAACACCATGGCCAAAATCCCCAGAGCTCCCAGCGATTCTAATACCGTCACCCCCTGGCCCAGGGCCACCAAAGCCACCCCAGCGATCAAAATCAGCCAGCCATCCTGCAACAACAAATAACTCTGAAACGCCAAGGTGCGATTGGACAAATAGCGAGCGCAGAGTCGAGACAAGAACGCCAAGCCAAAGCCCAAAATCGCCAAGCTCCCCAACAGCGGCAACAACGCAGGATGGAGTACAGCAACATTTAGACCCGCATTGAGCCCCACTGGGACTCCCAGCGACACATCTCCAGACCAGCCCGGCACAGCCTCTAGGCTTTCCCAGGGCAAAGCGACCCCAGAAGCTTCGGTCACCCAGCCCCTCGCCCCCCGCCGCAGCATTTCACCCAACAAAGAGAATCCTCCAAACCCCAACAAGGCCCACAGCAACAGGGTCATCAGAAGCGCCAACAAACCAGTCCCTCCCCCTAAATGCACAGTGCTCCTGGCAACGGCTTGGGTTCGTCGTGACCCAGAGGACTGACGCAACGGCTCCAAAGTCTGGAGACCCAGTAATGCACTAAAACAGAGCAACAGACTATGGAGAGCGCAAGCCAACAGACTCAGAGACCCCACCGCCTGAGCTAATAGCAATTTGACGACAGCCAAAAGAACCGCCGCCCAGAGAAAAAACGCCAGGGCCAAGCCAATTGCCCGTCGCCGTAAAGCGATCGGTGCTAAGGGTTGGGTCATAGAAAAGGACGGACCACAGTTAGAAGGCAGCAGTATAGCAAGGGGCTTAAGGATTGGAACATTTGAGCAGTAGCTCCCCATAGCCACATCACTGCTCAGGCTCATCTCCACTAGCAACAAACAGGGGCTTCCCCTCCGTAAGAGGAGACGAGCTGGCAGACCGCATAAAGACGTAGAGAAACAGCGATCGCCTCAGCACATCAGCGGACACAGAATCTAGAGGAAGTGGCCTATCAACTAAATCAATTTTCCAGCCCAAACCCAAATTCGCCCCTAATCTTTGCTCCCGACTCACCGCCCTAGACCCTGAAGCAAACTCTCAAAGCAAAGATTATCCGAGCCGTCAAGAAGGCTGCTCTACAAGCTTTGCAGCCCATATTAGGGCCACCATCCACCGTCAAAAATCTCTTTAAAAGCAAAATAGAGTGCTGACGACTGGCCGTGTTTCGTCTCAGCACTCTATTTTGTGTTCGCTCCTCACACCCCTGAATAGTAACGGATGCCCCTAGGTTTGTCACCTCAGTGAAAAGCCTTATCTTCCCCTAGAAACTAGAAAAGAAACTGGCCAGTCTACCGAGAGTGTAAAGGAATGCGACCGATCCCAAATCATGCCAGCCAGGGCGGAAGCTTACCGTTCTACTTACAACCGTTCCACAGGATCCACCTCAAACAAACCTTGAATAGATAGACCCAGCAGAGCATTTGTTAAGCAAGCAACATCAACAACGGGTAGCGACTCAGCCATTTGGCTTAGACAGAGATTATTCAATACTTGAGCACTGAGCCAATTGACCCAAGCAATGCTGAGTTGGTCTACAGCAAAAATAACCTTTGGAGGAGCCAAAACCATTGCATCAACGACAGTCATCTGCGCCAACACCAAGGGCAAAAGCTCCTCCCAAGCTAGACCAGTCAAGAGCTGAGAAGCTTTACTCAAAGAATTTTTCAGCTTATCGTCACCTTCGACAGAGCATCGTTCATTCACGATTTTTCCCCTAGATTCCCCCCAGCGTCTTATGAGCCTAGAGCTGCTCCCATAGCTGTACTGCCAACCGAACTCCCGCTCTGCTGTTCGCCGCTGCTTTAATCCCGTTAAGTCATATAGAGGCGAGTGTTGAACAGCCAAGCTATTACCTAATACTGCGGATGCGGCTCCTACAGAAAGCCACCTCCGTAGCCCCCGCTCCCCCAAGGTCCAACTAAGCGAGGAGCCCTCTTGGGTGAGTTGCGTCTCTTCTACCAAAGAGAAAATAGTGGAGAGGCTAGAACAATCTCCCTCCAAGGATTTGGGCAATCGAGCCCCTCCTGAGTCTCGCAGAATCTTTTCCCGTGAAGAAAGCATTAATGCTCGCCAGCGACTCGCCAAAAAATTCCCATCTAGATGGTTTTGAGCAGCAAGAAGGCGAGCGACGGGACACACATAGCGCAAGTCTCTACGCGCAATGCTTAGCCACATTGGCAACGGCAAGACAGAGTCAAAAGCCTCAAAATTATTTATATCAGGGGTTTCAGAAGCAAAGCCAAAGGCCAAAGAGCCTCGCAATTCTGCAGTGATCATTTTTGACAAAGAGAGCAATTCCATTCACTTAAGGCTGAGATTTATGTACGAAATATTTTTCACTACGTAAGTATTTACCCTTGTCTCTTGCACTCCAGTGATATGTGGTATCATGAGTTTGCGTGTATCTACCTAAGCTTCTAATCCCTGCTCATCACAAGGCTTTCAAGCGATTCATGTCCTGAGTAGTTTCACAGAGAATTTGTGGCTTAACTGCACTCACTTCTTAAGAACTGCTCATCCTTTGACCGGGGCACCGGCGAAAGTTTAGGACCAACTCGTTTAACTCAGGGAGCCAATTTCGAGAGCATCTAAGCAGGGGTCGCAATCTACCCAATCAAGACCTTCGGCAAAATTTGCCTGGGTCACCTAGCCCCCGGCTAACCCAGCGCAATCCGACCATCGTCTTCCGAGTTTGGTTCTCAATATTCGACCCACCTCAATACCCTATGTATTCAGCAGTGTCCCCCCAATCATCAGAGTCGTCTCGACCCTTCCTAACTTGGCAACGCATCATCGACTGGGCCCAAGAGCACTATCGTTGTCGTTCCTTCAGCAAGGATGAAAAAATTCCTGTGCGGCCAGGTCTCCTTTATTTGGTTCAGCGCGGCTCTGTTCGTCTGATCGGTAACTCCCAGCTCAACGCTTCTTCTAAGCCTAGCGAGGGCGGTGGCCTTTCCAACTTGGCCTTGGAAGAAGCATTCTTGGGTTTCGTCGGAGCGGGCCATCCCTTCGAGATTGTGGCCCAATCTCCCTTCACGCTTCAAGCCCATGCCCATGTGGACCAAACGTCCGTACTCTGGATGTACTGGCATGATTTGGATAACTGGCCTCATTTCCGCCGCGAAGTGCTAGACGCGTTTCGTTATCAGCACCAGCGCAAGCTTCTGTGGCTAAGCACTTTAGGTCAGCGTCGCACCATTGATCGCCTGCTGGGCTTCTTGACCTTGCTGATTGAAGAATATGGCGAACCTTGTGATTCTGGCTATTGCCTACCTTGGTCCCTGACCCATGCCCAAATTGGTAGTGCTATTGGTTCTACCCGTGTGACGGTGACTCGCCTAATGGGTCGCCTGCGTCAACGGGGCTTGATCAAGATTCACGGTGACAACCTCATTTGTCTACCTCCCAATGCGCAAATCAATTTGCAGCGCTAGGCGAGACGTAGATCAAAATTTCAGTCAATGCTAAGGGCTCTCTACTCGGGAGCCCTTTTTTGTGAGAATAGGCATCTTTCAAAAGCCTGGGGTCGACAGCTTAGAGACTAACTTCCTCTCCTACCTTTCTTCTGGGACTCTCTTCGAACAAGCTCAGGGAGGCTCAGAAGAAGGGGATTTTTTCATCAAGGCGTCAGTCCATGACGCCTAAGATGGGGATAGGGCTGGGGGACGGGAGGGATTGGTGGGGTAGGGAATGCGCTTGTGGTGGAACTGCTGCCAAATTTGTACAAAGACAGCTGCGATCGCATCCAAATCAGTTTTGCTCAACCCGGAATCACACAGTTGATTATCCTTCCAGCGAGCGCGAATGATCTTCTTGACCATGTTCAGCGCTTCCTCACTAGTGGCGTCTTTAAGCGATCGCAAGGCCGCTTCGCAGGAATCAGCCAGCATGACAATGCCCGTCTCCCGAGACTGAGGAATGGGACCGTCATAGCGAAAATCGGCCTCATTTAAGCTGTAGCGCTCCGGCTCTTCAGCGACCCGCTTTTGAGCCTGCTGATAGAAGTAGCTAATACGCATGGTGCCCTGGTGCTCAGGAATAAAATTCTGCAGGGCTCGGGGCAGACTGCAACGGCGGGCCATGACCTGCCCCTCGGTCACATGCTTCTTTATAATGGCCGCACTCTTCCAGGGGTCATCCAACACATCATGCTTATTGGTCCCTCCCATTTGATTTTCGATGAAGCCCTGGGGGTCATGCATCTTACCAATGTCGTGGTAAAGCGTTCCGGCTCGAATCAACTCCACATTGCAACCCAATGCCCTCGCTGCGGCCTCTGCCAAGGTTGAGACAAACAGCGTGTGCTGAAAGGTGCCCGGTGTTTCCTTCGCTAAGCGCTGGAGTAAAGGACGGTTGGGGTTCGACAACTCCGCCATGCGAATCGGCGTAATCAGGTCAAACAAACGCTCAAGGTAGGGGCTCACGCCCAAGGCAACGACACTCCAAGCAATACCCCGCAAAGCATGGGAGAGGGCATTCCGCAGGAAAATTAGCCATAACAACCCAGTCGCCCCAGACAGAATCAGCGAGATCAGCAAGTGAACGATGCACTGGGTAAGACCCACACCCAGCCCCAACAAGGCCAGCTCCTCGCGAGAGCGTAACCGACCCGAAACTAATGCCCCCACAATGCCACTGGCAGCACTGGCAATTAAAGCTTGCATCTCCAGCTCTAGGCCCATGGGTAGAGCGATCGCCAGTAATCCCACCACCGCAACTCCCATGGGCGAGCCATAGAAACTTCCCACAAGTAACCCCACCGCAGGCAAGCTGCTCATGGGTAAACGCAAGGCAAAAAGCAACGGTGTCGTGGCAGCCACCATCCCCACCACAAGCCAGTCACGTCGCCGGAACCGAGGCCCCAAGCGTCGCTGAAGCAGCCAGAGACAAGAGACCTCTACCCAAACGATTCCGCCTAAAAATAACAGACCGATCCAGTTAGGCCCTCGCTGACTCAACTGGAATGCGTCTAGCAAAACCAACTGCTCCGATGTGATCTGTTGGCCGACCTCAACGATGGCATCATCTTGGCGGATGCTGACCATAGACGGTGAGACATTAGAGGCGGCTTGCTCCGCTTGGCGCTGAGTAGCAACAGCATCCTGGATCAAATTGGGTTTCAAAACCCGGCGTAGGATAGGAGCTGCCACGGATTTCAAACGCTCGGCAACGAGGAAGTCATCTTGGGGAATAGCTAATTCCAAATGGAGAGCAATGACCCTGTCTACACTGGCCGGTGCAAGGCCCGGTGCAATCCCCTGGGCTAAGACACGCTCCAAGGCAACACTCACGGAGGCTTTCAACTGCTCCCAGCTCTGATCTGAAAGTTCAAACAGCTCAACGGAATAGGCTGCATTCAGCTCGGCCAGGTCATCATCCCGCAACAAGGCAGTGGCTTGAAGGTATTGCTGTCGCATGGCAGTGAGTTGCTGCTCTAAAGTCAAGAACTCACTACCTCCTCTACTTTTAGCGACTGAATGGAGCTGAGAAATGGCTTTTTGTCCCAACGGCGCGGCGCGGCCGAGACGGGGAATAGCAGCCTTCGCTTCCTGACGAATTCGATTCCACTCGCTGTCAGGCAGTTGCCGCAGGTAACGCTGTACATCCGACGAAAGGAGGCTGGGATTAACGGCTGGGAATGGCCCCAACCGACTGCGCAGCTCACTACCATGGCGAAAAGTGCGGATCAATCCATTACGCTGGGCCAGGTTCTGTTCAAGGTCAACTCGCAAGACAGGAATGGCTGCCAGGGTTGCCTCGCGCCTTCGCTCCTGGGTGAGTTTTTCATCAATAACGGTGGCATCTCGGGGCGCATAGAGCGTTTTGGAGGCAACTTTACCCACATCTAAGGCAGGTTGATTATATAAACGCTGACCAATGAGCCCAGTAAACCCCACAACGGCCAGAGCAAAGAGCGTGGCTGACTGGATACGGTGGCGAGTGCGTTCGCCCAAGATGGCAGGGTTATGGCAAGCTTCGGCAAACGGAGTCGCTGTTCGAGCAGACGAAGATTGACTAGCGTCAGACGTCTGACTAACTTCTGCCTCGGACAATGCAGCTAAATCAACCTGAGCAGCCTCTTTAGGCAAGGACTCAGCATTGTGGGACTCTTGAATGGCATCCAACTGAGGGCCAGAAAGGCGAGCAGCAGCCAGAGTTGTCTCCTTCGCATCTGGAGCCGGTGCATCACCCATCTGAGACGGTTCCTGCTGGCTAGAAGCCCCAGCATTATCAGAAGCCTCGCTAAGGTCTAAGCTACTGGCCAAGCCAAGTCGCTCCCGATTGGCCTCGAACGGTTGGGCCGCTTCAGAAGACTTTGCAAAACTCATGCCCAGCGACATAGGCGATCGCGACCAATGACGAAAACGATTTTCTAGCCGTTGAGCCAGCGCTTGAAGCCTATTATTCATGGCGAACTAAGCGACAGAAACGTCACAACGAACCCAAGCAGCACCACTCAGGCCCAATTTCAACGCGAAAAAAAAGGCTGGGGCCAACGTAGAGACTAGGCCCACAAAACCCTGCCAAACCATGGGCAAGGCAGCTAATTCAAAAATAGAGGAGAAGGCAAAAACTGAAGTCATAGCCTGGACCCTAGCAGGGACTCAACAAATCAATGCGGAAGAGAAGATGCAGGGTGTCAATGCTGTGAACCCAGATTAAGGAGGGGTCACAGCGACTCAAACCAAACCTAGATGATGGGTCTTGTCGCAGTTATGTCGCACTTAGTTACCCTTCACAGGATACACCGAGTTTCTCAAAATCGACCTGTCCCGCCCCAGCACCGTAGCGGCGATCGCCCAAACATAAAATAGCTGGGGGTGATGCGCTCCCAGCCAAGCCCTTTCAATCCCAGAAAAGTCCGTGGTCCCTTGACTTGCACCCCAAGTTAAGGCAAAGAACTGACTCCCTAAACGCCGTTAAATCTATGCCAGATCGGCCTGTAACGAAGCCTCGTACACAGCCTGGTCAAAGGCATTCCAGCCAGCGAACAGAGCCAGCCGATTGCTGGGTCAACGCTTGAGGATTCCCCTGAGGCAATTCAGCGGCAGTATAGCTTCTAGCCTAGCCGAAGCGCTCATACTGAAAACGATAAATCGGCCCCAGCAAACGACCCATGAGGGCCTCCCGGAACCGATCTTTAAGCATTGGATTCATCTCAGCCAGGAGAGCGTGGGAAGTAGGGCAGTAGGAGTGAGAAGACTGACCCAGCAACCTCCAGCTCTCCTTAACCGAACTCACCTCCAGCTCTCCTGATTGTGATTTAGCTACCCGCGTTCCGAACACAGTCCCACATGCGCAGGGTTGCCGCAGCAGCGTAGTTACGCTGGGCTGGGATATTCGGGTAGAAGGAGTTACCCGTCTCGTTAATCGGGCTAGCCACCTTGCAGTAGGCAGACATTTGAGTCACGAGCTGCTCAGACCAATGGCCTTC
Organism: uncultured Pseudanabaenaceae cyanobacterium; assembly: GCA_938021205.1. GTDB lineage: Bacteria > Cyanobacteriota > Cyanobacteriia > PCC-9006 > JAAUQQ01 > JAAUQQ01. The sequence goes on from CALIGI010000228.1 coordinate 16,483, forward strand.
CAGGTCAGCAAACTGTTGCACAGGCTCAGTGCCAGCTAGCTGGGCAGGCAAACCGCGCTGGGTACGAGCATACTCAGCAGCACGACGCATCACAGCAATGAGTTCTGCACGGCTCACGGGCTGGGTCGGTCTGAAGGTACCGTCTTCTTGGTAACCCGCGACAATTTGGCGATCGCGGGCATAGGCAATCTTATTTGCACTCCAGCGATTGGCATCCACATCGGGGAAAGGGGCACCTTGAGCTTCACCAATGGGGCCCAGATTAGCGCCAGGTAGTACCAACAGAGATTCCACAACAATGGAAACAACTTGCTCACGGGTCAGAGGCTCAGCAGGCTTAAAGGTGCCATCGGCATAGCCACTAATGAAGCCCAGGGAAGCCGCCTGCTCAATTTCAGTGCGATATAGGTCATTTGACACATCCAGGAAGCTCACCGTTGGAGCCGGATTGGGGGCGGGAGCCGGGGCAGGCTCAACAGGCACAGGAGCTGGAGTCGGTGCAGGAGCAGGCTCAACAGGCAAGGGTGCAGGAGCGGGTGTAGGTGCAGGAGCAGGAGTCGGTGCAGGGGTCGGTGCGGGAGCGGGGGCCTGACCCACAATGGACTCTAGGGACTGGTCATTGGAAAGGTAAACATGGCCCAGGGTTTTGCCCTCGTAGCTACGCTTGGTGAAGCGCCAGCCAGGATTGAGATTAATTTTGGCAAAGCCCGTGGAATCACCCAAGGCACGGCCAATCTCAATGCGAGGATTGCGACGATTTTGAGGACGACCAATGAGAATGAGGTCACCGGCTTCGCGGACAATCGCCAGGCTGTAATCCCGAGCAATATCCTGATTACCTTCCACTCGGATAGAGTAGCCATTACCGTCGGTGCTACGACCGCAAATGCCGGAGAAATTGAACTGCAACAGCAAAGGGTCAATAATGGTGGGGCCGCTACCCGCTTCGTCCCAGCATTGGCGCTCATTACTCTTTTGCTCAATCACCAGAAGTTGATGCTTGCTTCCTCCGTCAACAGGAGAAGCCACAGCCACATAGGCAGTTTGGTCTTGCTCGACTTGATCGAAGATTGAGGCAGCAGCATTAGCCCGAGTAGCAGGCAATGTGGTGGAACCCAATACCCCAGCTAGCAAGGCAGTCGCCGCAGCTAAGGGAAACACCCGACGGAAAATTTGCATGGTCTATCCTTTGCTCGTCAAAAAAGACTCTATAGCAATTCAAAGCGCTTGTAGAGTTGTCTTAACCGCATCATAAGAGGAGGGTTCTCGCCCCTCTGGCAGGTTGCGGCGCAGTTCTCGAATTGGCCCCGAAGGAAGCGCTAAATCCGCATATAGGCGGATAAAAGTAGCTATTCTTCTGTGACAGCCAACCACGCGGCACAGGTTCACACAGCGGTCTCAAACAACTCAAGATTTCTCAAAACAACTCTAAAAACAGCAAATGGCTAATTCGCTAATTCGCATGATCTGAAAATTGAGTGGCAAAGTTTTTGGCTCGGTGGGGGGAGAGCGATCGCGCTTTCAAGATGGCTGCCACTAAGCAAGCATAGGAGACAATTCCGACCCCCGCGAGCAAGAACGCACTATAGCTCCCCATCACATTCCACAGGGCATGGAGCAGTGACGCCGTGCCATAGCCCACCCCCAAAATCAACCAACGCCGCTGGGGCAGCATCACGCTCAGGCCAATGAAGTAGCCGAAGTAACCGCTATAGGCGATATGCCCTGCAACGGACCCCAGAAGCCGGGGAATCAGCAACTGCAAGCCAGCGAGTTGACTCGCATCTACACCGCTCCCCAAACTCATCTGGGTCATATAGGGCACGTATTGGCCCAGCGTCTCCAACAGGGTAAAGCCCACGGCTGAAGCTGCCCCTAGCAAAATTCCGTCCAACGGCTCCCAGATGCCGAGGCGATCGCGCCAGGGGGGAGCCAGATAACGCGCTAGCCCCGCCAAAATGGCCAGGGGCAAAACCTTGAGCAACTCCTCCATCAGCCCCGCTCCCACCAACATGCGAGTGAACAGGAGCGGTATCGGTAACTGCTCATCTGCCATGGGAATGGCCCCCGGCAAAACATCTCGGAACAACCACAGCGAAACGTTCAGTAGTGGCGTCGATAGCAAGGTAATGGTTAGGCCTGCGGTCAACAGCGGTAGCCACCAGGGCTTGGCCTTGCCACAGAGTCGATAGACAAAGTAATAGGCCCCAAAGCTGAGATAGGAAGCCAGGAGACCATTGAACCAGCGGGGCTGACCCACAGTCAGAAAGAGCGAGACCACCACTGCAACGGTGACGATGCCAGGAATCAAATAGGCTTTTCGGGTCAGATCTGCCCCTGTCGAGAGCAGGGGAAAGAGCTGACTGAGCGTGACCGGTTGGCCTGAATCTGCCCCTGTCGCCACTTGGGATAAAGGAGCTGAGGAAACCTGATACTCGAAGCAAAAAAGCGGACCAGACTGACCGAGCTGAAGGCGATCGCCTACTTCCAAGATTTGGCATCCCCAGACGCGATGACCATTCACATAGGTGCCATTGGCACTGCCCAAGTCACACAATTGCCAACGCAGGGTGCCCGTCTCAGACTGGCTCCCCTGGGGAGGCTGTGGATCAGCTCGATTCAAATCATCCCGAACGAGGGGGGTCGCAAGCTCAGGAACAGCCCGCACAACCGCATGCTCGCGGGAGACCACGGGATAAAGCTCATCATCAATGACAATTGCACAGCGAGGATCCCGCCCTAGGAGCATCGGCTCCCCAGGTGACAGCAAATGCCAGCGATCAAATAGCCCCGAAGCATGGCCTGTTCCCAAGCCTTGACTCCGCTCTGCCATCCTCCCAGAAGGCTTACGTCCAGACCTGGCGGAAACCGAGTCCATCTGTGTCCCTAAGGAAAGGGAATCAGCTAGCCCAGCACTGACCTCATCGACCCCAATGGCCAAGGAATCTTGACCAAGGGCCAACTGCTTGAGAAACGCCTGGGACATCGGAACAGCCAAGGGAATTCGCCTTTGTTCAAAAAGACAATTTTGTAAAATAAAGACAATGGAGCCAGCAAACCACTCAATAGACTAAAAAGTCCAGCATGCAAAGCTCAGTATGCAAAGCTCAGACAGCGCTCTGAACCTAAGCCACATCGTCCGTATCAGCAGATTTCACAGCTCCCAGAAAACTCAGGGCAGCCATGGGCAAGCTCAAAGCCAAAATAACTGTGGTCACAGTGCTACCCAGCTCAGGGTCGCCCGAGGTCAACTCAAACACCGAGCCCACCGCCGCGATCGCCGCGATACAGGAGAGCCCGAGAAACAACATACTTTTTGGCGTTGCCATGGAGGGCTCCTAAAGGATATTCAAACTTCTCTCCATTGAAAGCAGCAGTCTGCCTCCAGGGCAAGCTTTCTGCCCAAAGACGACCAAGATTCTGAGCAACCTTAGCTCATATTTAAACCAAACCGAGCCACGATCAGTCCAGCTCGTTACTCCGTTTGCTCCAGTCATCCATGCAACTCAAGTCATCCTTAGACCAAAGACTTTACATCGCCCACCTTAAAGCCCTGCTTCTTGAGTTCCTGGGTCAGCGCCACCTTGTTCGCCACACGATCCACAAACAACACCCCATTCAAATGATCCATCTCATGTTGAATCACCCGCGCCAGGATGTCATTGACCTTGAGCTTGCGGGGACGACCCGTCTCATCCTTAAAGGCAACTTCAATCGCCTCGGGCCGCTTCACATCCAAAAAGACACCCGGAATGCTGAGGCAACCCTCTTGGTCCAGCGCCAGCTCCTTGCTAAAGCTCTTGATGACGGGATTCACCATGACCAAAGGCTGATTTGAAGCCTCCTCGGGGTCAATATCGATAACTAGCAGTTGCTTATTCAAGCCAATCTGGGGCGCAGCGAGGCCAATGCCGTCTTCGCTGTACATGGTCTGGAGCATCTCGCGGATCAGCGTCCGCAGACTGTCGTCAATTTTGGAGACCCGCTTTGCTGGCAGACGCAGCACGCGATCGCCCATGTGGTGCACCTCAAGGGGGGGCGTCTTGAGCTTTGTCTTTTCAACCAGAATTTGGGGTGCCATAGGTCAGGATTGGAAGTCGCGAGCTAGGCCTCTGTAACGGACGCCGTAGCTTAATTAATCTCCATACTACCAAGCAAGTAGGGGCTTCCTAGGACTTCTATGGGGAAAAGCAGTACGGATTCCTGGCAAACAGAGGCGTCGCTGCTGAAGCCTTTACGCTCCTCTCAAACAACTCTCTTTGAAGAAATTTACGACCTCTCGTTTAAGTCAAGGTTCATCATTACTCACCAATCGTTAGGAACGAGAGACATACCAATAGGCATCATTGAACGGCTGGACCTCATACTGCTGCTGCATCTGTTCCAGCAACTCTGCCGTGGGGGCATAGAGATAAAAGTCCCGATACTCATCGGGAACTTGAGGTAGCTCCTGAGATTGCACCAACAGCCATCGCGCCTCATCAGGCAAGGCATGACTAACCGCCATGGCATAGACAAAGAAAGCATCACTGACAAATAGGGGAGGCTGGGCTTGGATGGCGATTTCACCGCCCCCAGTTCCAGCAATCGTGCTCTCAACCAGACTTGCCTGACGCTGCTCATGCTCACGCACTAAAGCGGGCAAGTCCAAATTGGCATTGGCAGCAGACTTAGACCACCAATCCCAGCTCATCACCATCACTGCATTGGACCAAAGGCCCATGGTCAGGAGTCCCGCTAACAATACCTGGCCCAAGCGTCGGGGTCCTCGCACCAGCCAGTGCGTCAGCACAAAGGCCATGATGAGCTGAAGGCCCACCACCGCCGGAAGCCAGTCGTGAAAGGCTCCGGAGCGCTGGCCACCCATGATCATCAGATCTGACAGAATCAGCACCGCCGCTGTAGCTCCCACCATTGCTAGGAGCAGTTGCTTCGCGGGAGCCTCGGAACGCAAGGCAAAGCGCCAGAGGGCGATCGCTATCCAAACCAAATTGCTCCCCAATAACAAAGCCAAGCCAATAAGTCCTAGCCGAGCCCCCGATTCATCCCAAGTAAAATCCAGCAAAGTCAAATTCCAGGCCTTCACCCAGGCCTTCACTAGCCCCAAACTCAAGCTGCTTTGAGCCACCACTGCCGCTGCTTCAGGCTGCTGAAAATTATCAAAATGCACCAGGGCAAAATTCACCAGGGTAAAAATCACCCAGGGCAGAAATAGAAGGGCACCGACGAAACTCGCACCGAGATAACGACGCAATGCCCCCCGCCTCAAACTGCTGCTCCACTGCCCCCATTCTCGCCAGGCCATAAAGACACCATGGGCAATGATCACCAGGCCATGGAGCAAGTGGCCATAAAGCCCTAGCGCAAAGCTCAAGCTGTACAGCGCCCAAGCCCCAACCGTCTGCCTGCGCAATGCCCGGACTAAAGCAGCAGAAGACAAAAAAATCAGCAACGTCCACAGGCTGTAAGGCCTTGCCTCCTGGGCATAGAGCAGATGAAACGGTGACTGCGCCACCAGCGCCATAGCCACTGCCCCCACCCAAGTACCAGGGAAAAGTTCACGGCAAAGCCAATACACCGCCGGAATCAACAGGACACTCAACGCCACTGAAAACAGGCGCAGACTCGTCACCGTTTGGCCAAATCGCCTAACCCAGCCCCGCAAGCTCAGGAAATAGGGTGGCGGCGATTCAGGCGCGGTGAGGGCAATATGCCTGACCGTATCCAAGGCTCTCCGATCATCATTGGGAAACTGAAACCGCTGTAGCTCTGAATTTGCGATGACCTGGCCGGTGACAAGCTGTTCCACTGCATCACGATCGCTATAACCCGACAGATGAAAAGCCGTAAACCCTTCATCCAACCCAAAGGCCTTGTGGGAGACATTGGTAAATCGCAGAACAATGCCCAGCAAAATCGCCATGATGACGATGCCTCTCAACCAGCGAGGCATGGGCCTAGCAGCTCGAAGCGAATCGTTAGCGGGAGTCGGCATGACATATCAGCAGCGGCGACGGTGGGGATGAACCCGAACAAAATTGGAACGGACAAAATTGGAGCGCTAGCGTAGCTGCGGCCCAGCTCCCGTCCAACCAGGAGTACCGCCCGCAGTAGGTCGCTCAGGCGTAGATTCCGGCGCGAGTCCTTTTAGATCTGAGCGCGAGAGTCCCAGACGCAATCCCAGCAACAATCCCAGCACAGGAGTCAGCACGTACATGACAAGGCGTAGCAACAGGGCAGCGGCGATCGCCTCAGCTCCCACAACCTCGTAGAAATTGAGCCCAAACCGCACCGCCGCCTCAAAAGGACCCACAAACCCCGGCGAAGAAGGCAGAGCAATGGCAAACGCCGCCAAACTCTGGGTAATCAGCGCTCCAATCCAGCCCGGTTCGGTAATGCCGAGCGCTAGAAGCACCGCCCAGTAGGTAATGCCATTAACCGACCAGGACAGGAACGTAGCTCCCAGGGTGAGCAAAAACTGACCGGGCTTACGAAACACGCTCAGCCCCGATAACAAACCACCGAGCAGATGCTCCGCCTGACTCCGCCAGCGCCCTAGACCTAGGCACTGCATGCAATGCCCGACAAAATCCGTAATTAATCTGGGATAGCGGGCCAAGAGCCAAAACAGCGAACAGCTCACACCAATCACAGCACCCAAAAAACCCAGCGGCAAACGACCGGAAAGCTGAGGCTGCCGCACTAGCAGCCCTAGCAGGATCAAAAACACCACCAACACGTCCATGAGCTTCTCCCCCAGGACACTGCCCAAAGCAGGCTCAAGCGGCACCTTCGCCCAGCGATTGAGTAAGACGGCTCGCACCACTTCACCAGCCGAAGCGGGCAGGACGCTATTAGCGGAATAGCCGACGAAAAAGGCATAGAAGCGATCGCGCCATCGCCCCGGCCAACATTGCGCCGCGAGCAACAAGCCCCAGCGCCAAGCTCGCAGTGCAAACACAGCGAGATAAGCCCCCAATGCCACCGCCAACCAGCCATAGTTAATCCGGCTCAAAACCTGCCCCAACGCAGGCAAGGATAGATCCCGCAGGGACCAAGCCAACAGGCCAACCGTCACACCACCGCACAGTAGCCAGTAAAGAGCTTTACGCCAAGCAGGCGTTTTCTGTCGAGGGACAGACTGCAATGGTTCAGAGTCTAAGCGCGCCATACGGCGGCCTCCTGGGGAGCGTAACGCTCGCGAGGTTCATAACGAGGTAGATTTGCAGCCCCAACCTGCTGGGCATGTTTGCCCATGGGCAATACCTCAAACTGCTCACGGAGCATATCAATGGCCTTACCTAGGGTGTTGAGCTTCTTGTCACTGGATAGGCCCATGCCAGGGAAGAAAGCCAGTGCTGGAACATCTTCTTTGCCAAGGAAATCTAGGGGATGGAGTAGGAGGGAAGGCTGGGTGCGGGTGAGGCGGCAGAGGAGGAGGGCGATGCGGAAATAGAGCAGGGCGATCGCCGGGGAAAAAACGCTCAAATACAGCACATAGCTGAAGTGGATAGGGATCTTGAAAATCGGCATGGTGGTCACCGGAATCTCAACTAGCGCTTTGCCCTGCTCCGCCACATCCTCCATACGCCAGCGGTAGGGTTTCAGGGGTTGAAAGCCATCCTTGAATCCCCCAAACAAAGCCTTGCGCTTCTGTCGCTCAGCCTGGCTCAAATTGGCCGTAGCAAAGTAATAAGCCCGAGCCAAAGGTCCCAGATAAGTGGGGAATGTAGAGGCGTCATATTGATAGCCACGCCGCGCCAGCACCTTGAGCACGTTGGGGGAGAAACTAAAGCCCGGCCCTCGAAACCCTGTAGGTTTGAGTCCCGTGACCTTTTCAATGTGGGATTCAGCCAAGGCAATCTCCTGCTCAATTTCATCTTCGGTGTAGAGATGCAACCAAGACTCATGGTGGAAGGAATGGTTACCCACTTCATGGCCCGCTGCCCCAATGGAGGCGATCGCCTGCTCGTTTTTCTCCAGTGCGGCATCTTGCCCCACGATGAAGAACGTTATTTTGAGCTGGCGCTGCCCAAAGAAATCGAGCGCCCGAGGCACCATCACATTGAGATAGGACGGATGGCTCTCCCAACCCTCATCACCATGAATTTTCATGTAAGACCACTGGTTATCCAGGTCTAGGGAAAGGCTGGCAAGAGGTTTCGTGGCAGGCATAGTAAAAGATTGAACAGTGGATTAAAGCAACCGTGAAAGTGGGGAGAGTAGATGGGGCTCCTCCCCGCGAGCGCCAGGACTAAACCGGAGTTGCCCCTGGCGACTCTGACATGACGCGATTGCTGGGTAAAATGCCGCGTAGCTTGCGCTGAGTGCGCCAGTAAACGTCTTCCATGAGGGCATGGGAGAATTCCCCGTTCCGCCCTACGGTGTACAGACCCTCCACCCCCGTCGTCTGTCTCCATCGCTGGCGTACGTCTTCATAGGTATTGAGATAGACCGGGTAAGCGCAGGAAGCACGCAGCACCCGGCACCCCTGGTAGCGCTGGCGAATATCGGGGATGAGAGGCTCTAGATCCTTAAGGCAGCTTTCTCCCAAGGCTTCGTCATCCATCGACCAAAGGTCATCCCCCTTCTCACAGCCAATATCCACAGTAATTAGGGTCTTACCCACGGGGGCCAACCAGGGCATTGAAATCGGCGTTTCGGTGACCCGGAACGTGGTGAAATCTTTCCCAGGGAGCCAAACAACCGTGTCCTTGAGCAGACCTCGCCCCTTCAGGCGCAAATTGATAAACATCATGGGGCGGTAGCGAAACTGAGCCAGTGCAGCCAGGCGATCGGTTCCCCGCATCATGCGAGACAGAATGTGGCAGGGGGCGGTGCTGATAACGCCAGAAACTGGCAGCTCTTGGCCATTTACCTGGACAGCCTGAACCTGGTTGTTATCCACCCACACTGCTTCCACGGGAGAGCTGAGGCGAATCTGAGACTCTAGCCCCTCTGCAATTTTGCGACAGAGCAAGCCCACGCCCCCATCAGGGTAGACATGCCACATGTGGGAATTTTCAGGAATTTCATGGCTGTAGCCACAAGCAACGGCCCGCCCGGTCATGCGGCCGATATTACGAAATTTGAGCGTCTGGGCGATGGAGTTTTGCAGCTTTTCGCTGCCGACAGCCGCCGACAGCTCGGCCGCCGGAACGCCAGACCAAGCCTCTAGGAGTGGCAAGGCAACTTCATTTGCCAGAGCGCTGCCGTAGGACGCCCTAAACCAAGTCGCTGCCGAACGAAACTGCCGCTTGTGGATCCTGGGGTTGAGCCGACTGGAGATCCCGCTGAGAACGTAGCGGGGAGACTGCAATAGCCCCAAGGGATAACCATAGCTTTTGCCATTGAGATGGACGCTTTCACCGTAATACTTGACCGTGCGACATTGGGCCCCCACACCCAGGGCCGCCGCCAGACGGTTATTGATAAAATGGGCTCCAAAATCGTAGGTAAAGCCATCATCGTCGTGAAAGCTCGTGGCTAATCCTGCGACCTTAGGGCCTGCTTCATAGAGCACAAACGGCACCTTGTGGCGCTGTAAGAATGCCGCTGCGGTGAGGCCAGCCGGGCCTCCCCCAATAATGGCGATAGGTTTTGTTGGAGACATCAGATTCCCCCTAATTCTCAAACGGACGGCGTAAAGTCACTCGCAACAAAGCTCCATGTCCAAAAGCTTGGAAGACTTGATCAAAGAGAGTGAAAAACCCAAGCGACAGCGTGGATTCCAAACTAAATTGCTTCACCAACCAACTCGCTGCATTCCAATCCACCAGGTAGTTGTGAATGGAATAGACCCAGTTGACAGGACTCACGATGGTTTGGATCTTCACCACTTCTAAATCGGTTTCCATCGCGAGCCTCCCCACGGTGTTGGCATTGAACAGATTCCAGTGGCGGGGAAAGTGATACCCTCCCCAATGGCGATGGCCGAAGAGGCGAAAGTCCCAGGTATCGGTGTTGTCAGTCACGATGACCAATTCCCCACCTGGCTTGAGCAACCGACGCACAGCTTGAATCACCTCCGCTGGATCATCCACATGCTCTAGGGTGGCAATCATGAAGGCCAAGTCATACTGGTGAGCAGGCAAGTCCACCGCTTGAATGGTGCCTTGGTGAAGCTTGAGCCCTTGCTGTCGACCGAGGGCGACGGCGCGATCGCTCATGTCCACCCCCTCCAATTGCCAATCTGAACGTCCAAATTGACGTAAGAGCTTGAGGTGAAATCCGTCGCCACAGCCCACATCCAAAAGGCGAGCCCCCGGCCCCAAGCGCTGACAAGCTGATAGGAGCCGCTTCGCCTCTAATCGCTGACGTACGCGATAGATCAAGCCATATCGTTCAGCAGAAAAATCAAAGGCGTGATAGTCGAGTGGATAAATCCGGTCTAAGGTTGTCATTGCAGGACGAGGGTTGAGATAAACCAAGCCGCAGCATCGGCATTGCACAGCGAGAAACGTATCCGGGCTCGTGCGATATTCAAAGTCTTCACCAACCGCAAGGGGCTCTGCATCATCAGAGCCACAGACGCAGCAAGTGACGGGTTCTAGGGGAAGGGGGCGATCGCTGTCAGGACGGTGAATCGCCCCCATTAGGGGGGTGGTAAGGGATTGGGTAAGGGAGTGTGACATAGAATTACGGGCTACAAATTAAGTCGGGCTCAGTCAACTTAGGAAACCTGAGTTCGACAGCCAAACAGCCGACCTCTTTCCCTAACCCTTACTCCTAAAGGAGCAAGGGAACCGAACGCAAAACCGAGGGTTTTCAACTTGTCTCGGTTCCCCGTGACCTTAGGAGAGGGGGTAGGGGAGAGGATGCATTGCCTCTTGTCGAACTCAGGTTAGGAAGACATCGAAACCATTGCCCTAGCTGAGGAAGAGGAAGGGGTTTGCGCGCCTAGCAGCATCGGTAATGCCCGCTCTGCCAAGGCCATGGTGTCGTTCACATTGAGGGTGGCGTTGACGATATGGGCGGAGTTGACGATATGCACCCCCGTCACCGAGGTTTGCATGGGGGGCAAGCTCTGGGAGTAGTTCAGCGTTGACAGCGCCATCACGTACTTCACCCGAGAAATCTGGAAGTCGAGCACATCAGTCGGGTGGAAGTGGGGATACATGTGCTGTAGCCCAGCGATGAACTGCTGCTGAATCGCTTCGTCGGAGAGCTTCAGGGCTGGATCATTGGCGGGAATATATTTAGGCAGATAGACCAGGGAGCAACCACCAAACTCCGCCGAGTCCACCAGGGTCGTCATCTCGATCACCCCGGTGAAGGGCAAACCCTCATCGGTGATGTTCGTGACGTAGTAGTTGGACAGGGGCTGCTTAAGCAACAGCGAAGCGCAGACGATGCCTTGGTATTCGATGCCCCGCAGGCGATCGCTTTCATCCAGGGTCAATTCCGTACAGATGTCCGCCGCGATGGGGGCAGCGGTGGTGACGACAACTTGGTCAAAGGTTTCTTGACGACCATCCGCAAATTCGATGCACTGTCTGTCGCTCAAGGTGGAATAAATCTGCCGAGCTTGCTGCCCCAGCTGAATCTCAACGCCTTCCGCCCGCAGTACATCGACAAAACGGTCAAAGATGCGGCCATAGCCACCGGGTAAGTAGCCAAACATCTCCTCTTTTAGACCATTGCGCCGGGCAGCATAGAGCCGATAGATCGTCGCCCAAATAAAGGCCGCAGAGGCTTTTTTATAGTTGTCACCCAGCTTGGAGCGTAGCAGCGGTAACCAAAAGCGAGTGAAGGTGCGATCGCCGGACCACCGCCGCAGCCATGACTCCACCGATATCTTCTCCAGCTTTCGCCAGTTGGTTATTTTGGAGCCCAGCCAAATGGTGAAAGCCAGGCGGAATTTATCAATCAGCCCCAGGGCAGGGAACTTGAGAAATTCAACGGCATTGCTTACGGAGTAAAGCTGACCATCGGCATAGACGCCGGTCTTGGTTTTACGCCAGATCATGTCTTGCTCTAGGCCCAGTTCCTTGAGTAGCGATCGCAGCTTCAAGTCCGACAGCAAAGTGACATGGTAGTGACGGTCCCAAGTCATCTCTCCCTCGGGCAAATTCAGACGCCAAGCGCTGGCCAGCCCCCCCAAGGTGTCAGCCGCTTCAATCAGGGTGACTTTCTTACCGGCTTGAGCAAGACGGTGAGCCAGGGTCATGCCCAAAATGCCACCACCAACGACAGCCCAGCAGTCCGGAGTTCGGGATGAGTCATCCATAGAAATTGACACCGAAATAAATAAACAATTCGAAGCAGCATCTCAAAGGTTTGAGTGGGTTCCAATGCCAGCCGTAGGGACATGGCAATGCCATGTCCACCCAAGCCAAAACCAAAGCAGTAAGCTGCCCTAAGACGGCGGGTTCAATTCCGTCACGATCTGCCCGGCAACGTGATAATCCAAGCCACAGGCTTCACAAGTCACGTCTTCATCCAAGGTTTCCCCCTCAACGAACTTGGCCAGGGGCTGACCACAGCGACAGACACAGCCCACCGACTGAGCGGGATGGCCCATGGAAAGGTGGAAATCTGGCACCGATCGCGTCACCAAACTAGCCATGCCCACCATGGAAAACCGCCCAATGGACAGGTCATTGCCAATGGTGCAATGAGCCCCGATAGTGGCTCCCTGCTTCACGATGGTGGGCAGCGTATGTCCATCCGGCTCGGAGGGATAGGGCTGCTTCAGGTCTGTGGTCGCAGCACGGGGAAAACGATCATTGGTAAAGACCGTCCCCGCACTGACCATGACGCCATCCTCAATGGTTACGGCATTGCAGATGTAGACCGAGGCATTGATTTTCACCCGATGGCCGATCCGCACACCGTAGGCGATATAGGACTTACCCCCGACAATGCATTGCTCGCCCAGACAGGCATCGTGGCGCACATGGGCGTTATCCCAAACAGAACTGCCCGCACCAATGGTCACGTTGTCTTCAACGATCGCAGTCGGATGAATCCTCACCGTTTCATGGATCAAAACCTTGGCCCCAGACTGACTCGCAACGGTTGCATTAACGCTGACGGCTTCGCTGCGATCGCTCATTGACCGACACCTGCCAACGTTTTGCCATAGCCATTGCTCTCCGCAGCAGATTGCACAATGGACTTGCGCATGGCGATGGTCTCGCTCAGGTGGCTGATGTTGGTCCAGTGGCTCTGGCGCAGAGATTCGTAGGCCGCGTTAATTGCTTCGACGGATGCGATCGCATCCTCAGCCGTAATCAACAGCTGCGCCTCCCCGCGAATGGCCTGGGCAAAGTTCTCCAACTGGCTCTGGAAAGACTGCACCTTGCTATAGCCATCGCCAAACACCACCCAATCGCGGCTAGACGCCTGGCGATATTTCGATTCTTTCCAGCCCACAGAGATGGTGCCGTTGGAGCCATAGATACGAATGAAATAGTCCAGCTCCTTATTAATGCTCCAGGAGAGGTCAATATTACCGACCACGCCCTGGTCACTCTTCGTGAAAATACGCACGGTATCTTCCACGGGCAAGCCTTGAATCCGCTTACCTTCCACGACCTGAATTTCTTTCAAGGGACCGAGAAAGTAGCGCATGATGTCCACAGAGTGGGTGCCGTTGTCGATCAAAACACCGCCACCGCTCAACTCAGGATTGGCATTCCAGCGATTGGTCATGTCCACGCGGGAGGTAAAGGCATTCTCAAACAGCACCACATCGCCAAGGATGCCGGACTGAACAATGCTCTTGGCCTTGATCACGTCGGTGATATAGCGGAACTTGGAGGCCATGGTCAGCACAACGCCCTGCTTACGAGCCGCTTCATACATTTTCTCGGCGCTCTCCAGATCAATGCTGAAGGGCTTCTCGCAGAGCACGTGGACGCCACGATTGATGAAGTAGATCGCGATTTCAGGGTGGGTCGTGGGCGGGGTACAGATGATTACTGCATCCAGGTCAGCTTGATCGTTCGCCAGCTTTTGATAAGAGCCATAGCTCTTACACTTGGCACTTTCCGCCATGGCTTGCGCTGCATCCAGGCGGATATCAGCAACGCCAACCAGATTGGCTGCGGTCGTGAGTTCAAAGACCTGGGCGTGGGTTTGGGCGATCGCGCCAGCACCAATAATGGCGAACTTCAAAGGCTGATTAGTCATGATGGAATTCCTGAGTTGACCCCGAAGCAGCATCTGAAAGTTGCTGTCCGATGGATGTGATGTTGATGAACAAACCGCTGAAACGAGGGCTTGTTCACAGAAATAAGATGCACGAGCATTAGAACTAGGGCCGTAGCGCCCCAATTCAATGCCAATGGGAAAGATTCAGGGCACAGCAAAGCTCAACGCCTTGCCATACCCAAGAGATTAGCTAAGCGCCTTCACCGCATCCTTGATGGAGCTTTCGATGTACTTCATATGCTCCTGGGTGTAATTCTCATTCCAGGGCAGCACTAGAACATGCTCTAAACCTGCAAAGGTGCCAGGGAACTTCTCTTCGCTATAGTCCACCGCCTCAGGGCGAGCCAAGGTGAAGGGGAAGCGAGAGTTACCAAAGGTGCGCTGCTCCCGGAAAACTTCGCAACGAAAAGCAGGCTTTTGGATATAGCGAGGTGCAGAGAAGATGCCTCGCTCTTCCTTCAGCCACTTGGCCAGGCCCACAGCCCCGTCCTTAATCACCGCGCTATCCACACAGAGGCAATACTTCCAATAGGAATGGGTGGCGTTGGCCGCATGGCTAGGAGGCGTAATGCCAGGCAACTCTGCAATGGCTGCCGTCATCTGATTCGCCAGCATCTGACGCTGCTTAACCACACCGTCTAGCTTGGGGAGCTGACCGCAGGCCACCGCGCCCTGAAGCTCCGTCATGCGGTAATTAAGGGAGAGGAAATAATGGTCGGGATTGGGGTCACCGTAGCCCCAAGCTTTGTTGATAAACAACCACATGTGACGGGCTAGAGCATCGTCATCGGTGACCACAATGCCGCCTTCCCCAGCCGTAATATGCTTGCCCTGCTGGAGGCTAAAGCAGCCGATGGCTCCGATGGTGCCCACATGCTTGTCGTCGTGGCGTGCCATAAAGGCTTGGGCCGTGTCTTCGATGACGGGAATGCCATGGGCATCAGCCACTGCCATGATCTTCGTCATGTCGCAGGGGTTACCGAACAGGTGGGTGACGATGATGGCCTTGGTGCGATCGCTGATGTTCTGCTCAATACTCTCAGCGGTCACATTCCAGTCCGTGGGATCTACATCCACAAACACTGGAATAGCACCTTGGTAAACAATGGGAGCCAAAGCACCCATGTCCGTAATCGAGGTCGTAATAATTTCATCACCAGGCTCAGGATTCACCGCCGCCACAGCACAATGAACCGCAGCAGAGCCAGAGGCACAGGCAAAGGCATGCTTCGCCCCAATCAACTTGGCAAAGTCCTTCTCCAGAGCCTTAACAAAGGTGCCTTTTGTACTGGTTAGGGTGCCGCTCCCGATCGCCTCAGCCACCAGCTTAATTTCATCAGCTCCGAGGGTACGACCCGCCGCTTCTTGATCTGAAGGTAACTGAAGAAAAGTCTTTTTAGGCTTGAAAGTACTGACCATGAGTTATGGACTCCTGAGTAAAATGAAATTGCCGAAAACCTAGGGAGATAAGCCCATAGAAGGAAATCGGCTAGTTAGAAAGCGAAATTAACCGGGACTTAGGGATGGAAATTTAATCAGACCTGAGCCCCCCGTAGTGACATGGCATGCCACGTCAGCCCTAGTGTTTGAAACCCAGCAGTCTAATTTGTCCTTGCTCCTGAGCGATGATTAGCAGGCTGATTAGCACGATGGATGGAGGTTCCGAGATAAAACAGCTCCTCAAAGTAGTACTTGCCCTGCACCGCCAGTACTGCCAAGCTAAATAGCTGCACTCCCAACATCAACAACACGCCACCAATGATGAACGTATGGGGTGCCTGCTGATAAGCCATCGCCACCGCAACGGTGGGGTCTAGCACAGGCGTTGCAGCAGAAATTAAATCTTGATAGGCAGTCCAGCTATGAATGGCTGCCCAGCTTGCGGAATACCCCCCCAAACTCAGAAACAGCACACTGGGCACCAGAAATAACATCACCGGACGGAACAAAAAGCCATAGAAGAAAATGGACCAGGTATGGCGCAAGATCTTCATACTGGACTTACGACGAGGGTGGGTGGCCGCAGATGCTGCTGGAGTCTGGGATGACCCTGCCCCTGAAGGCGTTCGCCAATGGAGATGAGCTGGACCTTCATCCACCCGCTCATTGAGCAACTTCGCTTTATGTATAATTTCAGGATTGATATCCATCCCCATGGCGCGAGGATGGAGGCTCTCCACAAAATTCCGGTCATAGGCTCGAACCATGCCGGTCAGCGTTGAGATTTCTCCCTTGTCAGCGAGGGACAAGAAGCGATTGGCCCAAACACTCAGCAGGCGACGAAACGTCGGGACATTGGAGACCTGCCCCCCTGGCATGTAAGGCGAAGCCACCACCACCTGAGCCCCGGTTTTCTGCATCTGACGAACGAGGGCCTCAATATGCTCCGGAGAATAGCTGAGGTCCAAATCCAAGGTGACGATGTAATCACCTTTGGAATGTTCAAACCCAGAACGGAGCGCTTGACCGAGACCGCTGTTATACGGATGGTGAACGACGCGAACTTGAGGCACTCGTTGGGCAAAAGCGTCAGCGAGTCGAGCGGTATCATCACGACTGCCATCATTAACCAGAACAATTTCCCAACGGAATTCTTGCTCGAGCTGGGCCATGTGGCAACATAGCAGCGTTAGGTTTTCCTCTAGAATTGCAGCTTCGTTATAGGCAGGGGTCACCAATGAAACGAACGGTCGCAGCTTGAATTCGGGCTCATCCGCTGGGGAGGGAGAGAGTACCGGCTGAGACCAGCCAGCTTTCATAACAGGCACTGAAACCATGAATTAACCTCTGGATGCAGGCTTGGGAAATCCTACGCAATGAAAAGGGGGAGTTGAATACCTCTCTCTAGCAACGCCACCAAAACAAGAATAGGCAGATAGTTCAGAACGATCCAAGCCAAACTCTACAAAGGCAGCGAGTGTGAACTCAGTGATTTCCCATAGCTATCTATACGAAGTCCTTGTGGAATCTTCGGAGGCTCAATTAGGTCTTCATGCAGTCTTTATTGCCTCATCTGCATGAGTAAGGATCGAATAAAGAGCTGAAATCCTCCAAGTATTATTGATTTATACGGATATAAAAATCACATATCAAGCTGCTTGCTCAATTGCTCTTCCAGAGCTCCTCAAGCCGAAATAAATATCCTGATCCAGGGCTTGCGATGACGGAGTAGCTCTAGCGGAGATTCGGGATCATTCACCCACGATATTTCAGCCAGCAGAGCCCACAGACAAAGCTAATTTAAGTTAATGGTTCGTCTAGGCCAGGTCAATTCTGGGCATCCTAAATAGTAGCAAGGCTGCATCAGGGCCAAGTCAATAGGCCAGTCGGAGGTCTCTTCGCAAGCCTATCCAGACAGCTATTTTTTACTGTGATATGGCCCTGCATAGCAGTGACATATCAAACGTATATAGGAGTACTCGTTCCCTTAGGCCTCTAGGACTCTGTAAGCCCTCACTGCGATCAGCATTCCTACCCATCGAAAGTCTTTAGTAGAATTGTTGATTCTACGGGGTTTTTGTATTCTATACAGTGAGAAGATTCTAAGAGACTGTCCAAAACCTATTCCCTCGGCAGTTTTGGAGAAAAGGGTCGGGAGAAGTGATCAATCGTGACCAAAAGTAGAGGGGAGACTTCAGCAAGCTGTTAGTAGGCTAGCAGCTTGCTGAAGTCTCCCTTGAGCCACTGTTTTCATCGCTGCATAGGCCTTTTAGATATGACCGTCGCACTTAAAATTGGCGATCGCACTTTCCCCAGTGGGGAAGTGCTGAACCTTCTGAAGCAGTACGGACTCCTCCAGCCCCTGGTTAAGGAAATTGTAATTGAGCAGGCCTTAGCCGCTTGGATTGAGGAAGACAAGACAATGGCCTGGTCGCCTGAAGACGAGGCACAGGTCATTCAGCAATTCCAAACCCAGCAGGCCATGGCGGCCATGGCTCCCCAAGGGCCTCCCCCCTCAGTGGAAGCTCTGGAAACCCAGCAGAAAATGCTGATCAAGAAAGCCAAGCTAGACAAGTTCAAAGAATGGCGATGGGGCAATCAGCTAGAAAGCTATTACCTCAAGCGCAAGGATCGCCTGGATCGAGTTATTTATTCCCTGCTTCGGGTCAAAGATGCAGCGATCGCCCAGGAGCTATATTTCCGCCTAGAAAGCGACGAAGACAAGTTCACAGACCTAGCCACAAAATATTCTAAAGGCCCAGAGGCGAATACAGGGGGGCTTATTGGCCCAGCCGATTTAGGCGGTTGCCACCCTCGTCTATCAGAAATGCTACGGGTTAGCAAACCTGATCAGCTCTGGCCCCCGACTCGCGTTGAAGACTGGTGGGTCATCGTTCGTCTCGAGAAGTTTCTCCCCACGCAACTAGACGATGCCCTCCGACGGAGACTGCTGGATGAGCTATTTGCCAAGTGGCTTCAAGACGAAAGTCAACAGTTTGAAGTGATCCAAGCAGAGTAAAGAAACTTCAACATTGGTCACCCAAAAAGGCAGCCATACCTTCCACATAGGGTCCAAAATCTCTGATTAGGTTACCGGCCTAGTGTTCACCTTCTATTGAAACCTTCGCTTCCCCCAGCGTCCTCCATGACTTATACCGAACTTTCTATTCCTAATTTTCTCCGGCAGGTGGAGCCCTTCTCCCAGCTACCTCGGGCAAAGCTGGAACAGCTCTCTAAGCGAGCCCAGACGTTCCGCTATCGCATGGGTCAGTCGATCCTGCGCCGGGAAACCCTGCCTCACCAGGTCGTGATTGTCGCCGATGGGCAAGTTCGCCTGTTGGGCTATCGCCCTACAAATCAGCTGCCCTTCACACTTCAGCAGTTAAATGAAGGAGCTTGCTTCGGCTGGGTGAGCCTATTGCGAGGCATGCCCTGTGAAACGGCGATCGCCAGTGCCGATCCTGAAACCCTCTGCATCACCATCCCCGCCTTCGAATTTCTGCGCTTAATGCAGGAAGAACCGGCTATCGCGAACCACTTCAACCAGTCCATCTCCCGCTCCGAACTCGCAGAGCTAGTCGGCAAAGCCCTCCAAAACCACGCCCGAACCTCCTTCGACCTCAAGGACCTCATCGCCAGCGCCGAGGAACGAGCCATCCTCCAAACGCTCATGCCCGGTCAATCCATGGATCCTCAGGATCTTCCCCCCGGCCATGAATGGTGGGTTAGCGGCGGTGGCCGAGTCAACAATACCCTCCCTGGTGAGCCCCTAGACCTCAATGGAGGCCAATTCGAAACGGATGCCACTCGGCCAGTGCGGTTGCTGGGTCTACCGCTATCTCTGCTGGACGACGTCGCCATGGCTGCGGCCACCCTTACCCCACCCCGCGATACCGCAGAGAGTGATCCCTGGAACGGCGAAGCCAACGGCAATGGTCAAGCTCCGGACTGGCGAGCATCAGTGCCCTTTGCACCGGATTATCCCCAGGAAGCAGATGCTCAGGTACAAGAAGCCGTCGGCCTAATCACCTCTAGGGGGCAAAAGAAATATCCCTTTATCGGCGGCAAGGGCCTCGCCAATGGCACCCTGGCCTGCTTTGCCATGCTGGCCAAGCATTTGAACTTACCCTTCCGCAAGGACGTCATCCGTCGGGTCATTAGCGAGCAGCTCCATCGAGGCGAAACCCTGCCCCTGATTTTCTGTGGGGCCGTCTCCGAGATGATTGGCCTCAAAACCCAGCATGCCATGGTGCCCAGCGCATCCATTGCCCGCATCCAGGCTCCCGCCCTGATTGAATGGGGCAACAGCTTCGCGGTTCTCTACGAAACCAACAGCAGGGAAGTCACCCTCGCTGTTCCCGAAGTGGGGATCATTCGCCCTACCCCCGCAGAATTTGCCGCCCAGTGGGGAGAAAAAGGCGAAATCATCATGCTGGAGGTAGCCAAGGAAACGCCCCAGCAAAACTTTGGTCTCAGCTGGTTTGTGCCTTCAGTGGTCAAATATCGCTGGTCTCTCCTGCTGGTATTGATTGCATCGCTATTTGTCCAGCTCTTTGGTCTGGCCAACCCCCTGATGATTCAGGTGATCATCGACCGAGTCATCACCCAAAACAGCGTTGATACCCTCCAGGTGCTGGGGCTTTTCCTGGTGGTCATTGCCATCTTTGAGGCAATGCTCTCCAGTCTTCGAACCTACCTTTTCGTTGATACGACCAACCGCATCGACCTGAGCCTGGGCGCAGAGATTATCGACCATCTCTTCCGATTGCCCCTGCGCTACTTCGAGCGACGTCCGGTGGGTGAGCTATCTAGCCGGGTGGGTGAGCTCGAAAATATTCGCTCATTCCTAACGGGCACGGCACTAACCGTCGTGATGGACTCCATCTTCTCGGTGATCTATATCATCGTGATGTTCATCTACAGCTGGAAGCTAACCCTAGTCGCCCTGGGGAGCATCCCCCTATTTGTGGCCGTAACACTGCTTTTTGCTCCCATCGTGCGCAAATTGTTGAGGGTCAAAGCTGAGAACCATGCCAAGACCCAGTCCTACTTGGTAGAAGCGCTTTCCGGCGTCCAAACCGTCAAGGCCCAGAACATCGAGCTCAAAGCTCGCTGGCAATGGCAAGAGCGCTATGCCCGCTATGTTTCCGCAGGCTTTAAGACGGTCCTCACCTCCACGGTGGCTTCCTCAGTCAGCGACTTCTTAAACAAGATGTCCGCCCTCATGGTGCTCTGCGTTGGAGCCTTTCTGGTACTGCAACAGGAACTTACCCTGGGTCAGCTCATCGCCTTCCGCATTATCTCCGGCTATGTAACTGGCCCACTACTGCGTCTTGCCCAGCTCTGGCAAAACTTCCAGGAGACTGCGCTGTCCTTGGAACGCCTCAGCGACATTGTCGATACGCCCCAGGAACAAGCCCCGGCTGAGCGCGACAATATCCTGATGCCCCAGGTGGTGGGCAAGATTAAATATGAGGATGTCTCTTTCCGCTTTGGCAATCAGGGAGCCATGCAGCTATCTAATGTCAACCTGGAGATTCAACCGGGAACCTTCGTTGGCATCGTTGGTCAAAGTGGCTCAGGCAAAAGTACGCTTACCAAGCTTCTACCCCGGCTTTATCATCCCAATGCGGGGCGCATCTTGGTAGATGACTATGACGTGGGCAAGGTGGAGCTCTACTCTCTGCGTCGCCAAATCGGCATCGTCCCCCAGGATTCCTTGCTCTTTGAAGGAAGCGTCCAAGACAATGTTGCCTTGACCCGGCCCGATGCGAGCTCTGAAGCCATTGTGCAGGCCGCGAAAATTGCCTGTGCCCATGACTTCATTATGGACTTGCCCCAGGCCTACGGAACCTCCGTGGGAGAGCGGGGCTCTAGCTTGTCAGGTGGACAGCGGCAGCGTGTGGCGATCGCCCGCACCATCCTGCAAAACCCCAACTTGCTCATCTTGGACGAAGCCACCAGCGCTCTGGATTACGACACCGAGCGCCAGGTCTGCCTCAACATGATGGAATACTTCACCGATCGAACCGTCCTGTTCATCACCCACCGCCTCCCTACCATCCAAAATGCTGACCTAATCATCGTTATGGACAAAGGCTCAATTGTTGAAATGGGCAACCACAAAGAGCTCATGGCCCAGCGAGGCCGCTACTACTGTCTCTACCAGCAACAGGATCAGGGCTAGTCAATCCCTGCATCTACAAACTCTTTCCCCGAACCTCATCTAACTATCGCACCGCCTTAGCACCAAGGACTCAGCACGATGTCGCCCAATCCAATCTCAGGCCCTGCCGCTAGCACCGCTCACCAAAACGGCGCAGCAACAACCAATGGCAATGGCAATGGCAATGGCCACAAAGCCATAACCCAAAGCCTTGGTGGACAGGCCCTCAACGGCAATGGTAGCCCCGTGGGGAATGGTGGCGGCGGCGGCAACGACGCAAATGCCCAGGCATCTGCCCAGCCTCCCGCCTTTGATAAGCCAGTCATCTTCCGTCAGCCCTCCATTTGGTCACAACTGATCATCATCGGCATTGTGGGAGTCACCACCTTCTCCGTCGGCTGGGCCTGGTGGGCCAAAGTAGAAGAGGCGATTCCTGCCCAAGGCAAGCTTGAACCCCTGGGTGCGGTTAAAGAAATTCGTGCCCCCCTTGGCGGCGTCGTGAGTGCCATTGAGGTAGAAGAAGGTCAAAGAGTCAAAAAAGGGCAAATCCTCATCCGCCTAGACCAAACCACAGCCCAAGCCCAGCTCGATTCCCTCAGCGAAGTCCGAGCCGCTCTTGTAGCCGAGACCAACTACTACAAGTCAAACCTCCTGGGCCGGAGCGCGAGTCTGCCGGAAAGCTACCGAGTTCCTCCCGAACTGGTCTCCCTCACAGACAATCGCGCTGCCCTAGTCTCCGAGAATCTGCTATTCCGCGCCCAAATTTCAGGCTCCAGCAACGTTGAAGGCCTTAATACAACCCAACAAGACCGCCTGCAAGCAGGCAATAGCGAACGCAGCTCCCGCGAAGCCGCAGCCCAGTTCGCCATCTCCCAGCAAGAGCAACAGCTCTACCAGGTCCAAAGCCGCATTAACAATACCCAGCAGCAAATCGAGAACGCCAGAAGTCAACTCGCCAATGCCCTGCTACAGCTGCAAAGCGCGAAGGATGGCCTAGCCATTGATAGCCAGATCCTGAGCGATATTTCTCCCCTGGCAGAGGATGGTGGCATCGCCAACCTCCAACTCCTGCGCCAAAAGCAAGAAGTTGGCAGCGGAAAAGCTCGCGTCACCCAACAGCAAGCTGAAGTTGTCAATCGAGAAGCGGAACTCAAAAACCAACAAGCTGAGCTAGTACAGCTTCAACAAGAGGAACAGCGCCTCAAGATTGCAGTTGCCCAGGCCCAGGCAGAGATGAACAATACGATGGCTCGTTCTCAGCAAGATCCCTTAACCCGTATAGGCGAGAACAACAAACGCATCGCGGAAATCGACAGCCAACTCAACAAAGTCATCATTGAGAACGAAAAGCAAATCAACGAACTGGATAGCCAGATCAGCCAAACCTTAGTAACCCTCGACTATCAAGAGCTCAAAGCTCCCGTAGATGGAACAGTCTTTGACCTACAACCCACCAGCGCAGGCTTTGTTAGCAACTCAAGCGAGCCTATCCTCTCCATCGTGCCGGACGAGGGGCTCGTCGCCCAGGTCTTCATTACCAATGGCGATATTGGCTTCGTCAAAGAATGCACAGTCCCCAATGATATTGAGACCTGCATGGATGTTGATGTACGCATCGACTCCTTCCCCTACAGCGAGTTTGGCGATATCGATGGCAAATTGATTGAGATTGGAGATGATGCCCTTCCGCCCGACCAAGTCTTCTCCTTCTATCGGTTCCCCGCCACTATTCAACTGGCCAAGCAAACTATTGATGTGAAAGGCAAGCCCGTTGCCTTACAATCCGGCATGTCCCTAAACGTTAACATCAAGACTCGCCCCCGCCGAGTGATTACCTACTTCACAGATCTGTTTGAGAAAAAGAAGAACAACTTCACCTCACGACAGTAGCCTATGAGGCTGTCTCATCGTCCTAACCCTCCTAGGACAATGAGACAACATAAGGCAGCTACAAGCCCTTCGCTTTCTAACCGCGAAGGGCTTTTCAATGAGCACGCGATCCTCTTTAACCAAACAGAGTTCGACCAAACATCAGAGTCCAAGAAAAGGCTGAGACTTAAGCTCAAAGTATTGAAATCCGGGCAATCCTAGCTATAGGCTTAAGTCTAGCTCGCCTCGACCTAACTCAACCTGAGTCTAACGGCTCACAACCCGATCGCATCCCCAATCTCGCCTCCAACAGAGGATAGAAGATGCGAATGAAGAGATGGGCTTTTCAGAGCCTTAAATATTTCCCTTTCCCTAGCAAAAGGGTCTTAGAGATTGCCTTGGTGAGGCCAATCGAAGCAAGGGCAGCTTAGCCCCACCAACCTCAGCCTCAATGAAGATTTACCGATGAATGCCATAGGTTTATTAGCCAAATGCTAGCTGAGCAGGAGCAACCCCCAACACTTCTGAGTTAGCTCAAACTCGAACTCGGCCAAACCTGCCCTGCATAGGTCAGCCTCAAGAGCACAGGCGAACACAGTTAGCGCCTGTTCAAGACAATGTTTGAGAACATCATTCCCAAGCAATCTATACGCCCCTGTCCACGCTTTCCCTAAGACCCGGTTTCAAGTCCCGAGGCTCCAGAACCCATCCCAGAGGCCTTACAGCTCAGTCACACAATGATGGGATGGTTCCAATTCCTTGTGGAAGCACAACCCCAAATACTTTCATAATCCACTGGAAAGGGACGTTTTACGCAACGAGCAACGAGGGAGGTTGTTTCTACACCTATGGCTAGCTCAAGGAGATTAATTTCCTTTACGAGGAGGAGTATATTCCAGAAGCCCTTTTTCTATCCAGCGATCCAAGCCGATCAAAGCAAAGATCAAAAACCGAGATCCAGATGGGTTATCAATAGAAAGAGAAACAAATTTTACCCAAAGAATTGACTTCTTTCAAATATATCAATATGGTTATTTGGGGCTGAAAAATCAACAAAACCATCCATCGCAAACGAGTGAAGCTGTGACAGAACCATTAAATGGCAAGGCATTGCTGCAAAAAGTTAAAGAGCTTAAAGAGACGAGTGGAAACCCCACTCGTCGAGAGCTCGCTCGCCTTTGTGGTTACTCAACAACAACCAAGAAAGGTGAAACTCGCATTAATGTAGCCGAATTTTATGAAGCATTACTGGAGGCTAAAGGACTTAACTTAGGCTCTGAGCAATCCCAACGGCGGGGCAGAGAAGCAACTTTCCGTGTAAGCGTCCAAAAGAATGGACAAATTTTGATTGGTGCGGCCTACACCAAAACAATGGGGCTCAAATCCGGGGATGAGTTTGATGTCAAGCTTGGCTACAAGCACATCCACCTGATCCAACGTGACGAAGAAGCTGAAGAAAGTTAAATATTTTTTTAGCTGACCATGAGTCATTCGGGTTGCTTTATTCACAGAGGATCCCGTTTCACCAATAATCAAAAGTGCCACTTTTCTGTCGAAGAGTGGCACTTTTGATTATTGCTAGCGAGTACTGATTAAATAGAGGATTCTTCACACCCACCGGAGGGATAGATGAAATAACTCGAATCCAGGTGAGATAAAGCGGACTGTTCCCCCAAAGTCTGGCTCGTGGACAGTAGGTGGATGAGCTGAGGCCGAGGATAAACCAGCGGGCTTCAAGACAAATTCAAGTTGTACATTGCTCTCTCATCACCTCGAAAATTCATAGGCTTTCGAAGCGCTGTCTTGCAGGCAGTGAGATGAGTCACAACGTTCTAACAAGTGAGGCCGTTTATGTAACTCCACAGTTAGTTCAGCAATTAGCTTGCTCTGAATCGGCGATTCTTTAGAAGCAGCTATAGAATAGGACTGGCCTCTTTCCAAAGAAAATTGGAGTAGATCGACCGTCTTACTCCCTGGAGTCTACTCACAAGGAGATCCCAGAAGAAGAGGGAGCATTGCAAATCACGAGATGGGCACATCATTATTCCTTAGAGATAGTCGCTTCTTTATAGAAACAATGGACGAGTTAAATCTTCCATAAAGTCCCTTTATCATTTGGTCAAGGCTCAAAGCGGAATGCCAATCTGTATCAAATATTGCTTTTCACTGTGTGTCTCCCCCCAGGGGCATGCCCTAAAATGCAACAAAATGTTTTGTTATAGTTAAGCTTTAACGTCAGCCCTACTTCCTTCGAAATATCATTGGATATGACGAAGCTTTACCGCTGTTGTTTTATCTAGAACTTCTATATATCGCTTATCCCAAAACCGATCTAGAAGTGACGTGTACTAAATCCTGCTCCGGCGAGCTGTTGTCTAAGGATCTATGGATAATCAAGCGCAGGGCAATGTTATTCCCTTCAATAAAAGTGTTGGTACTCGCCAGAGTCACCTGCTGGAGTTGTGTGGAACTCGGAATTTATTCCGCAAACGTTACCAGATCGCCAAAGCGATCGGTAAGGGAGGCTTTGGCATTACGTTTTTAGCGCGGGATGTGAGCTTACCAGGCGGTCCTGTATGCGTGATCAAGCAACTCTGTCCCAAAATTAATGATGAGGCCGCCCTAGCGCGTGCTCAAAAGAGATTTGAGCGAGAGGCTCGCATTCTAGGCTCCCTTGGAGGCCATGCCCAGATTCCGACTCTTTTGGATTATTTTGAGCAGGAAGGCGAATTTTTCCTAGTTCAAGAATATATTCATGGCCATACGCTGAGCAAGCTTGTAAGACACAGGGGAGCTTGGCCAGAAAAAGAGGTACGCAATTTTTTAGTCGAAATTCTGCCCATTCTCCAGTATATCCATCACAGCAAGGTGATCCACCGAGATATTAAGCCGCCCAATATCATGCGCTGCCGTGAGACGGGACGTTTAGTGTTGCTCGACTTTGGGGCAGTGAAGGAATGCATCACGATGGAGGCGCGAGATACGAGCCATGTATCCACGACTCACTTTGTGGGCACGATGGGTTTTGCACCACCAGAGCAGTTGGCGCTGCGGGCAACCTACGCGACGGACATCTATGCCGTGGGAGTCACCTGCTTGTTCTTGCTCACGGGTAAGTCTCCGGCCAAGATGGGCGCAGACCCTCGTACTGGGGAGCTACGCTGGCGGAAGTTTGTCTCGGTGAGTGAGCCTTTAGAGCGACTGCTGGAGCGGATGGTGAGCGTGTCCTTGCGCGATCGCTATCAATCCGCAGAACAAGTCCTCAAGATGATGGACGTTGAAGAAGTCCGCGATGAGCTAGAGCTCTGCATGCATAGCCAAAACCCAGACCCAGAAGCCATCCAGAGTGGAAACTACGTGACACCTAGTGCCCGTATGGCTGCTTCTATTCGCGGTTGGCGTGAGCGTCGCAAGCCGGTCAAGCTCCACAATGACTGGAACCTGGGCTCCATGGCAAATGGACCAGAACTAATGTATTCGCGCTAGTTGATTCGAAATTACTCTAGCCCCTCCTCATCAGCGACCGCCCTGGGCTATACCCTCTCCTCGAAGGTCTGCCGCTCCGGTGAGTTCGCCATTGGGTCCGACGACGATCGCGTTGGCATTCCCCCAACCACGACGGAACTGAAGCTGATGACCTCGCGCCTCCAGGGCATCAACCGTGAGCCGATCAAAGCCGTATTGTTCAATCCTTAGCGTCTCAGGCAACCACTGGTGGTGGATACGAGGAGCACTGACGGCAGCTCCTGCATCCATGTCATGAACCAGGACATTGAGGATAATTTGGAGGACGGTGGTGATAATGGTGCTACCGCCAGGGGAGCCCACTGCCATGCGAAGTTGGCTGTCCTCTAGAACAATCGTAGGAGTCATGGAGGAGAGGGGCGTTTTACCAGGGGCAACGGAATTGGCTTCTCCGCCCACGAGCCCAAAGAGGTTGGGAGTGTCGGGGGCGATCGCAAAGTCATCCATTTCGTTATTCAGCACAATCCCCGTCCCCGCTGCAACCACGCCTGCACCAAAGCGTCCATTGATGGTGTAGGTCATGGAAACGGCATTGCGATCTCGATCCACTACGGTCAAATGGGTTGTGTCATTGGATTCTTTGAAATTACGATAACGCTCTAAAGTCTCAGTATCAGAAGCCTTAACCTCCTCAGCAGAACGGGCTCGCTGGGGCTCAATCTCCTGGCGGCGGGCATCAGCATAGGCAGGGTTGACTAAGGCTGCGATAGGCACTTCAACAAAGTCGGGATCACCCAAATGTTCAGCTCGGTCAGCATAGGCAATTTTCATCACCTCGGCCAGCAAATGGAGACCATTGGGGTGGTGCCAACCTTGAGCTGCGAGATCGGTGTCGCCAATTAGATTGAGCATTTGCAGCAGATGGACCCCCCCTGAAGATGGAGGTGGCATGGAACAAATTTCATATTGGCGGAAGGGACCACAGATGGGGTCACGCCAAATAGGCTGATAAGCTTTGAGGTCAGCCTGGGTGATGAGACCACCGTTGGCTTGCATATCCGCAGCGATCGCCTTAGCGATCTCTCCCTCGTAAAAGTCCTGGGGCTCCACCGCAATCTGTCCCAGGGTTTGGGCCAAGTCGGACTGTCGCAGTACCTCTCCCGCCTGCAAGGGTTTGCCATCCGGCAGAAACACTGCCGCTGCGGCTAAATTTTGGGCCAAGCGTTCGGCATTCCCAGCAATCTCGCTTGCCAGGAGATCACTCACCACAAAGCCTTGGGAAGCCATGACGCGACTGGGCTGCACCACTCTGGCCCAGGGCAACTCACCGTAACGCTGGTGCAAGGCATAAAGCCCCGCCACGGTGCCAGGTACACCCACTGCCAAATGACCATTACGACTGAGCTGGGACTGGGGCTCCCCCGCTGCGTTCAAATACAGATCTCGTCCCGCCGTAGCTGGCGCACGCTCACGAAAATCTAGGGCCGTGACCTCGCCAGATTCTGATTCATGCCAGAGCGCAAAACCACCGCCTCCCAAGCCAGCGGAGAAGGGTTCAACAACGGCGATCGCCAAAGCTGTCGCCACAGCGCCATCAACAGCATTGCCCCCCTGGCGCAGCATCGCTGATCCGGCTGCGGTTGCGAGAGGATGGGCAGAAACCACCATGTCGCGATCGCTGCGAGCTGGCTGTATAAAGGCTGCAACTGCGGGTGTAACGGAACCAAAGACAAGGAGGCCGATGACGGAGGCACTGCGGCTCAGCCTGGAGAGCGGTGAGCATCTGAATAAAAGCGGTGGCATGGCAATATCGCGCAAATGGAACTCAGGCAAAACTGACGCGCCTGATCTAAGTCTCCAGCGATCCAGGAAAAATCGGACGTTCTGGAATAATCCTTGATGCTACATCCCTATCAAAGCAACACCCGCTGCTCCAGCAATAGGCATCAACCACTGTAGGGGAGAAGCATTTGGCCAATAGACTCAAATACCAGCCGTGGTCTACATCCCCAATGCTTCGCCCCATGTCATTGCCAAAGCCGGGCGAAGCATTGGATCGAGAGATCCATGGGGAAGCCCTACATCCCCCGGTCCAGTACTTACGCCCCTAGCAGGCATTCAAATTTGTATCAAAAAAGTGCGGCCATTGGTGAATGGTCGCACTGATAAATAGATGGCTTTCATCGCTACTTAAAACGATTTTTAGACCTGGGCGAGGGCACGCTCGGCTTGCTCAGCAGCAGCTTGGGTCGAGGAGAGCGCGTAAACCTCAGCAGAGTTATTGGGGCTCTCGATTAACTTCACTTTGTGGAGTTCAGCACTGGTGGCGCGCATAGGCTCGCTCAGCAAATCGCGAATGTGAACAGCAATGTTCTCAGCAGTAGGGACCACCTCAGCAAAGTAAGGGATATCCTTATTGAGAAAGGTGTGGTCAAAGGGCTCGACGACAGACTGGTCGATGACGTTTTGAACCTCAACCAAATCAGCGATCATGCCGGTGCGCTCGTCGATCTGGCCCTTGATCGTCACCTCCAGGTGGTAGTTGTGACCATGGCCGTTGGGGCGAGCACATTTGCCGTAGATTTCGCTATTCTCTTCAAAGCTCAGCTTGGGGCTTGCCAAGCGATGGGCCGCACTGAAGTGGGTTTTAATGGTGAGATAGGCTTCCATATCGTTTCCTTGGTAGTCGGCCCAGAGTTCGGGATGTTCAAATAGCTGAATATTGACGATGGGCAGGTGACCTTCCAGGCGCTGCCAAATCATGCGAGCGACGTTTTCCGTCGTGGGCAGCGTCTGTTCAAATTCAGGCCAGGCTTCGTTCAAGAAGGAGAAGTCGAGATGAGAGGTGACTTCATCCTTGATCACTCGCTTCACATCGGAGAGGTTTAAGACCATGCCGTAGTCATCTAGGTCTCCCTCCATAGCAACGAAGAGGACGTAGTTGTGACCGTGACCTGGCGATCGCGCACAGGCTCCAAACCGTAGGTTGTTTTCAGCCTCACTCAGTTCCGGGAGCCAATAGCGGTGGCTGGCCGAAAACTGAGCGCGACGGTTGATGACGCATTTCATGGGCGATCGCGCAGTATTAAGCTTTATCAAGATTCCTCTCTCTACCATAGAGGTTTGTTGCGGCGATCGGGTGAGGGAATTTCCACCCATGTAGTCATTAGCACCAAAAAATTTGGCCATGCCGGAGCATTTCTAGGGCAGCGGCTCCGATAAGATAGAAACGGTATTTGTGAAACGAGTTCGGCGCGCAGTGACAGATCTTCTCCAGGGCCTAAATATTTATTTTGTCGGCATGATGGGCGTGGGCAAGAGCACCATCGGTCGCCTTGTGGCAAAGGAGATGGGCTATCAATTCTTTGATACAGATAGCCTGATTGAACAAATTGCGAAACGCTCCATCAAGCAAATCTTTGCGGATGAAGGGGAAGAATCCTTTCGATCCTTAGAAAGTCAAACCCTGGGCGAGCTATGTGCCAACCAGCGATTAGCGATCGCCACAGGCGGCGGCATCGTGGTGCGCAAGCAAAATTGGAGCTACTTACAGCAGGGATTGGTAGTCTGGCTGGATGTTCCCATTGAGCATTTGTATCAGCGGTTGAGACGCGATCGCAGCCGTCCCCTACTACAAACAGACAATCCCAAGGAAACTCTGCGCCAACTCATGGAAGAGCGTCGTCCGCTTTACAGCAATGCAGACTTGCATATTGTGCCGAAGCCCAGGGCAAGTACCCAGGAAACAGCCCAGCAGGTTGTTGCGGCAATTCCGTCGGTGCTGAAAGACCGAGCAATAGAACCGTCCTAAAACATTGGGCCCAGCTAAGACAGCACAGTAGGCTATGGCAATGCCATAGCCTACTGTGCTGTCTTGATACGGGTTATTTTTCTAGACGAATGGCGTACCACTGGGCATTACGGCCCGGCTCTAGCTCTAGCTCGCAGGAGCCCTCCCGCAGTGCCTCCGCCTGCGCCTCTACCCCCTGAAGCTGAACCACATCCAGGGGTAAAGCATCGGCATGTTGCACCACCCACGCTTTGAGCTGCTCCGTTAGCTCAAAGGCAGATAGAATACGCTCCGCTTCCCCCGGCAGCAGCAGAACAAAATGGTCTTCGCTGTACATCGAATTACTGGACATGGAAATCTCTCTGCGAAGAAACTGCTTTCCCTAAAACTGTGCCCCATTGCAGAAACTTTCTGCAATGCATCCGCGTCAAGCTAATCATTCACCGGGAATGTTAAAGCGCCGGTCTGATTCTGAGCCAAAGCTTTTTGCAATGGCAGAATGAGGCCGGTGCTTTCTTATATTATTGAGCACACAAAGCAGTTTTCTGAAAAGAGAGAGATCGCCACAACTCTAGATTTCCAGAAACACTTACCTCCAAGAATCAAAGGCAGGGACGTTCAAGCATTTGGGCTGCCTACTGTGGCATCCAGCATTAAATAGCGAGGCATGACGAGCCTTTCGAGAACTTGTTCCTGCCAGGGTTGAAAATCTGTGCCAGTTATTTAAGAGGCCAGCATCATAGGAAAACTGTTTTTTAAGACGCTAAAACTGAGTCATGAAAGGCAAGAGAGTCAACCAAGAAATCTCTTCTCTTCGGACAGAAGAGATTAACTCCACTGCGATCTAAGCAGGCTTTCTCCTCGCCTCAATTCCTGTCAAGTCCACACACTTTAGCAATGACCTAACTTGTTTAGGGCACTTGCAAGTCACATCACCGTCCGCCATTTTGGGTTGTCACAAACCATCACTGTCCTAAGTGATGTAACCAACGCCATATCTCAACTCAGTGAGGAGTCACCATGAAATTTTCGACTAAAGCCGCGATCGCCCTTTCCTTCGCTGCGATCGCTCCCGCAATCATCCTAGCCGCCCCCGCGACCGCCCAAACTCAACGCCCCACAGGACTCCAAGGCCACTACCTCGGTGGTGGTGCTAGCTTAGGCCTCGACACCGAAGATGGCTTTGATGACCTGGAGTTTGGTGGCGTAGTGCAAGGCCGTTACGACATTCAGAACGTTCCACTCTCAGTGCGTGGCTCTGTGTTATTTAACGACCAAGCCGCAGCGCTCCAGCCCGTCATCACCTATGACCTAGCCACTAGCAACAGTTCCAACATTTACTTGGGTGCGGCTCTTTTGGAGTAAAGAAATAGAGCCTAGCTTAGGCGAATAACAATCTTTCAGGGTCTTGAAAATTGCTGAGATGATTGCGTTTGAATTCCTGTAATTTGTGGAATTGCCAATAGTCATCGAAATCGTGACTG
>CALIGI010000229.1 GCA_938021205.1 uncultured Pseudanabaenaceae cyanobacterium
CCTGGCCCGTCATCACCGAAACCTGCTACCTCCTCCTCAAACGCAAAGGTGCAGGGGCATCTGCCAACTTCATCCATCATTTTTCCCAAGGATTATTCAGCATCTTTGAGCTTAAGACCAGCCATTGCAAAAGAATTAGTCAGCTCATACAGCAATACGCCAACCTGCCCATGGACCTAGCTGACGCTTCATTGGTCATCCTGGCTGAGCAACTGGGCCATGGCCGCATCCTGTCTGTCGATCAACGCGATTTCAATACCTATCGCTGGAAAAATACTCAGCCCTTTGAGAACTTGCTGCTTTGAGCCTCAGCCGTTGGGTTTCGCGTTGCTGCACCCAACCTACGCAAGCTCACTTGATTGGATTCGTAGCTGGTGAACCTCAGCCATCAACTGTTGTAGCAACGCCATCACATCAGAAAGCGTCGGCTGTAAGCTGCGCTGCTTCCTCCGCTCCGCCCTCCTGGCCCGATCCTGCTCCCGCCACCTCGCCCACTCATCCGCCATCGCCTGGCTTTCCTGATGGAAAAGCTCCAGATCAGCCATAAACTCCTCATGGGTCTCCATCTTCATCAGTGAGCCTCTCCACTAAATAATTGATTTGGTCTTGCAGATTTTTCCGGTGAAATCTCAACTCATCTTTTAGAGCACGATTTTCTTGCTTCAGCCTTGCTTCATTATCCACCCTCGCCGTCTCCGCCTCTATGACAGCATTGCCCAATTGATCGATGGCAGAGCTGATATTCTCCACATCTTCCTGTAACTGGC
Organism: uncultured Pseudanabaenaceae cyanobacterium; assembly: GCA_938021205.1. Taxonomy (GTDB): domain Bacteria; phylum Cyanobacteriota; class Cyanobacteriia; order PCC-9006; family JAAUQQ01; genus JAAUQQ01. The sequence goes on from CALIGI010000229.1 coordinate 768, forward strand.
GGATTGCCCTATCCCTTTCCGCATCATTCATCTTCCGTCTTCGGCCCCTTGGTCCCCCGCACCCGATTCAATTGACGCTTCGCCAAATAGACCAGCTTCTGCGCATCAGTCAGCATCTCCCAAGCTTCCTCCGTCAGCTCACCCGAAACCTCTGCATATTCGAGAATCTGCTGCTTAATATCGGTGATATCTGCAGTGACTCGTTCTCTCTTTTCCTTAGCCATACTGATGTGCTCATTGATCACAACATCATGAATTTACAATGCAAATGTCTTCTTGTCACCAATTGTGCATTTTGTGACAAGAAAATGTGCTGAATAAACTGGCAATGACTTGAAATAAGCTAGAAGTCGCTGAGTGAACATCCCTACTCAGTAAAAAAACGGAGTTCCTCTGCCATGGCCAGCAGCCTCGAAAGCGCTTTCCAGCAAGACATCCTCAACGCCCTGGAAGCCCAAGGCTGGCACATCGGCCAACTACAACCGCACCACCGCCCTCTACACCGAAGACCTCCTCACCTACTGCCAAACCGCCTGGCCCAAAACCTGGGAAAAACTCTGCAAAAAACACCCCAGCAACCCCGAAGACCACCTGATCAAAAGCACCGTCCGTAACCTCGAAAAACACGGCACCCTCAACAGCCTCCGCCAAGGCTTCAAACTCCCCGGCCTCAAAATCGGGTAGTGATATTAAGAGAGGGCTGGAGAAAATGAAGCGATATGCTCTTGCTTAAGCCTCAACTGCTGGTTGTAGTGATGAACAAAATTCCAAATTGCAGCAACATGGTTGTCCAACTTCTTTGAAAATGACAAAGATTTTCGAACTAATCGAGAGACTCGTTGCCGAAGAGTACAATTGAATCTCTCAATATAGTTTGTCAGTCCACTTTCTTTCCCCACTGCTCGATGCCTTTTGGAGGGTAATGCAGGAGGGTAACCACTGTGATAATCCGTATAGATAAAAGCGCATTGTCGATAGACCGCAGGCATTGATTTCCACAACTTCTTCGCTGATTCAGCTGAGCGGTCACCGATGTAAAGTCCGACGATTTCACGAGTCTGGGCATCCAGAGCCAACCACACCCATTGCTTGTTACCCTTATTGTCCACAAATGACCATAGCTCATCCATTTGAACCGTCAGGGGCTTTTTTGCTTTCTTTGTCACTTTTACCTCCTTCGAGACAGTCTTTGACTGGCTATTGACATAGCGTTGGATACAATCCTTGGAACGTTCCATGACTCGTGCGATCCCGGCCAGAGAAATTCTGGTAGTGATATTAGGCGAGGGGTGAAGGAGGGCGTCAGTCTATTTCAAGCTGAACTCGCTCAAATCAAGCTCGCTCATGCCCCTCCCCTTACTGAAACGCTGTAAAGGCGATAGTTCAACATGGCTTCTTCTCTGAAGTCACTGTTTCGATTGGAAATAGACAGCTACATTCAGAGGCGTCTCCAGAATCCACCGCTTCAGTTAGACGAGTATTTGGAGATTTTACTAAAGCAGGGTTGGCCCACATCAGTTTCAATGCTGCGTCAGCTTGGGGGTGAAGAGATTTGAGCCAGACTCTGCCCCCTCACTTTCAACAATGACTACGAAGGTTGAGCTTTGAGATACAACCACCCCGTACTATTTGCCCGATGCTCCGCCACCAAGATCTTCTTCGTCGCCAAGTCATACCTCGCTAACTCCGGATAATCACAGGAATTTGCCCGCTGAATATCCGTCATCACCGGAATCGAAACAATGTCGTAGGTCGCCTCAAATAGCCTCTTGACGCACAAATAATAAACCGACCTACCTCATTTGACTCTCCACCAGCATCGGCTGAAGCTCCTGCTCATAGCAACCCAGCAGCACAAAAACAAGTTTCGATTGGTCGGGGGTCGCAGGCAGATCATGCCCTGGAACAAGCCCTACTTTGTCATGGGAAGTTCTCAGCTATTTCACTGAGAAGCTGTGGATTTGAGCCTGCTTTTCTAAGACTGCTGTTTGGACAAGGGGGAATCAACGGAATGAGGACCTATCTTGTATTAAATTTGACAAAAACTCCCTCGCCATTCATGGGAACCCTAAGCCAAGTTAGTAGCACTGAGCGAAGGAAAATCCCATGTCTTATGCTTTTATGATCAGCAGCCTGTTTACCGCGATCGCCTGTTTAGGCTTAGCAGGCTTTTCAACCATGGGCTTCATTGCAAAATCTGATGAATGCTTGGATGACCCAACGGCTTGCATCGGTCAATCTGTCGTTCGCAGCCGTAGCACCGTAACCGAGATCGTAAACAACTGGGATTAGGCTTGGGTCATGGTTGCTGGCTTGATGACGCACATTATTTAGGCCCCAGCGTTAGGAATTAGTAGGGGCTTAGAGTACTTTTACCTTGGAAATGAAGAAATGTAATGCGAGAATAGATCAACGGTAGCGGAGCCATCAGTGTGAATGCAGCGGAGCAGGCCACGAGCCTAGAACTCACAACCAAGATTGCCTCGGTTGTCACGCTGTTTAAGGCGCAGTTCCCCATGGTGCGTACAGACCTCAAGCCCTGGGCCAATGACGCAGATACGCGATCGATGATGGACCCCGATTCCATTGATATTGGTTTTCACCTGCCTGGTTGGAATCCCAAATACGAATGCCGCAGTATGTTGGTGCAGATGCGGTTCTTCTCTGAAGGGGATACGTCGCGCTTGATTGGTCTGGAGGTGTTGGGCTTTAGCTATAACGGTGAACAGTGGCGGCTTTCCACGGTTGGAGACTGGCCCGTACGAGGAGAAAAGCGCCCTGCTGATGAGAAGCTAGACTTACTGAAAACCTTTTGCCGCCAGGTTTACGAGCTGTTTAATAGCCCCAAAAATTAAATGCCGCCTCAGTAGGGACATGGCAATGCCATGTCCGGCGGTTACAGGGACTAATACTGGATCAGATGCTCAGATGTGACTGTGCCGTCAATCTATTGCTGTGGCTGCAGTTTGGCTGGACATGGCACTGCCATGTCCCTACGCAATCCTGGGCTTGATGCCATGTTCATTGCGAGAATTACCCCAAACCTCAATTGATCCTTCAAAATGGGATCTTACGGAAAGGAAAGGGACAAAACGCACATGATGGCTCAGTGGCGCAGCCGAATGGCTTCTATTCCTAAGATCCCTCCCGAGGACTCTATTGTCCTGCGGGTCTTGGTTCAGGGCTTGGTGACCATTGGCATTATTGCGACGGATATTGCCGCTGCTGATTTAACCGATCGCCTCAATCTCATCTGGTGGGCAGTGCCTCTCAGCATTATTGGTGCAGGGCTGAGCTACCTACGCCGCCGTAAGCGCAACATTGGTATCAAGTTTGGCATTGCCATTGGCATGTTGATTGCCATGGGTTATTTCTTCGTCAATCTGCTGAGCCGCAGTAATGACACGCGTCTGGTGTTGGTAGAGCTGTTGATTCAGCTTCAGGTGCTGCACAGCTTTGATCTGCCGCGCCGCAAGGATCTGGGCTATTCGATGATGATTGGTCTGATCCTTATCAGCGTGTCGGCGACGCTGAGCCAGACATTGGTGTTTGGGCCGTTTTTGTTTCTGTTTTTGGCGATCGCTCTCCCGGTCCTTATCCTCGACTACAGCTCTCGCATTGGTATCAAGCCAGAGCCGGTGCAGCGAGGGCTCAATGTTTTTAAGCTCGCTCCAGATTTATCCCCCCAGCGATTGCTCGTCGTCTTAGTGGCTGTCACGACTCTCGGTCTCAGCGTCTTTGCGATGTTGCCGCGCCTGCCGGGCTACCAACTCCGCACCTTTCCGGTGTCAGCGCCCATTGATGTACAAGGGAAATTCGACAATCGCCAGGTGTTCAATCCCGGCTATGTGACCAATCCTGATGCAGAAGGAGGCGAGGGCGAAGGTGGCGGTGATCCCAATGCGATCGGTCGAGGCAATAGCCCCCAGCGCGGCCCCGGCGAAGCGGATGAGGAGTATTACTACGGTTTTAATACCGTGATGAATCAGAATCTGCGAGGGGAGCTGACGCCGAAGTTAGTAATGCGGGTGCGCTCTCAGGTGGAGGGATTTTGGCGGGTGATGGCTTTTGATAAGTACACCGGCCAGGGCTGGGAGGTGAGCCAGAATGAGGAGACGAATACGCTGAGGCGATCGCCTTGGAGCTATCGTTTTTTGGTTCCGACGAGCTTTTTCCAGGCTCGTCAGCGAGAGGTGATTCAGACGTTCACGATGGTTGCAGATTTGCCGAATCTAATCCCGGCCATGCATGAACCTAGAGAGTTGTATTTTCCCACGGAGGAAGTGGCGATTGATTTAGACGGGGGACTGCGATCGCCGGTGCCCCTAACTGATGGCACGACTTATACGGTGGTGTCAAAGGTGCCCTATCGCGATCGGGCGGCCCTGGCAGCAGCGGGGCAAGACTATCCCAAAACCCTAGGTCGCTATCTAGAAGTTCCAGCAGAGCTAAAGCCCGTTTTAGAAGCCAAAGCTCAGGAATTAATGGCCCAGGCTTCGAGCGAACTCACGTCGCCCTACGAGCAGACGCTGTATCTGACTCAAGCGCTCAAGCAGCGCTATCAAATCCAGCCCAACTTACCCTTCTTTGGTGAAGATGAGGATTTAGTCCTAGCATTTTTGAATAAAAATCGGGGGGGCTACCCGGATCATTTCTCGACCACCCTGACAATGATGCTTCGGAGTCTAGGCATTCCAGCGCGGCTAACGGTGGGCTTTGGGCCAGGGGAATTTAATGCCTTTACAGGGCTATATTTGGTCAAGAACAGTGATGCCTATGCCTTGACGGAGGCGTATTTCCCTGGCCAGGGCTGGTATATGTTTGACCCCATTCCGGGCCATCCGCTGTATCCGCCGTCGGTTGAGGAGAGTGCGTTGTTTGGCACGGTGAAAAAGCTGTGGCAGTGGGTGGCGGGCTGGTTACCATCGCCGTTGCGCAATGGCTTGAATGCAGTGTTTGCTTTTGTGGCGATGCTGTTGGCCCAGACGATTGGGCGATTGCTGGGGCTGCTGTCGGCGGATGTCGTCGGGCTCTTTAGTGGGTTGGTTATTTTGACAGGCCTGGCGTTTGTGGCTTGGCTGGGTCGGGGCTGGTGGAAGGCTTGGCGGCGGCGGTGCTGGTTGGCAAAGCAACCCAGCATGGAGCGGGTCTATCAGCAGATGCTGGCTTGTATGGCGGAGCAGGGGGTGATGAAGGAGGCTGCACAGACGCCGTTTGAATATGCGGAAGCGGTGCAGGAACATTGTGCGGCGGATCCGGCGATGTGGGCGCAGGGGATTACGCGGGCCTATGTAGATTGGCGCTATGGCGATGTGGAGCCGGATTTGGCTGAGGTGGAGCAGCAGCGGGAGATGCTGGAGCGGTATTTTCGGCAGGTGAAGCGGTTGAACCGATCTGTCGAGAACACCTCTGCTGGATAGTTGAGCTTGGTATTGAGATTGATCAATAGCGAGCAGCCTTGGTCACAATCAGCAGCTCAAATGAGCTAACCTCAGCTCATTCACCATTTATAAAGCATGGCTCAAACTTAAAGAAAAGCATTAGAAATTATAGAAATGACAAGAAAAAAGAAAGAGAACCTATTGGTTTGAGATAAGTCTTTTATTAAAGCTTATCTCTATATCTAGATAGATCTTAGAAAAGGCTTTTACTCTTCTTCGTTAGTTTCTAGCTGAGATTTTCTCTTGTCTGCAAAGAATCAGCATCCGGGAAACGTTCCACACAGTTTTACTACCCATGAGCATTGTTACTCGTCTTCTGTCTGCCCTTGCCTTAACCGCTGTAAGCGTAGCTACTCCAGTCTCTGTTCTATCTGCGACTTCGAACGAATCTCACATCAGTGAAGATAGATCCCAATATCCGATTAGAGAATTCTCTGATGGAGAAAACAGTTCGGATCAATTTGCAGGGATTCAAAAAATTGCGCAGTTAGGTAACTGTGGCTCAAGTAAGTGGCAAAGACTAGCAATACGAGACAGTTGGGGAGGAGCAAATTTTGGACCTCATTGTGCGGAGCATGATAAATGCTATGAGACTCTTGGAAATAGGAAAGAAGACTGTGACAACCAATTTAGTACTGGCCTTAGGAATGAGTGTAAAAGTACTTATAATAGCGTTTGGCATGTCACTCAAAAAAAGCTGTGTTCAGAAACAGCAAATGGGTATCATTCTGCCGTTAATAGGATGGGTGGTGATGCTTATCGAGCAGCACAAAGAGAAGCAAAAAAAATTGCATCCAATACTGAAGTGGCATTTAACTCAAAGTTAGCAGATGGGTTTTATCGAGTTAATAGCGCTGGAGTCGTATGGTGGCTTTATAACGATTCTAAAGCATGTGGCATTGCCAGCGGAGCACATCTAGATAATTTGGGAGGCGCTGGTCGGGTCAAGAATTTACCAAATGGAGCTGATGCTGGTTTTCAAAGATCATGGACTGGCACTTGCAAAGTCGCAGATGGGTTTTATCGAGTTAATAGTGCTGGAGTGGTATGGCGACTCTATACACAGGATGGAGTTCCTAAGGCTTGTGGTGTTGCGAGTGGAGCACATCTAGACAATCTGGGAGGTACTGGCAGAGTTAAAGAGGCACCTAGTGGAGTTGAGGCTGGTTCTCAGAGAGCTTGGGCTGATACTTGCCCCCTGCTACCTTAGACATTTCTCGACAGCACATCGTCCACTGAAGAAAATGCCAAGCGACCGCAATCATTAAGTAAAAGGGTTAACCTCGTTTACTTATGATTGCGGTTATAGCTAGTAGGCTTGTAGGCTTGGGCGTAAGTCTAGCTACTCTCACCCTAAATCCCTCTCCCCTAAAGGACGAGGGACTCCGGCTGCGGCTCCTGCCGCTAGTGTTCTCTGGTGGCAGGGCTTTGCCCTGAACACTTTCCGGCTGCGGCTCCTGCCGCTAGTGTTAAAGAAACAAAACAGGAGGCAGGAGCCTCGAAACAGCCTGTTCCCAGGCAAAGCCTAGGAACTAGAGGCAAGGAGCAAGTCAAAGCGCTTTGATTAAAACCCTCAGCAGCTCTTCTACATCAGCAGGTACTCGATAGAGATCCAAATCTTGAGTGACCTGACGAGACTGCCGATCAAGTTGCCCAAACTGCCAAACATTCCCCGTCGAAATTGCTCCCTGCAAAACTGGCTGGTCCGACTCAATCCACTGGTCTAGCGCAATCAACTCGATCGCCAATTGCACAAACCCCCGTTCCAAATCCTCATTCTTCGCTTCAATCACCAAAAACGTCTGCTGATTTTGCAAGAGATAATCCAGTGACCCCTTGAGCTGATTGCTGACTGCCACCGGATACTCCACATCGAGCTGAGCCTCGGTGTAATGCAAAACATCCGTTAGCACAGGCGCAATCAAAAACTCCCGCCGTGCCATCTCGCTCGTCAGGCTCAGCCGAGGCAAGCTTTCCTCAATGCGACCCTTAAGCTCCGTCAGGCGATCCAGCTCGCCATCGTATTGCGGCAGCTTGAGAGAACGACGCTGAAGTGTAGCGTCAAAATAGGCCAGGATGTCCTGGGGCGCAAAATTGAGCTTGAAATAGTCCGAGAAGCTGTAGGACTGGTCGGCCTGAATAATGGCTGAGCGGGGCATCTGACAGTTCCTTGAGTCCTGAACGGATTCCTAGGTTGATTGTAACGATGGAGCTGTCATTGAAACCAGAT
>CALIGI010000230.1 GCA_938021205.1 uncultured Pseudanabaenaceae cyanobacterium
GGCCACAGAACTTGCGACCGCGACCCACCGCAACGGCATGGGCCACCAGGGGCGATCGCATTACCTCTCGCTCCAAAGCCTCCGCCGCCACATACTTGCCCGTGGCTAACTTAAACAGCGACTTCTTCGAGCCTGTAATGCTGAGGAACCCCTCGGAGTCGAACTGGCCGCGATCGCCCGTATGGAACCAGCCATCAGACCCAATCGCCGCTCGGGTCGCCACCTCATCCTTAAAATAGCCCTGCATCACAAAGGGGCCACGAACCAAGACCTCACCATCGGCGGCAAGCTTCACCTCCGCCCCCACCGCTGGCAAGCCCACCGTGTCAGCTCGCACCTGCGCTCCTCGGCTGTAGGCAATCACCGAGCTAGTCTGGGTCAGACCATAGCCTTGGAGTAGCGGAAAACCCGCCGCTGCAAAGACTCGGGCCACCTCGGGCCGCAGCGGTGCTCCACCACAGAGCATAATGCTGAGCTTGCCGCCGAACTGCGATCGCCAGCGCCGAAACACCAGCCAGTCTGCCAGCTGCAATTGCAAACGATACAGCAGTCCCAGCGATTGCCTCAGCTCATATTGCTGAGCCAACTGTAGACCCCAGGCCAGCAGTCGAGTCGAGACAGATGCCGACAACCCTTGGGGCAAAAGACGCCGCTTAAGACTGTGGAAATAATGGCGCAGGCGCGGAGCCGATGGATCAGCCAATTGCTGGGCAGGTCTTGCCTCACTTAGCTCCTGGAGCTTGCTATAGGTTTTCTCCAACAGCAGTGGCACCGTCGCAAAGATCGTCGGCTTCACAGCCATCAGATGCTTCATCACCCGGCTAGGGGCAGAGAAATACAAACTGTGCCCGTAGTAGAGATGACCATAGAATAGAGCTCGCGCAAACACATGGGTCAGAGGCAAAAAAGTTAAAGCTCGCTCCTGAGCCCCCCAGGCAATCTGGGAATCTCGAAAAGCAGTAAGGGCATTAGCTGAGAGATTTTCATGGCTCAGCATCACCCCCTTCAGCTCCCCTGATGCCACCGGGGTATAGAGGATCGTCGCCAGGTCCTGGGGCGACAGCTCAACGGGTAAAGCAACCATCGCTTCCCTGGCTTGGGCCTGTAATTCTGCCCAGGAGAATGCGCGAATACATTGGGGAAAAATTGGACAATTACGATCTGTCTCAGCCTTCTCCACAAACGTCGGCAAACAAAGGCATTCTCCAGGGCTCGTGCAAGCTTCAGCACAGACCTCATAGCCCAGGGAGCATTGTAATTTCTGCTGGCGTTCTTCGGGCCAATTCTGGGGCACATCCACCACCACAATGCTGTGCAAATGGCAGGTATCCCAGAGCTGGGGCACCACTTGATAGAGCAGATCTAAATTGGAAACAAAAAGGACTTTTGCTTCTGAATGGTTGAGAACAAAAGCGATATTGGCGAGGGTTTCTGTCAGCGTAATTGGAACGCTCACCAGCCCTACTCGGGCACAGGCTACATCAGCCAAGGCAAACTGCAAATCGCTGCGCATCAAGAAGGCCACGCGATCGCCCTTCTCTAGCCCCAGTCCCAATAATCCCTTGGCAATATCTTCCATCGCCACGCGAAAAGAATGGTTTGACCAGGGCTGCCACTGACCTTGACGAAACTGATTAAAAGCGTTGGGGTTGGGGCGGCGATCGCAGGCCTCATCCAACAATTCAGGCAAAGTCTTGCCCAAAATGGGTTGCTTAGGCTCCCTTGTCACAGGAGCTTGAGCCAACTCACCATATAACCTAGCTAAAATAGACATGCACAAAGTCGAAGTGTTTTTGCACCCCGCTCCCGCTAAGACTTAACTCGTTAGCCAAGCCAGCACCCTTTCCTTTAATTCAATGGGAAATTACTCCCAAGCCCATAAGAAACACCACAACTTCAAATGGGGTTTCACAATCAGTCAAAGAAAGATCTACTGAACGACTAACTATTCCAAAGCCAAGAGGAATAGAGCCAATAACAGCCAACTCCAAGGAGAGTTAAATCACCTCAATTCATCCATCCAATGAGTCGAGGACTTTTAGAAACTTCGCCGTTATTTAGGCTTACTCTCAGGATAGCTGCTGATCCCTAGGGATCGCTTGCAAAAAGAAACGGCTACACATGAAACAGAACAGAGCGATACATTTCTACAATCGAGCAGCAGTACGTAGATCACTGATGGGCTATGGCAGAGCAGCCCATCGCTCCCCCATTCCTCTCTTACATTCGATAGATCGTATCCTCCACTTTCCGAAAAGCGCGATTCACCTTTTCGAGTTTTTTGTATAATAGCTCTGTGTTTGACATGTCTGTAACAGCGACCAAGGCCAGATCCAAACTAGCCTTTACCAAGCTAAAGACAGGGCTATAAAGGGCGGGTTGCCCCGCTCCTCCCTTTAACGGCTTTGCCATCTTATTCAGCAGCTCAATCTCAGAACGCCAGTTTTTAAGCTTTTTAGCTTTACTAGACCGACTGGCTTTGGCAGGCTTCTCAAAGCTAGCGGTGATCTTGCCCTGCTGCTTGGCTCGCAAATAGATTTCCTTGAGCTCGGACTTGATCCCACTGCCAAAAAAGATTGAAGAGGACTGTATCAAGCCGTCATAAATAACATGCCCTTTAAACGGCAAGAGAATCGTTTTGACATAGGCGGGTAAATAGCTTTTATGGATGATGTCTCCGAGGCTTTCATACAGACCGATCACCCCATAGACATTATCATCACCATCAATAAAAATGCTATAGCTTTTGAGGTGCCGCTCAATGTAGAACTCACGCAGAATGAATTTTTTCCACTGGCCCACGATCGCCAGCTTATCCTCCGAGAGTCGATCTGGATTCTCTTGCACATATTGCTCAATCAGAGTGGGCTGGGCAAAGACAGCCGCACGAACCTTGACTTTGCATTCTTGGGGTAAATCGCAATAAGCCTCGATATCTCGTACCTTCGCAATCAGGCCAAGCTGCTGATTTCCAAAGAACATCAGCCGCCACATTAAATCAAAATACAGATCTGCATCTTCTTTAGATAGCTTCATGCCATTGCCCCACTCACGTGACCGTCACCTTTAGTGAAGAACAAAAGGCCATGTCAAGGCAAGCATTCAGCTCGTTTAATTCAGTACAGTCTCCAAAATCTCATAGATAGGTCAAGGTTATCGAGCACTACAGCCCTTAAGCTCTCATCCCAATACTAACTATCGATCATGGCCGAACTCCCCCAACCTTACCCCCCCTTCACCTGCTGCTTCACCTCATCAGCCATCAGAGCCTCAGTCCGACCTTGCTTGTCCAACCACTTCAATAAATCACCAATCACTTGATCTCGATTAATGTCATTGCAAATCTCGTGATAACCATCGGGGTAGACATAGAGACTTTTATTCTCTCCCGACATCCGTCCAAAGAACTGCCGTGTCACTGCCACCGGAGCCACAACATCGGCAGAGCCCTGGAGGATCAGCGTCGGCAATTCCAACTCGCCAATGTTCTGCCAAGTCTGCTGGTTAACCTGGAAAAACTCAGTGGACAAGCGCGCCGTGCCTCGGCTGTGACGTAGGGGATCATTGGCATAGGCTGCATTCACCGCAGTATCTCGGGTGGAAGGCTGCTTCTGCTTGAAGCCTGTACTGAGGCTGAAGTGCGGATACACCTGGGAGAGCAATCGGCCAGCTTTAAGCTTCAACGGTGAAATCCCTTGGGTACTCACTGCTGGCGCAGACAAGATCAATCCATCCACTGAGTCAGGGAATTGCAAACTGTAGTCCAGGACGATCGCTGCTCCCAAACTATTGCCCATCAAATAACAGGGGCGATCGCCTTCTTGCCACTGCACCCAGTTCACAAATTGCCGTAAGTCCTCCCGATACTCATCCCAGCGATTGATATAGCCTCGCTGGCCCTCGGATCGCCCATGACCCCGCAAGTCAAAGCTATAAATACAATAGTTTTGAGCCAACAGGCGATCCACCAGAGGCTGAAACAAACCGCTGTGGGAGCCTAGGCCATGGACAATCACCACAGTCGCTTTAGCAGGCTGCTTCTGGGCGGAATGCCAGCGCTGGAAATAAAGGCTCACATTATTGACGCCCGCCCGCCAACCTTCACAATGGCGAGACTGACGGGTTTGATTACAAAGCATGGGGATCAAGCTCCAATCGTTTGGCTCGCAATAATGGCGATCGCTCAGTCGTTCTAATTCTTCAACCTGACTCCTCAGCTACCTCTAAGATGCCCCAGGAAATTAGGTCACCCCAGAGATACAGTGCCAGTTTTTTGAGTGGCAAAATCAAAGTGTAGAAACCTTAAGACAGCACAGCATCTGGATGAACTGGGCTACGCTCCGAATCAGGAGAGATGCCACGCAAGCTTCAAAAGGCACCCTCCAGGAGAACTCATCATGTCCACAGCCGAGTCCCTTCGCATCTACCTTGGAAATAGTTCTGTCGAGGAAGTCGAAAGATAGTTGTTATTACATCTCGAATATTCAACTCAGCGCATCCCGTGGGCATTAAACCAAATCAATGAATTTGACCCGCTACACTAGGTCTTCGATACGCTGTTCAACGGCTGGCTAACCCATGCTAGAGAAGCAGAACTTGTCCGGTTGCTACTTCAATATGATGCAGCAGTGAATGGCAATGATGGGGCAGAGTCTCGGCTGATTGGAGCAGTTTCTCTCTCCGCTGTGAAGCTTGCAGACGTCCTATTGGAAGCGAGTGCAGATGTCCATCGCACATCAACCTATGGTGCAGCGGTGTTGCTGGGTAGCCTGGTTAGGGGAGCTAGAACTGGTGCGATCGCTCCTCAGCCACGGTGCAATCCTAGAGCAAAAATGCACAGACTTTGCAGCAATGTCACTCTTCTGGGCGGTGCAAGCAGACTGGAATCTCTCAAATTTTGCATTAACTCAAAAAAATCATAATTGCATGAGTCCAAACGTTTTATAGACGAACCAATTAGAAAATTGTATGTTGCAGAACTAGTTTGGTTCAAATACATTGAAAGGAGAATCTCATGTCGCAAACTAGCAAATTACAAAACAACCTTTATCAAGTTCAAAACCAATGGGGTGGTTCCTCAGCCCCATGGCATGAAGGAGGCGTTTGGATTATTGGCGGTCGCTCAGGCCAGCCCGTTATCGCACTTGATGTCAGTTCAAACGATAATGGTAAAACCTTGACTGGAACCATGACTTACAAAGGTGAAGGCCCTATCGGCATCAAAGCCAACCTAACTCAAACCAATACCTATGTGGTAGAGAATCAGTGGGGCGGAGCCTCTGCCCCTTGGCATCCAGGGGGCACTTGGCTGATCGGTTGCCGTACCAGCCAAGATGTCGTTGCCATTAATATCACATCCTGCGATGACGGCAATACCTTGAATGGCACCATGACCTATGCAGGGGAAGGTCCTATTGGCTTTAAGAGCGAAGCTATCGATGGCGGCGTATATGACGTAGAAAATCAGTGGGGAGGCACGTCTGCACCGTGGCATCCTGGTGGGGTTTGGGTTTTTGGTTGTCGTGACAACCAAGCTGTCGTCGCTGTCACAGTCACGTCTGGTGATGGTGGAAAGTCTTTACAAGGCACTAATACTTATGCTAACGAAGGACCCATTGGTTTTAAAGGCAGCCAAACTGTATCAAATACTTATACGGTGGAGAACCAGTGGGGTGGGTCGTCTGCTCCCTGGAATCCAGGTGGATCTTGGGTGCTAGGATGCCGCACTGGGCAAAATGTTGTTGCTCTTGATGTGAGCTCCAGTGACGATGGTAAGACATTACAAGGCAGCAATACTTATGCAGGTGAAGGAGCGATTGGTTTCCGCGCTACCTTGAGATAGTTAACTGCAGCAAGCCAGCCACTTTACGCAGGGACTTCCAAAAGTTTAATCATCCGACTTTAGCCTCTGAATCTTGACATTGCTCAGCAATTGCAAGATTTTAGGATGATTTCCAAATCTGAAGTCCCTTAGTCAACGGATAGTGAGGTGAGATTATCCCAGCCTCCTCTGGTAAGCGCTTATGCAAAATTATTTATGTACCTTGTCCAGCCCCGGTGGACTTTTGAGGTCTAAAAATCGGTAATTAATTTTGTGCATCCTCTTACCAGAAGATTTATGAAAAGGGGGCTACTGCTTAACACCACCGGTCCGATCATGTAGTGCATCACGAAGTCCGGACGCCCTTGATACGCTTCTCCCTTCCAATTGGGTCAGTAAATCTGACGGGTCTTCAACTCCTGTATTGATGACTCTAGCAAACGATGAAACCGACCCCCTTCCTAGCTTCCCTCCGGAAATATTTCAGATAGCTACGCTAGGCTTCGCGATGTCAGTCATAGCGATCGCCAACCGCTCAACTTCCAACTGCTCTGCCCAGCGCCCATTGGGTTAGCTGGGGGAAGAGGCGATTGAGTTCCGTGGCGATCGCCGCTGGCCC